>JAYOKZ010000001.1:0-26609 GCA_038120095.1 Gemmatimonadales bacterium
GTGGCGACCGGACGGGACGGTCGAGGTCCCCGACGACCCGCTCAGCGTCGCGACTACCAGGTGCGACGGCTCGATGGCTCTCGAAGCTACATCGGACAGGTCCGCAGCTACCCGCTGAACGTGAACGTGCGCCACACTCTGACGTACGATGCCGGCAATCCGCCCTCGGATGCGCAGGCCAACACCGTCTCCATGGAAATGAATCAGTCTCTGGTTCTACTCCCACGAGAGCTCATGCGGCCGAGACATGCCGATCCACGAGTCGGCTACTTCACGATCGATCGGGTGAATTACGGCCTCGATGAACAGAAGGCGGCCTCCGAAACCTTCATACGGCGATGGAGGCTCGAGCCGTCAGACCCCGAGGCGTACGCGCGCGGGGAGCTCGTGGAGCCTGTCACGCCGATCACGTGGTATATCGATCCGGCGACCCCCGAGCGCTGGCGTGGTGCGGTCCGTCGCGGGGTCGAGAACTGGAATCAGGCCTTCGAGGCTGCCGGCTTCCGAAACGCGGTACGTGCGCTGGATGCACCTTCGCCAGAAGAGGATCCTGACTGGGACCCCGAAGACGTCCGGTACTCCGTCGTGCGCTGGTCCGCGAGCCTGACCCGAAACGCCCAGGGTCCGAGCACGTCGGACCCCCGTACCGGTGAAATCATCGAGAGCGATATCGTCTGGTATCACAACCACATGCGCTCATATCGAAACTGGATGATGGTGCAGACCGGCGCCGCCAATCCGGGCGCCCGTGCCCTGCCCATTGACGATGCACTGATGGCTGAGGCGATGGAGCAGGTGATCACCCATGAGATCGGCCACGCGATCGGCCTCCCGCACAACATGGTGGCGTCCTCGGCGTTTCCGACCGACTCACTCCGATCTCAGACCTTCTCGAGCCGCATGGGCGTTGCTCCGACGATCATGGACTACGCGCGCCAGAACTATATCGCCCAGCCTGAGGACGGCCTGCGACCGGAGGACTTTCTTCGCCGGATCGGCCCCTACGACCTGTACTCCGTCAACTGGGGCTACCGACTCCTGCCGGAGGCGGAGACGCCGGACGACGAGCTCGATACCCTCGATGGGTGGATCGTCGAGCGCGCTGATGATCGGATGTTCAAATATCTGCCCCAGGGTGGACTCGGCGTCACCGATCCTCGAGCACAGACCGAGGACATGGGGAACGACCCGGTCCGGTCGAGCTCGTACGGGATGGCGAACCTTCGGCGCATCGTGCCGAACCTTGTGGAATGGACGACACGCTCCGGAGAGGATTACACCGACCTCGAGGAGATCTACGGAGAGGCTCTCGGACAGTGGAACCGATACGTGGGTCATGTCCTGAATGTCATCGGCGGTGTCTACGTGGATCTCAAGACGGCGGATCAGGATGGACTGGTGTACGACGCGGTCCCTCGACAGCGTCAGGAGGAGGCGATGGAGTGGCTGGCTCGTGAGGTCTTCGAAGCACCGATCTGGCTGAATGAGGCTGCGATCCTCGAACGAGTCGGCCCCTCCTCCGGCGGTCTGCGCGCACTCCAGCGGCGGCAGGCCGCGATCCTCCGCCGGCTGCTCGATCCCCGAAGGATGGACCTTCTGCTGGAGATCGAGGCCATGCCCTCCGCCCAGCCGTATCCCCTCGTGGATTTTCTCGACGATGCGAGGGACGCCGTATGGGGTGACCTTTCCTCAGCGTCAGCGATCGACGGGTATCGCCGTGCACTGCAGCGGGCCTACGTGGAGCGCATGCACGAGCTCATGCGCGAGCAGCCGGCAGGCAACGGCTTTCAGGGCCCGGCGCCGGACCTCTCGAGTTCGGACATTCGCCCGCTGATTCGCGCGCAACTCTCGCAACTCCGGGACGACGTTTCTGCCGCCGAGCGGCGGATTCGCCATCGAGTGACGTCCGCGCACCTTCTCGACATCTCGACGCGTATCGATGCGGCCCTCGAATCGGGGGAGGAGGGGTAGGACTCGGGTGACCGGCACGCGGGCGCATCCCGCCCCCAAGAGGGACTCATGGACGGCCTCTTCCGAGTACGACTCATGGCGGCCGTGGATCCTGGTCGGGTTGGGCCTCCTTGGAGTGGGTCTCGCGTCGTGGCGTCCGGTCCCCGCCGGAGTGTGGCATGACGACGGCGTGTACATGCTCCTGGGCAAATCCCTGGCGGAGGGGCACGGCCTCGTGTACCACGGTGTCGCGGGCACTCCGCCGGCGACGAAATTCCCTCCTGGCTACCCGCTGGTCCTCGGCGCTCTCTGGAGTCTGACGCGGTCCATCGGTGCGGTCACGTTGCTTGCGACGCTCCTGAACCTCGGGCTGATCGCAGCAGCCGGAGCACTCTTCGGCCGCACGTTGCACCGAGCCGTCGGGCTTCCTGTCTCGGTGAGCGTGATCACAGCGGTGATGGGTTTCGCCTCGACCGACGTGGTGAGGACCGCACTGATCCCGCTATCGGAGCCACTCTTCGTGCTGCTCGTGGTCCTGACGCTCGCGCAGTGGCCGAAGGTCGCGGCAGCTGTCGAGGGTAAGGAGACCCCCGACGGGAGCCGCTCTCCCGGGGCTCTCGGACCGAATTGGCCCCTGCTCGTGCCTCCGGCCCTCACCCTGGTGGCCGTGGTGGCGACACGATCGGCCGGATTCGCGGTCCTGCTCGCCTGCGTCGCCGGGCTCCTGCTGCCACGTCCCTCGACCAGGCGCCTGGTGTCTGCCGCGCTTCTCACCGGCCCCGCATTCTTCTTCCTGATCGCGTGGGGAAGGTGGTCGAACTCCGCAACCGAGCGAATCCCGGAGGGCGCTCGCGACCTGCTCGGCCCGTACCAGGGCTGGCTGGCAGAACAAGTCTCCTCCGGAGCGGCAGGGTTCGTGGCCGACCTGCCCGGCCACGTCACAGGAGTAATCGGGCGAGCCATCGCGCTTCTCCTCCCCGGCCTCGTGGGAACCCCCCTGTGGGTCTTGGGTGGCCTCCTCCTGACGCTGGCTGCAATCGGAACCGTTGTTCTCATCCGCCGCCTTCCAGCTTGCGGATGGCTGATCGTCACCTATCTGGCCATGCTCATGGTCTGGCCCTACCTGGACCGACGACTGCTGGTCCCGCTGCACCCTCTCCTCGTATCCGCGATCGCCTCAGGCGGGCTCACGCTGATCGACCGCAGCCCATCCCGTATGTTCCGCCGCGTCGTGCCCGGCCTCGCCCTGCTCTGGCTCCTGGGGTACGCCTCGGTTACAGCGTACCGGGTGGCAGACGGGGAGCCCAGCGCTCCGTATCGTGTCCGCGCCCGACAACTCGCCGCAGCCGTCGAGGCCATGGACCGTACGGTCCCCGACGATGGCGTCGTCGGCGCGCCGGAGGCATGGGCGGCGCTTCACCTTCACGGCGGCTGGGTCACCGCACCGAGCGTCCGGTTCGATCCGCGCAGCGAGGACCCCGAAGCTCCGATGTGGGGCACGGCCGAAGAGCAGCTCGCACTCTGGCGAGATACCGGCATCAACCACCTGCTGCTCGAGCAGGGCGGCCAGCTCCACGGTGAGGCACTCGACCGTCTGGAGACGGAATGTCCGGGGGCCGTGGCCATCCTCGCACGAATGCGCGTCGCCCTCGTGGTCAGGCTTGACTGGACGGCTACCTGTCCCGGAGTTCTTCCATCCACGCCCCGATGGCCGTAGCGAAGTAGGTCGGCTGAAACGCATACCAATCGGCGATTCCGGCGGGCAGGCGGTACTCGTTTCCGGCCGCTTCGGCTGAAATGCCCCGCTCGATCGCCCTCGTGGCCGCCGCCTCCAGATCGTCGAGCAACGCGAGGTACCGGTCCATCGCAAAGATATCCGCCAGAGGGCCATGTCCGGGCACGTACGTGGCCGCGCTCGTAGCTCGCATGAGTCGTACGGCCTGGGTGAGGCGCGAAGGAACGGCGTCCATGAAGTTGGGGATCATCCGATTCCAGACCAGATCACCGCAGAACACGACCGAGGCGTCAGGCACCTCGGCCGACACGTCGGAGTCGGTGTGGCCCCGACGGGGAACCAGAATCACCGACCGATCTCCGAGATCGATCTCCGTCGGGCGGATCCGATCGACCCCGGTGGCCGATTCGAGCACGTCACGAGCCGCACCCCGGGTCTGCATCGTGAGATCGATCGTCACGTCGGTGCCGAGCACCTCGATGTCCGGAGTTTCAGCGGTCCCACGAAGCCCTCCGGTATGGTCTCCGTGATAATGGGTGATGACGGCGTGGGTCGGCGCCCTTCCCGTCAGACGCCGGGCCTGCGCCGCCATCCACCGCGCGCCTCCGTCGGAGCCGAACGCCTCGATGATCACTACGCCGCTGCGTCCGGCGATGATACCGCCGTTACACAACGTCATCCGGTCCTCCAGAGGTGTGGATACCAGTGCCCAGATACCCTCGGCCACACGCTCGAGTCGACCCCACGGTTCAGCCGCGTCCACGGGGAACCGCTCCTGGGCAGCCCACAACGAGGCAGATCGGAACGGAGCCATGGCACTCATGAGAGCGATGTGCGCCGCGCACGACACACTGGAGTGCACGAAGTCGCGCCTTGAGCAGGAACAACCTGATTCCATGCCGACCCTCCCGGAGTTGGACGATCCTCGAATCAAGCTGGCGTGGTGGGGCCCACCTCGCCATCCTCCCGCCATGTACCTCCGACTCTGGATCGTCGCGGCGATCGGGCTGGCCCTCGTGGTCACTGCTCCCTTCCTCGACCGACAGGATGCTCGCAATCCCGGCCCGCAATACGGCATCGGCATGGGTGCCGTGCAGCCGCTGGGCGACACCCTCCCGGACATCGAGCGGCTCATGGCAACCGTCAGGGTACTGGCGGACGATTCCCTATCGGGGCGCGAAGCAGGGTCGGACGAAAATGCGTCCGTCGCGCGCTGGCTCATGGACCGCCTCGGGACCTTGGGGGTCCCGCCCGCCGCAACCGGGTATCAGATGCCGTTCACCTGGCCGGGAGGTTCCGGCACGAATGTGATGGGTCGTATCCGAGGATCGGACGGAACCTCTCTGATCGTACTCACCGCCCATTTCGATCACGTGGGCGTACGAGAGGGCGCCATCTACAACGGGGCCGACGATAATGCCTCCGGCACCGCCGCCGTCCTCGAGCTCGCCCGACTCCTGGTGGAGGACCCACCCTCCGCCGACGTGCTCGTTGCCTTTCTCGATGCCGAGGAAGTCGGACTCCAGGGGGCTCGCTCGCTCGTACGCCAGCCGCCGGTACCCTTCCCTGCCTCCATCGTCAATGTGAATCTGGACATGGTCTCACGCAGCGGCGGGACCCTCTGGGCTGCGGGAGCACACCACACACCCGCGCTTCGCCCCATTCTCGAGACCGTGGCACAGGCCGGACCGGCAACCCTCCGACTGGGTCACGATCGCCCGGATGCACCCGAGGGAGACGATTGGACCCACGCCTCCGACCATGGCCCTTTCCACGAGGCGGGCATTCCCTTCGTGTACTTCGGTGTCGAAGATCACGAGGACTACCACCGACCCTCCGACGACGTCGAGAAGATCGTTCCGTCCGAGTTCGAGGCATCGGTCCGGACCATCTACGCGGCCGTCCGCGCGCTGGACGCCGCTTTACCCCTCATCATCACGGAACCAGCGCGATGACGCACCCCGGCAAGTTGAGACTTCCCCACCCGCTCGCACTCCTCACGGGGTGCGTTCTCCTCGCCGCGGCGGCCAGCTATGTACTGCCCGCAGGCGAGTTCGACCGACAGGAAGACCCCGTCACGGGTCGGACGCTCGTCGTCCCCGGTACGTATCAATCGGTCCAGCCGAGCCCGGTGAACCTCTTCGAGGCGATGGTAGCCCTGCCGCGGGGCATGGCAGAGGCGGGAAGCGTGATTTTCCTGATCTTTCTGATCGGGGGAGCGTTCACCGTCGTGGACGAGACCGGAGCGCTCAGGCGTGCGATCCCCTCCCTGATCCGCCTGCTTCGAGGACGTGATCTGCTCGCCGTGCCCGTCGTCTCGCT
Source organism: Gemmatimonadales bacterium (assembly GCA_038120095.1). Taxonomy (GTDB): domain Bacteria; phylum Gemmatimonadota; class Gemmatimonadetes; order Longimicrobiales; family Gaopeijiaceae; genus UBA2589. The sequence goes on from JAYOKZ010000001.1 coordinate 6,008, forward strand.
GTTCTTTGCGATCGGGGGTGTCGTCCAGAACATGCAGGAGGAGATCATACCCCTGATCCCCGTCCTTCTGATCCTGGCCGGCCGCCTCGGCTTCACACCCCTCGTGGCGGTGGCGATGAGCGCGGGCGCGGCGTTCGTCGGCTCCGCGTTTTCCCCGATCAACCCATTCCAGGTGATCATCGCGCAGCAGGCTGCTCAGGTGGAGCCCATCTCCGGTGCGCTCTTCCGTGTGGTGTTTCTTATCGGAGCTCTGACCCTCTGGATTGGCGCGACGATGCGCTACGCAGCCGCGACCCGGACCACGCCGGTCGATGCCGCGCCCGAGGACGCGAGCGAGCGCATGACCGGCATCGACTCGCTGATCCTCGGCCTTGTCGGCGCGACGTTCGGCCTCATGGTGATCGGTCTGCGTTCCTGGGGATGGGGCTTCGACCAGATGTCAGGAGCGTTCTTCCTGATGGGCTGCATAGTCGGTCTCATCGCGAAGATGGGCATCGCGGGCACGGCGGAAGCGTACGTCAAAGGGTTTCGTGACCTCGCCTATGCGGCCCTCCTGATCGGCTTCGCCCGGGCCATCTCGACGGTTCTGGCCGACGGACGCATCATCGACACGATCGTGAACGGCATGTTCACGCCTCTGGAGAATCTGCCCCAGTTGGCGTCGGCACTCGGCATGGTCGTCGGGCAGGCACTCCTGCACGTACCCGTGCCGAGCGTCAGCGGGCAGGCAGTGCTCACGATGCCGATCCTGGTTCCACTGGCTGATCTCCTCGGCCTCTCCCGACAGGTCATCGTTCTTGCCTACCAGTACGGGGCGGGACTCTGTGACCTCGTCACACCGACCAACGGTGCGCTGATGGCGATCCTCGCGTCGGCTGGAGTGCGCTACGAGCAGTGGATCAAGTTCACCGCACCCCTGTACCTGGCGCTCGTCGTACTCGGCTGTGTGTCGATCGGGGTCGCGATCGCCATCGGACTGCAGTGAACCCGATTCGAGTGGTTGCCGCGGTCCTGCGACGTGGCGACGCACTTCTGGTTGGCCGACGTCCGAGCGCGAAGCGCCATGGCGGACTCTGGGAATTTCCTGGTGGCAAGGTCGAACCGGACGAGACGCCGGCGGACGCGGCACAGCGAGAGCTGGCCGAGGAGCTCGAGCTTCGGGTCACGTATGTGGGAGACCTGCTGCACTCGGTCCGTGACGAAGCCTCACCGTACATCATCGAATTCTACCCGGTCGAGTCGGAAGGCGAGCCCGTCCCCCATGAGCACTCCGATGTCGCGTGGCTGACGCTGGACGAGCTGGCCTCAAGCCCACTTGCACCGGCCGATGCGAAATTTGTCTCGTGGCTCGCAGGCGCAGCCGATCAGGACCGTTCGCCTGGATCGATCGACCGTCGGTAGTCTGCTGCGCGAGCCTTCGGCATCTCGCTCTTGAGCCCATCGGCAGTCACGGCTCCCCGCCCCACGACGTCACCTCGATGTCGAAGCGCAATCGGTCCTCGCTCCGACTCGACCGAAGGGACCGTCGCACGAGACAGAAGGGCCCGGATTTCGTCATCACCGACGTCCACGACCCGACCCTGAAGACGGTCACCGAAGAGCCGCATCAGATCGTTGGACGGGCGAGCTCGTCCCCGAGAATCGAAATCGAGGCCCCGAATCCCCACGGAGATCGCTCGCCAATCACCCTCCTCCCACATCGGAAGAGGCCAGGCATCGAGCGTATGGAACCAGGCTCGACCACCACGGAACATCCACTGGAGGTGATCGAGCTCACCACCCGCACCGTAACGGGTTCGAAGCTCTTCAAGCGCAGGAGCGAGTCGTGCCTCTGCCTCCTCGCCGGTCAGGGCGTCGCCCGGGAAGCTCGCCGGGACACGGCTCCCGGATCCTCGAGCCTCACCCGCTCCGAGCCTTCGCAGGCGTGCGAGGAACAGCCCCCCTGAGTCCAGGTGATGAGGATAGATGCGGGCGGCACCTTCGACCCGGGGATCGAACTGCCTCCCTTCGAACGAGGTCAGACCTCGTGCATGAGGTACGGGCAGATCGAGCCATTCCAGGTCGACAGGGAGACGACGTAATGCGTCGCTGACAATGGCTTCGTTCTCTTCGGGCGCGAAGGTACAGGTGACGTACGTGATGACCCCACCCGGGCGCGTGACCTCGACCGCCCGCTCGAGGAGCTGTGACTGCGCTCTCGTTACATACCCCAGAAACGAAGCGGACTGGTCGGGAGCCTTTCCCCCTCCCCGCCGAAGGGTTCCCTCCCCGGAGCAGGGGGCATCCACGAGCACACGATCGAACGTCGCACCACGCGGAAAGTCCCGCCCATCGGCAGCCGTCACGAGGATGTTCGAGTGACCCAGCCTGTAGACGTTGCCCAGGAGTCCCCGAATGCGAGGCTCGCTCAGCTCGGAAGCGACAACGCAGCCGGAGTCCTGCATGAGCTCGGCCATGTGGAGGGTCTTGCCTCCGGGGGCGGAGCAAAGATCGAGCACATGTTCACCCGGACGAGGCGCCAGCGCAGGCGCCGCGGTGCCCGTCGACGCCTGCTGCACGTACAACAGACCCAGCCAGTGCTCGGTTGTCGCCGATAGAGCCCCGGGCCCCTCGACCACTCGATGAAAGCCGGCGATACCCTCGACCGGCTCTGTGATGAAGCCCTGGATACGAAGGCGCTCCAGAAGACGAGACTCCTCGATGCGCCCGGTCCTGACTCGGAACACGGTCGGCTCCGGACGATTGGAGGCATCACGGAACGCTCCCCAATCGTCGATGAACGAACGGTATCGCTCCAGATCTACCGATCGCTCACGCGGCGGCTTGCGCCCCCTGCGTCGACCGGTCAGAAGACCAGTTCGTCCGGCTCTTCATCTTCCCGCACCAGGGTCAGAATGGCCGCCTGGGGGACGACGAGGTAATGCTCGCCCTCGAACGTGATCTCAACCGCGGCCCGGCGGAAAAAGATGGCGTAGTCACCGATTCTGGCCTGCAGGGGCACGTAGCGCGGTTCTCCGGTCGCCCCTCCGATTTTCCACGGTTCGTCGTCCAGCTCGGTGGGCGCGGAGACCGCGTTTCCGGGACCGGTCGCCACCACCGTGCCACCTTGCACAGCCTGATTGTCGACGGCAGTACGGGGCAGGTACAGGCCCACCTTCGTACGGTCCTCCCCCTCCTCCGGCTGAATGAGGACCCGGTCGCCCACGACGATAAGACGTTTCTTCGAATCGGACATGTTCGCCCCCGCCTGACGCGAAATCCTGCAGTTGATCGACGCAAAAGCTCGCGTCAGACCAGAATCCCCGCCACTGCAGCCGTCGCAAGTGAGGCCATCAACCCGGCAGCCATCGCCTTCAGACCGAGCCGCGCCAGATCGTGTCGCCGCGAAGGGGCGATTTCTCCGAGGCCCGCCAGGGTCATCGCGACCGACCCGAAGTTGGCGAAGGTCGTCAGCGCATAAATCCCGATCACGATCGAGCGCGGGTCCAGAGAAACGCCGGCCTCGAGCTCGCTCGAAAGTTGGACGAACGCAACGAACTCGTTGAGCACGAAATCAACCCCGATCATGCGGCCGATGAGTCCGGCGTCGGCCCAGGGGATACCCAGCATCCACGCCACGGGAGCCAGAAGAATCCCCAGCAGCCCCTCGAGTGTGACGCCCGGCATGCCGAACCAGCCACCGAGCCAGCTGAGCACACCGTTGACCATGGCCACGAGAGCGATGAACGCGATCAGCATCGCCCCGACGACCAGAGCCAGGCGAAGCCCCTCGGCCGCACCCCGGGCTGCGGCATCGATCACGTTCACATCATGTCGCTCCACCTCTTCGGCCAGGACCCCGGTCGTGGCTGGCCGACCGGTCTCGGGCACGAGCAACTTTGCCATGACCAGCGCAGCCGGCGCAGACATGACCGAGGCTGCGATCAAGTGTCCGGCGGCGTCGGGGTGATAGGGGAGGAGCATGCCGGCGTACGCAGCGAGCACCGTTCCGGAAATCGTCGCGAGCCCGGCCGTCATGATCGCCATCATTTCGGACTCGGTCATGCGCTCCACGTAGGGCTTCACGACCAGAGGCGACTCCATCATCCCGACGAAAATGTTCGTGGCCGTGCAAAGGGTCTCGGCACCGGACGTCCTCATGGTGCGCTGCATCACCCAGGCGACGGCACGTACGACCCGCTGCATGAGACCCAGGTGATAGAGGACCGTCATGAGAGCCGACACGAAGATGATGTTCGGCAAGATCCGAAACGCGAAGAACGCTCCGGTCTCCGCCGCCATCCCCTCCGACGCAACGAAGCCTCCGTCAGGCCCGAGGGTTCCCACCGGCACCTCGCTGCCGACCAGGTTGCCGAAGATGAATCTTCCCCCCTCGGTGCCATAGCCGAGAATGGCATGCACGACATGATTGAGGGCGTCGAAGGCGGCAACGCCCGCCGGGGTCTTCAACACGAGGAGCGCGAACCCGATCTGCAGGCCGAGGCCCCAGCCGACCAGTCGCCAGGAGACGTTGCGCCGATCGGTCGACAGCGCCCACGCGATGCCCAGAAGCAGCATCAGACCGACGGCCGCACGGATACGGGCCTCGATCATTGGCTCCGCCGCCGTATCATCGAACCTCCACTGATCGTGTCACCTGCCGCGCGATGGTACCGCCCCGAGCGCTGCAGGGCGAGTATCGAGCGGACAGCTCGAGGGACATATCGCACGAGAAGGCGTGCCCCCTGCCCCGCCGTGCAGTACCATCTGGTGGTCACACGACCCCTCCTGCTCGAGACGTCCATGAGCCCGAAAGGCATCCGTCGTTCCCGATCGATCGTCTTCTTCGTCGCCGCCCTTTCCTGTCTTCCTGCCGGGTCGGCGGCCCAGTCCGTCGGACAGAGCGGACGCTCGGAGCTGGGGATGGTCAGCGCTGCCCACCCCCTTGCGACCGATGCGGGAGTTCGAATGCTCGAAATGGGCGGCAACGCCGCGGATGCAGCCGTCGCTGCAGGCTTCGCGATCGCCGTCGTCGAACCCACCATGAACTCCATCGGCGGGCGGAATCAGATCTTGATTCGGACTCCCGACGGCGAGTTCCACGGGATCGATGGTACCACTCAGGCGCCGTGGGACTACGACCACGAAACGGCCCCCCGGGCTTCGTTCGGGTACGCCGTGATCGGTATCCCCGGGGCCACGGCCGGCCTGCTCAAACTCCACGAGGAGCATGGGTCCCTCCCTCTGGCACGGGTGATGGCCCCCGCAATCGAGTACGCCGAGAACGGATTCCGCCTGCTCGCGGGAGACGCGGCCCGTCAGGCAGCGGGAGCGGAGCAGGCACTCCAGTTCCCCGGGACCGCGGCAACCTATTACAAGGGGGATGGGTCACCATTCGCGGCGGGTGAGACCCTGGTTCAGCCGGAGTACGCTGCGACCCTCCGAAAGATCATGGTCGGCGGTAGGGACGTCTTCTATCGGGGAGAAATCGCGCAGGCGATGGCCAACGACTTCCGAGCGAACGGGGCCGTCGTGGACCTGGAGGACCTGGAACAGTACGTGGCGGAAGACAGCCGGATCGTGCGAGGCACGTATCGAGGATACGACATCATCGGAACGGATGTCCCCGCAGCCGGCGTTCTCGCAATTCAGGCGCTCCAGGTGATGGAGACCTTCGACCCGACGTCGATGAGTGAGGCAGAATGGTTCGCGGTCACGGGTCAGGCTCTTCGCATGGCCCAGCGTGAGCTCGCCGTCCTCGGTCCGGATACGGCAGCGGTACGAGCCACATCGAAAGCGTACGCACAAACCCTCGCCGCCGACATTGCGGCGCCCGGCCAGCGTCCTCTTCAGCCGTGGATGCCGACACCCGAACTCGAGGAACGAGGCGACCTCTACGGCGGCCATACGACCCACCTGTCCACCGCCGACGCAAACGGAATGTTCGTCTCCCTCACCCAGACACTCGGCCCGAACATGGGCTCGAAGGTTGTCACCCCCGGGCTGGGGTTCCTGTACGCGTCCACGCTCGGTGGGTACCTCGGTACGATGACCGAGCCGGGGATGCGGGCTCGGTCCAACATCTGCCCCTTCATCGTTGCGAAGGATGGACAGGTCGTACTCCTCCTCGGGGGTGCCGGGGGCGGGATGATCCCACCCGCGGTCGTTCACGCGATCACGAGAGTCATCGATTTCGGGATGGAGCTCCCGGGCGCCCTTGCCGAGCCACGGGTCGCCGGCGGTCCGGGCGGGAGTCTCAATGCCGAAACCTCTCCGGGGATCGGATGGACCGACGCGGAACGTGCCGAAATGGAAGCACTCGGACTGGCCATCAACTCGCAGCCCCGGACGGGCGCCTTCGGTCGCGTGCACGGGATTCAATTCGACCCGGCCACCGGGACGTTCATCGGTGCAGCCGATCCGGACTGGGAAGGGACGGCACGCGGTCCGACAGCCGTCCGCCGTTGAGTGCTGTCGTGAAGGCGGGGGCACTGGCGTTCATTGTGCTCCTGCCAGGGGTCGTTCCGGTCTCCGCCCGTCAAGCGCCGCCTTCACCTCCTCCGGGCTGGACCGTGCCCAGACTGGACGACGGAACACCGGACTTTCAGGGGAACTGGAGTAACGCCACGATGACACCCATCGTGCGGGCGCAGGGCCAGCCGCTGGTATTGAGACCGGATCAGATCGCGGCCATGGAGGGTCGCCGTCAGGATCTGATCGAAGCGGAGGCCCAGCCGAGCGATCCGGATCGTGAAGCGCCCCCGGTGGGAGGCGACGGTTCGACGGGGGCTGCGGGGGGTGTCGGCGGGTACAATTACTTCTTCATCGACGCCGGAGACCGCGTCGCATGGTACGACGGTGAGCCGCGCAGTTCGCTCATCACGGATCCCGAGGATGGTCGTCGCCCTCCCTTCACCGACGAGGGCCAGCGTCGAATCGCCGAGCGACGAGCGTCCGCGCGGCAATTCGGTCCGTACGACAATCCGGAGAACCGCCCGGTGGGCGAACGCTGCATCCTTTCCTTCGGATCCAACGGCGGGCCACCCATGCTGCCCAACTACTTCTACAACAACAACTACACGATCGTGCAGACGCCGGACGCGATCATGATCATGACCGAAATGGTGCACGACGTTCGCGTCATCCGACTGGGCGAGTCACAACCCCTTCCGGAGCACATGCGTCCATGGCTGGGAGATTCCCGGGGACGCTGGGAGGGAGACACGCTCGTGGTCGAGACCACGAACATTCATCCGGACCAGCCCATGTTCGCACTCTCCGCGGCGCAGTTCCTGCCCTCTGAGTCCATCCGTGTGGTCGAGCGTTTCACCCGCCCCTCGGAGCACCAGTTGAATTACGAGTTCACGGTTGAGGACCCCGTCATCTTGACCGCACCGATCTCTGGCGAGATGCCGTTCAACCGACTCGACGGCATGCTGTACGAGTACGCCTGCCACGAGGCGAACTATGCCCTCGAAAACGTCCTGTCGGGAGCCAGGGTGCAGGAGCGCAACGAAGGGCGCTGAGACTCGATTCTCCTTACAGCGTGCGCGCTACGGGCCCGCTCGGACTGGAGATCGGCGCCCGAAAGCTCTTCCGCTTGCCACCTCCCGAACTCTCATGCCAATTGACGGTCGTACCTCACGATCGCGATCGCTTCGGTCCTGCAGGAGGTCCCATGACCCGCGTTGCCCTCCGAGTCCGTCCTTCCGCTCTTCCTTGCCTGGCCTTCACGGCCCTCGCAGGCACCCTGGCCTTCGCACCGCTGGGAGCACAACAGGCAGCCACGGACCAGTTGAGCGCACTCGCCTACCGTCACATCGGCGTTGTAGGCAATCGCATCGCCTCGGTGTCGGGCGTGGTGGGTGACCCTCTCACCTACTTCGCGGGCGCCGCCTCCGGCGGTCTCTGGAAGACATCAGACGGCGGGATCACGTGGCGTCCCGTCTTCGATGATCAGGACGTGGCGTCCGTCGGAGCTCTCGCAGTGTCCGTCTCCGATCCCACGATCGTCTGGGCCGGGACCGGTGAGCCCCATATCCGTTCGAACGTCACGGTCGGCGACGGCGTGTACAAATCGATGGACGGCGGAGAGACGTTCGAGCACATGGGTCTCGACGAGATCGGTCGTGTGTCCCGCATCGTCATCGACCCTACCGATCCCGACATCGTCTTCGTCGGCGCGCTGGGTCATGCGCACGGTCCCCAGCAGGAACGAGGAGTCTTCCGGACCACCGACGGAGGGGACACGTGGGAGCAGGTACTCTTCGTGGACGAGAACACGGGGTCTTCGAGCGTGATCATGGATCCCAACAACCCGCGCATTCTCTTCGCGGGGATGTGGACCGTGGTCTTCAACACGTGGGGCCGCGAGAGCGGTGGTCCCGGGTCCGGGATCTACGCGTCGCGTGACGGTGGTGATACATGGACCAAACTCGAGGGGCGGGGCCTCCCGGTCCTCCCGGTCGGCAAGGTCGACATCTGCATGTCGCAGGCCGATTCCAGGCGGGTCTACGCCCTGATCGAGACCGGGGACGGCGTTCCGTGGCACGGCCAAGAGACGGAATCCGGCGAGCTGTGGCGTTCCGACAACGGCGGTGTCGACTGGCAGCTGGTCAACTTCAGTCGGGATCTCGGCGGCCGGACCGGCTACTACAACAACTGCCGTGCATTCCCCGATGACGAGAACGAAGTCTTCTTCCTCACTGCCGGACTCTCACGCACGTACGACGGGGGACTCACCTACATCAACCACGAGGGGTATCAGCGCCCCGGTGGTGACTACCACGACCTGTGGATCGATCCCGACAACGCCGACCGTCTGGTCATCGGGAACGACCAGGGCGTGCACATCTCGAACAATCGTGGCGAGACCTATCACCGCGTCGAGCTGCCGATCTCGCAGATGTACCACGTGACCGTCGATAACGCGGTCCCGTACAACGTGCTTGGTAACCGGCAGGACGGGCCGTCGTACCGCGGGCCGAGCAACACACTCTACGGACCGACGATCCCCCGGGGTGACTGGCATGCAGTGGGTGGAGGGGAGAGCGGATTCGCGACCCCTGATCCGACCGACCCCAACATCGTGTGGTCGAGCGCGTCGGGATCCGGTGCGCGAGGGGGTATCGTGGTCCGCCATGACGAACGGACCCGGCAATTCCGGAACGTCGAGGTCTGGCCCGAAAGCACCGGTGGCTGGCCTGCGGCCGAACTCCGGTACCGCTTCCAGTGGACGTTTCCGCTCCTCGTGTCACCGCACGACAACAACACGATTTACGTGACCAGCCAGCACGTCCATCGGACGCGCAACGGCGGGCAGAGCTGGGACGTGATCAGCCCGGACCTGAGCACGAACGACAAGAGCCGCCAGGGCATCAGTGGGGGCCTCACGCCCGACAATATCGGTGTCGAATACTGCTGTGTGATCTACGCCTTCGACGAGTCTCCCGCACAGCAGGGCGTCTTCTACGCCGGCTCGAACGACGGGAGGGTCCACGTGAGCCGCGACGACGGGCAGACGTGGGTGGATGTCACCGAGAACCTGCCGGACTGGCCGGCGGACGGTGTCGTCCGCGGCATCGACGCGTCGAAGTGGGACCCCGGCCGCGCCTATATGGCCGTGGAGGCCCACCAGGTCGGAGACTTCCGCCCGTACGTCTACCGTACCGACGACTACGGCCAGAGCTGGGATCTGATCACCGATGGAATCGACGATCACATCCTGAGCTTCACGAGGAGCATCCAGGAGGATCCAGTTCGCCCGGGCTTGCTTTTCCTGGGCACGGAAAACCGCGTCTACGTCAGCTTCGACGACGGGGACCAGTGGCAGCCCCTCGTGAACAATATGCCGGCCGCGCCCATGTACGGGATCGTCATTCAGGAGCACTTCAACGATCTGGTCGTGGGGACGTACGGGCGAGGGTTCTGGATCATGGACGACATTACCCCGCTCCAGCAGCTCACCGACGAGGTTCGCGCGACCTCGGCACACCTCTTCGATCCGAGGGATGCCTACCGCTTCAACCCGAGGACGACCCCGGCGCAGCAGACGATCGACATGAGTGCCGGGCAGAATCCTCCGAACGCGGCGTTCCTCAACTACTGGATCGGTGAGGATCTGGTTGGCATGCCTGCAACGATGCTGATCGAAGATGAGCGCGGGGCGCTCGTACGGACGCTGGATGTACCGACCGAAGCCGGTATCAACAGAGTGTTCTGGGATTTCATGGGTGAGGCGAGCACGGCAATCGAGCGGCGTGTGGCCCCACTGTACGCCGACTGGGTCGACTATGGGCCGGATCGGGTACGGATCCAGAGCGGCATGGCCCTACGCCACCCTCCGGGAACCTACAGTGTGACGCTTCTCGTGGGCGGGGAGGAACACCGAACCCTGCTCAACGTGCGCAAGGACCCCGCCTCGGAGGGCTCAGCCGACGACATCGCGGTTCAGTTCGCGCTTCTTGCAGAGATCCGCAACGACTACGACGCCGCGGCGGACGCGGTCAACCGCATCGAGTGGGTGCGACGCCAACTCTACGACCTGGTCGACGTACTTCAGAGTCAGGGTGGTGCCGAGGACCTGATCGACGGAGCCCGGCAGTTGGACGCGCGTCTGATCGAGGTCGAGGAAGAGCTGATCCAGCTCAGGACGACGGGTACGGGCCAGGACGGGGTCCGCTACCCGGCTCAGATCGTCGGAAAGTTGAGACACCTCGCCAACGGTGTTTCGAGCGCCGATTTTCGCCCGACCGATCAGCACGGGGAGGTTCAGATCCTGTTGCGGGACGCACTGATTCGTGCGCGTCAGGATTTGGGCGCTCTTGTAGATGGTGACCTCGCGGACTTCAACCGGCTTCTGCGTGATCGAGGGTTGAACCCACTGATCAGTGACTGAGGGCTGACCGTCGGACCCGCACGGCGAACCGATCGGCTGACCGGTCCGACTGCATGCGCCGGCATGGAACCTCCGGACCCGTGCCGCTGGTAACAGCGGACAACGCTCGCGTGCCCGCTACATTTCGAATCGACTTCCCAACGGAGACATCGCATTGCGCACCGCCGCGCTCGCAGCTCTCATCTCGCTCCTTCCGACCGCGCTCGTCGCGCAACTCGACGTCGTGCCTTCCCGGCTCGCGCAAGTCGAGCTTGCGCGGTCCCGTGCCTGCGTCGGAACTCTGGCCCAGATCGCCACCCTCGATGGCGTGATCCAGCCTCTGGTCGTCCGCGCCTCCCGACTGCGCGAGATCGCCGGGGCCGTCGCACTCGAGGACCGCAGCGCAGCCGAGCCGTTCGATGCTGATGACCCGACGGAGGCCCTGATACGCGATTGGTTCAGAACGGATGCGGCGCTCGCGCAGCGGTACGTCACGACCGAAGACCCGGGCCTCCTCAATGAGCGGCAGGCCGGCCGTGAAACCATCAAGGCAGTGGTGACGCAGGCCCTTGCCTCCGTCCAGGAACGGGCCGACAGCACACTCGACGCCAACGCGTCACTGCTGCAGGCCGCCGGCCCCTGCGACGGGGCGATTTTTGTCCGCAGTGCCGTCGAGGAGGCGTGCACGAGTGTGTCGAGCACGCTCTGCGATCAGGCCGCCCTTCCTCCGGGCCAGTCTGCGGACTTCCGATTCGTCGACTCCGGAGAGTCCGTCTGGGAGATTCGCGAGGATCGTCCGTGGACGGTGCCATCCCCGCTCCAGCCAAACGGAGATGGTCAGCTCGGGGGCGGCCGGACGATTGGCTACGCCCGAATCGGCAACGTGGCCGTCTCCCTGTCGTTTTCCCCGCTCTTCAGAGATCGTGAGCGTACCTCGTCCGAGGAGCTGGAAGCCTACACGGCGATCAATGATTCGCTGGGTATTCGCGTCGACCACCCTGTCCTCGTCGTGGCACCCGCTCTCGGCCTCCGTGCGGCATTGCCCGAGCCCCTTGGTACGGAAACCCGGTATATCGTGCACTTCGGCGACATCGACGCCCCGGACATCGTGTGGACCGGTCCGGCAGCTTCCGGGACGCCGCTGGAGGCTACCATTCCGCTCGCGGCCAGACACGTCGTGCGCCTGCGATCAGGCGACCCCGTCATGCTGACCGCGGCGGGCGGCCCCGACGGCAACCAGCCCGAGTTCTCCATCATCGTCGGCAACGTGAATCAGGGGCCGGCGACGGCCGTGCTTCTCAACTACATGGCCAGCCAGATGGCGGAAGATCTCGAGCGACTGGTTCAGCCTCGCGGCTGACCCCGGGCGCGCTCCTTCCGGGTCAGCGCACCACCCCGGAGCCCCCGACACGGTCGTCGGCCACGAACTTGTCGCGGGCAGGCATCACGACCGCCGGCAACGTCTCCGCATTCATGACGGCGTCGTCGGGGACGATCTCGTTCATCCACAGGATGTATGCGATGACGGCGTAGACCTGATCGTGCGAGAGAATCCCCGGCGTAAGTTGGGGCATCGCCTTCCGGATGTAGTCGTACAGCGTCGTGGCATACGGCCAGTAGTTGCCGACGGTGCGCGTGCTCGGGGCTTCCAACCATTGCTCGCTGTCCACGAGGCGATCGTTCGGACCCTCGGTCCCGGTCGGCCCGTGACAAGCGATGCAGTAGATGTTGTAGACCTCCCGGCCCTGGGCCACCGACCCGCTTCCCGGGGGCAGGCCTTCGCCGTCCGGTCGGACGTCGATGTCCCAGAGGGCCACCCTCGCGTCCGATGCCTCACTGCCGAACCCGAAGCGGGCCGGCGCGTGGGCGGGAATCGCATCGGCGGTTCCGGCCATGGCCATCGGGTCGGATCCGATCGCGCCGCCGCTCGCGACCTGACCACCGTCGGAGCACGCGGCGAGGCCCGAGAGCATCAGGCAAAGTCCTGCGCTCACGGTTCTCATACGAGCTCTCCCAAGCCGAAGGTAACCTCACCTGTCGAGGCGATCTTCCACGCCCGTTGATGGTTCTGGTGATAGGACGTCCGGGTCCCCCGTGCTTCCCATAGTTGCTCCACCGTGGGCTGCACGTAGCCAGTTTCGTCGGTGGCCCGACTGAGAAGCATGGTGTCCCGCCCGTTCCACTCGAAGAGATGACGAAAGCGTACGGTCGACTTGTCGAGGATCGGGCCCTGAAGGGCCGCATCTGCCCACGTCCGGCCCCCATCGGTGCTGACTTCAACCCGCGTGATGCGGCCTCGCCCCGACCACGCGAGCCCCCGGATCTCCCACCAGCCGGCATCGGGGAGGACGTACGGATAGGACGGGAAGGTGATCACGGACTTGGCATCCATGACCAGGCTGAACTGGCGGACCGTACCGTCGCCAAGCGGATCGGTGTACTTCGACGTTTCATCGCGTGTATGCGTGGGGCGGTCCGTTACCTCGATCCTGCGCAGCCATTTGACCGAGGTGTTGCCCTCGTAGCCGGGGTTGAACAGGCGGAGCGGGTATCCCTGTTCCGGGCGAATCCGTTCCCCATTCTGCCCGTAGGCCAGGATGGAGTCGGACATGACCTTGTCGAGCGGCACGCTGCGCGACATGACCGCGGAGTCTCCCCCCTCTGCGAGAATCCAGCTCGCACCCCGCCGCACACCCACTTCCCGCAGAATCGTCGAGACCGCAACACCCGTCCACTCGCTCGTGCTCAGAAGCCCGTCCAGAGCCTGAACCGTGATCTCGGTCGGCATCCGGTCCCGGTTGTACACCCCTCCCCCGTTCCCGGAGCACTCCAGGAACCGAATCCTCGAGACCTGCGGGTAGCGCATCAGGTCGGCCATACGAAAGACCATCGGCCGATCGACCATGCCGTGTACGAGCAGCTCGTGATCCTCGAACTGGATATCGGGGATACCCGCGTGGTGGCGCTCGAAGTGCAGATCTGCGGGCGTGATCGTGCCCATCAGGTCGGCCAGGGGAGTTCGGGAGGACGAGGAGAGCGCGGCGGCCCGCACCAGCCTCGCCGGCTGCTCCGCGGGAGCACGGGTGCCGAGTTCCGACACGAGTCGGCCCGGAACCCGTGTGGGGTCCGTCGGCGCTTCCTGCGCGACGAGCTTGATCGCGTCCGATTGGGTCCGAACGAGACCTGCCGCGATCACGCCGGAGGTCGTCGTAATCCAGGCACGGCGCGAAAGTCTGGGACGTTCGTCACGGGGCATCGAATCGGTCTCCTCGGTCCGGGTTGCACCACCATTCCTCAACCTGCGCTTCCTGCGGACGCGCGGCCAGAGGGTACGGGGTATTGACGCCCAGGGAGCGTGAGTGGACGACCGGCAGGCGCGGAAACACATTTCGGCGTCCCGTCCTCTCCCGTGCCGGAGTCACCCCACATGCGCCGACTGATCGCTGCGTCGACCCTCTCGCTCGCCCTCACCACCCCTCTGATGGCGCAGGCCCCGGAGTATCCTCCGGATTTTGAGGAGCCGATGCCCCTTCATCACGACGGGCGCGGACTGGGGCCCTTCCACCGGGCGGTCACGACCTCCTCGGAGGAAGCCCAGCGGTATTTCGATCAGGGCATTCAGCTCATGTACGCCTTCGACCCGAATCTGGCAGCCCGCTCATTCCGGGAGGCATGGAAGCTCGATCCCGACTGTGCGATGTGCTATTTCGGTGAAGCCTGGGCGTGGGGGCCGTACCTCAACGGTCCGATGACCGCGCCGGACGCACCGAGAGCATACGCGGCCATACAGGAGGCCCTCGAACGTTCGGTTGCTCATGCCTCGGCCGTGGAGCGGGCGATGATCGAGGCCATGGCCGATCGCTATGAGGCGGAGCACGATGCGGAGCGACGCCGATCGCTGGACGAAACGTGGGCGGAGACGATCAACGGGCTTTACGAACAGAATCCGGACGACCTCGACATCGGCTTTCTTGCGGGAGAATCGCTCATGCTGCTGCAGCCGAGACGCGGCACGTGGGACATCAACAACCCCGAGGTTCAGGAAATCCATCGAGTTCTCGAGTCCGTTCTGGAGCAGGACATCACCCACCCCGGCGCCTGTCACCTCTACGTGCACGCGACGGAGCCGACGCAGGAGCCGGGGCTCGCGGAGGGCTGCGCCGATTATCTCGGACAATCCATCCCGGGGGCCAGTCACATTCAGCACATGCCCTCCCACACCTACAACCGGATCGGTCGCTGGGGCGACGCGGTTCGCGCGAACACCGACGCGTGGCATTCGGACCTGAAGGCAGCGTACGGTGAGGGTTTTGCCATCTATCCGTCGCACAATCTTCACATGCTGCTCTTCGCTGCTTCGAACGACGGTCAGGGCGCCGTTGCCATCCAGGCCGGCCGCGACTACGCCGACCTGATGGATGGGGCCACGTTCTACGAAGCCCTCACCATGGTGCGCTTCGGCCGCTTCGACGACATCATCGCGCTGAGTGAGCCCCCCGAAGGCACCGTCTTTCGGGGCCTGTACGATTTCGGGAAAGGATATGCCCACCTGCGCCTCGGCGACGAGGGTACGGCTCGTTGGTACCTGCACCTCCTGCAGTCCGCGATCGAACGTGATCCGGACGACAACTTTCGGGGGCACACCGCGACGCAGCTGCTCGGCGTCGTAGCCGCGATCCTCGAAGGTGAGATCCTTCGCACGAATGGAGATCTCGACACGGCGATCGACGTGATGAGGGCGGGCGGTGAGGTGGAGGACGGGCTCCGGTACGATGAGCCTGAGCCCCTTCCCTTCTCGATCTACACCTGGCTTGGCGATGCCCTGAACGAGGCCGGTCGGTTCGCGGAGGCCGAAGCGGCATTCCGGCACGAGCTGGTGAAGCACCCGCATAACGGCTGGTCCCTCTTCGGACTCGAGCAGGCCTTGCGCGCGCAAGGCAGGGATGCCGAGGCGGACGAAGTTCATGCGGAGTTCCGGGAGGCATGGGCAAGGTCCGACACCTACCTGCGCGCTCCGATCTTCTAGCCGGAAGGACGATTCAGCCTCGGCCACCCCGGCAGCATCTGAACGAGCGGCGGGCCGTCAGTCGACGGTCCGCCGCTTCGTCGTTCAATCGGCCTTCCCGGACCTCTTCTTCCTGGACCTCTTCTTCCTGGAATCGTTCTCCGTGGACTGCCGTCCGGAGGACCCCACGCCGTCCGAACCCGAGTCCCCTCTCGACTCCGGCTCGGGTGCCGTCACTCCACCACCGTCGACATCGGCCTCGGCACCCTCCTCACTGTCGTGCGCACCCTCTCCTTCCGGGTCCCCGAACGCCGGGTCGGACGCGCCTGCCGACTTCCTGGGAGCGGGAATTTCAGGCTTCGCCTCGAACAGCGGGCGCCGATCCGACGGCCCTGGCGTACCCCGTTCCGCCGTTCGAACGGAGTCACGCAGCCCATGCCCCATCGCGGCCACGATCAGAGCCGCCAACACATACTTCACCGCCTGAAACAGCCCCCCGTACAGCACGGCTGTCTGCGCCTCCGCCGGGCGAAGCTGCCTGACCTGAACCACGTCGAGCATGAACAGGCCGACAGACGCCAACAGGATCACGGATGTGGCCAGGAGCAGCGCCCCCACGCCACGAGCGAGTCCGAGATTGCCGGTCCACAGAGCGGTTCCGCCGATGAACAGCAGACCGAGGATCGGCGTCTGGAGATACCCGGCCCCGAGCCCGAGAAAGCCGTACCGCCATGTGATCTCGCTGACGCGAACCGGCCAGACGGTGGTGGAGAGATCGATGACGGCATGCAGAATCAGTGCGATACCGAACAGATAGACCCCACGAATCAACCAGGGGGAAACGTCGTCCGAGTGCATGAGCGGCAGCGGCCGGGAGGCCGCGGTACAGGAAGTGTCCGACACCTATCTACGGCAGAACGGTAGGGGACGCGAGCCCTTTCAGCGCAGTCCGATCAAAGGCGATCAGCCATCCGGCTCCCACTCGGCGAAGACCGGCGCGGCGCCGTACCGCTCGACCAGCAGACGATCGACATCGGTGACAACGTCGATCCGATCACCAATTCGCCCCGTCGCCTCCTCCCTGTCGATCATGAGGTCGACGGACGGTCCCTGAGAGACGCAGGAGCGCGTGAGAAGCACCGTCGCAGCTCGCAGCTGCTCATCTCGCGCCGCGTCGGGGTCTTCGAGCACCCTGAGCGCAGCCTCGACCGCGGCCCTCGCTGCGCTGCGACCCGACGGCCCGCCAGACACACCCATTACGACCCCTCCGAGGATCGCCGCGACCGCGAAGAGCATGGCGAATGGCGAGAAGAACGAAAGCTCCGGGACGACGTCGAGCAGCCTCGGCCATGCCGCGAGCAGAGCGGTACCAGCGAGCCCTCCGAGGCACCCGAACGTCCCTCTGGCCGCGGGCAGGGGCAGCTCGTCGAGCTCCTGCCGTGCGGTCTCGACGACCGAGACGTCATCGGGTGACAGGGGGCTCATCGGCCAAGCCGCACGTTACCCTTCCACCAGTCCACCTCGGCCGCCGACTGCGGGCCCATCATGCCTCGAACCGACTCGAAGAGCGTGGCCGGATCGTACACCCGGCCGGCGCGCACGACGTGGATGCCGTTCCGTGTGTCGGTGATGGTCGTCAGAGGGTCTCCGTCTACGATCAGAAGGTCTGCGTACTTGCCCGGAGCAATCGACCCGAGGCGCTCCGAGACACCGAGCGCCCGGGCGGCATTGACGGTTCCCGCACGTAGCGCGTCCGCGTTCGAGATCCCGGCGAGGACCATGGCGTGCAGTTCGCGGTGGGCACCGAAACCACTCCAGAATTCGCCCCAGCTTGGGTGGTCTGTCCCGAGGGTCAGCTGGCTCACGGCTCCGCTGGCTGCAAAGACCCGGAGCGTCTCACGCTTCACGTAGTAGATCCGCCCGAACTGGTCGAGCCGGGCGCGAGGCAACCCGTCTTCCACGACCCGGCGCGCGTACGGCGTGAGGAACCCCATTTCGTCGGCCCAGTCGCCGAAGACGATCGGCTCGCGGTCGGCGAAATACCCGTACGCGGTCAGGGTGGCGTCGAAGAAGGCGCCCTGCTCGACGAACAGTCGTGCCTGGGCCCGAATCCGCTCGTCCGTTACGGGATCCTCGAGGTCGAGTGCTTCGAGTGATGCGTACGCCGATCGGGTGGCAGGAAGCGCCTCACCCCCGAGAAAGTGCTCGATCCGATCGATCCCCATGAGGATCGCGTCCCGGGGGTTGACCGTCTGTCGGAACCCGGAATCCAGATGACCGGTGACCGTGAGACCATACTCGTGCGCAACATCGATCACGGCCTCGAGCTGCTCGGGCCGGATGCCCTTCGCCTTGAACCCCCGAGCGCCATTGAGCGCCCAGAAGGTGGCTTCCCGTCGAATCGAGTCGGGCGTCATCGCCTCATGCGACCATCCCGGGCGCGCCGTTCCCCAGTACGGTCCAGAGCTGAAAATCCTCGGACCCGGGATATCACCTGCGGCGATGCGTTCCCGCCCGCGTCGAGCCTCGTCCGGATCGACTTCCCCGGCCGGAAACGTCGACGTCACGCCGTTGGCAAGAAAGAGCACCGGATTCACCGTGTACTCGTCGACACGACCCTCACCGAAGAGGTCGACCGCGTAGTGGGCGTGCAGGTCAAAGAGACCCGGCATGACGAGCTCACCCGGCGCGAGGCGCAGGACCTCCACACCCTCGAGGTCGAGATCGGGGTCCAGCCCACCACCGCCCACGCGCATGATGGTGCCATTTCTGACCAGAATTCCCGGGTTGTCGCGCGACTCGTCCCCGGTGCCATCCCACAGTCGACCACCAACGATCGCGAGGTCTCCGGGGCGGGGGCTCACCTGAGCGTCGACCTCCCCGGCCGCCGGCCCCGACATCAACAGAAGGATCAGAAGTGCGCCGGCGCGAGCGCCAAACTCGTCGCCGCCTCTGGAACGAAGGGTCATGGGGGGCTTACCATAGCGAAGGTCGAAACACGAGGATGTGATCATGCCTTACTACGAATATGAGTGCTCCGCAAACGGGAGGACCGTGGAAGTCCGTCACGGAATGAGTGAAGAACTCACGACGTGGGGTCAGCTGGTCGCCTGCGCGGCGATCGAGTCGGGAGATACCCCCGCGGACACACCCGTACGGCGACTGATGAGCGCCCCGGTCCCCGTCACGGGATCCACAGGCGATGCCGGCTTTCAGGGTTGCGGCACCGGCTGTGCCTGCGCACCACCGAACTGAACCCGATCGACGTCGTCGTTCTCGGCAGCGGACCAGCGGGGTGCGCCGCCGCGACCCTGCTGGCCCGGCGAAGCCATCGTGTCACCTTGATCAGCCCGGGGGATCCGACCGCCGGCTCGCTCGCGGTTTCGATCCCTCCATCCGCCCGTCGGGTCCTCGAGGAGATCGGAGCGCTGGACGCTGTCGAGGCGGCCCGCCTCTTCCCCAACCACGGCAACTCCGTTCTCTGGGCCGGCGGAGAGGCGCGCTCCGAGTCGTTCGAGCGTAGCGCGGCCGGCTTCCACACGGACCGTGCCGGCCTCGAATCCGTACTCGTCGGAGTGGCCGAGGAGGCCGGGGTCACGCTCATGCGGGGTTATTCCGCTCGCGAAGCGCACGAAGTCGACGGAGGGTGGCATGTGCGCTGTCAGGGTCAGGACGGCGAGCGGACACTCGAGACGCCCTGGTTGATCGACGCAACCGGGCGCCACGGCCTGATCGCACGTCGTGAAGGTCGCGAAGTGGACCGCAGCACCACGACCCTTGCCGTGGTTCGGCGGTGGGCTCGCGAGGGAGGGTGGCCGGAGGCGGATCGCCACCTGACGTTCATCGAGTCCTACGACCAGGGCTGGGCGTGGTCAGTCCCCCTCGGAGAAGGGCTTCGCTGTTACACCGTCATGATCGATCACCGGGGAGAAGGGCTGGGTGGGGACGAACTCTCCGCCGTGCTGGACAGGGAACTCGATCGAACCGAACACCTCGGCCGCTCTCGAGAGGGGGCTCGGCCCGTCGGTGAGGCATGGGCCTGTCCCGCCTCCCTCTACCGGGCCCATCGATATGCACGCCAAGGGCTCGTGCTGGCCGGGGACGCCGGTTCATTCATCGATCCTCTCTCCTCTTTCGGCGTGAAGAAGGCGCTCTCATCGGGGTGGCTCGCGGGGATCGTGGTGAATACGGCGCTCATCGATCCCGACATGGCCTCGGCCGCAGTGGACTTCTTCGACGCGCGTGAGGCAGAGGTGTACCAGCGATATCGCTCGGCCTCGGAGCCCTTTTTCGCATCG
Source organism: Gemmatimonadales bacterium (assembly GCA_038120095.1). Lineage (GTDB taxonomy): Bacteria > Gemmatimonadota > Gemmatimonadetes > Longimicrobiales > Gaopeijiaceae > UBA2589. The sequence continues at coordinate 26,166 of JAYOKZ010000001.1, forward strand.
GCAGCGGAGGCGTACGGAACGCCGTACTGGATCGAGCGCGCGCGGGCCGCACGCCGGGCAGGCAAACCGGGAGGTTCGGCCGATACCTCACCGGAGCGGAACGCAACCCTCGACCCACTCCTGGCGGAGATTCCCGAGACTGACGTTCGGGCCGCCTTCGACACGCTGCGCTCGCGAGAGTGGCTCGATGCCATACGGGGCTCGTCGCTACATGTATTCGAGGGCCCCGGCATTGCCGGACACCGAATCGTCATGGAACAGCGCCTCGCCACCGAGCGTTGGCCGTCGGGTATGAGGTACATCCGTGGTGTCGACCTCCTGCGCCTCGTCGAGCAGGCGACCACGCATCGAACCGTTCCCGACGCATGGAGTGCGTACAACGCAGCGGGTCCCGCCGCGACTCTGCCGGATTACCTGACGGCCCTGTCGACCGCCTTCGCCGCA
>JAYOKZ010000001.1:26619-191431 GCA_038120095.1 Gemmatimonadales bacterium
CCTGCTGGAGCACCGCAAAACTCTTCCCTAGCACCGATCGGCCATGGCACGCCATGAATTTCCGGGGTGGAAGCTCACCGGTCGCGGTCCTGGGGAACTGGCGAAAGGGCCGCGCGACACCCACACTTCCGCAGATCGCGAACCCCAAGACCCGCCCCGACTCGATGGCGTCTCCCGCCCGCTTCCCGCTCTCCATTGCGAGCCTCGCTGCCGCTGGCGTTCTCCTTGCGTGGAGCCCGGCGACTCCTGCTGCACCCGCCCCTCAGGTGGACGACGGTTTTGCCGTCACCAACCAGACAGTGATCGATCGCTGCTCGCGCTGTCACGAGGTCGACGATCAGGGGCGGATGTCCCGCATCTCGTGGCTGCGGAAGACACCCGAGGGATGGCAGACATCGATCCGGCGGATGATGGCTCTTCACGGTGCCAGGCTGAATCAGGCGGACGCAACGGAGATCGTGCGCTACCTCTCGAATGCTCAGGGGCTGGCTCCCGAGGAACTCCGACCCGGGATGTTCGAAATCGAGCGGAGAAGCGACGATCACGACTGGGATGGCGACTCGGATGTCGAGTACACCTGCATTCAGTGCCACTCGATGGGCCGCGTCATGACCCAGCGCCGTACCGAAGAGGAGTGGGGGCTGCTCATCTCCACGCACCGGGCCCTCTATCCGCTGTCCGACTGGCAGGCATTCCGCTTCACAGGTCCGGCCTCGGAACAGGACGATCCACGTCACCCGATGGAACGCGCGATCGCGTACCTGTCCGACGTCTACTCGCTCGACACCCCCGAGTGGTCGGCGTGGGCCGCCACCAAGCGACCCGCTCGTCTCGCCGGCATCTGGACGATCTCCGGTCACGAGCCGGGCAGGGGCCCGATCTTCGGTACGATGACCGTGTCGGCAGACCCCTCGGATCCCGATGTGTTTACGACGAGCTCGACCTACGTGTATGCCGAGTCGGGCGAGCAGGTCCGGCGCTCGGGTCGCGCGATGGTCTACACCGGGTACCAGTGGCGCGGCCGCTCGAACCCCGGCGGAGCCGACGAGCTTCGCGAGGTCATGTTCGTCGAGCGTGACCAGCAGACGATGTGGGGACGCTGGTTCCGGGGTGACTATGACGAAATCGGGCCGGACATCTCCATGACCCGTGTCGGGAGCGGTGCCGTGGTGACCGGGGTGCATCCCCGCGCCATCCGCCGTGGCGGGTCTGTCGACGTGACCGTCTACGGCGTCGGCCTCTCCCAGGCGGAGGACCTCGACTTCGGGGCCGGTATTTCGGTCGATGGAGTCCGGGCGGCGGGTGACGGTACGCTCAGCGTGACGCTTCAGGTCTCCGCGGATGCGGATGTCGGCGGGCGTGACCTCTTCACGCACGGGGCGATTTCCGAAGGCGCGGTGATTGTGCATGACGGCGTGGATCGTATCGAGGTAACGCCACGGACGGGCATGGCGCGAGCGGGCGGAGCCGCATTTCCCAAGGGCTATCAGGCCTTCGACGCATGGGGATACGACGACGGTCCGGACGGGGAGCCGAATACCGAAGACGATCTGGAACTGGGTCGCGTCGACGCGTCGTGGCACCTCGAGGAGTACGCGGCGACATACGGAGACGACGATGTCGACTTCGTGGGAGAGATCCGGCAGGACGGCATGTTCGTGCCCGCAGCCGACGGTCCGAACCCGGAGCGCTCCGGTCTTCGCAACAACATCGGCGACGTCTGGGTCGTGGCCACGCATGGAGCCGGAGATGACGAGATGTCGGCCCGCGCCCACCTCGTCGTGACGCCACCGCTGTACATGCGCTGGGAGCCTTGGGCCGAGATCGATACCGGACGCCGTCCGATCGGAGGGGGACGATGACCCCGCCCGTGGTGTCCGGCAGCTCGCAGACGGCCGACTCGGGCAACGTGCTCGCGCTTCGGGATTTCCATCCGTTCGACGCGTACGGTGCCCGCTTCCTCTACATGGTTCCGTCCGCGGGCATCTTCCGGATGGACGACTGCGGTTCGGCCATACTGGACGTGCTCGCAGAGGGGCCACTCGACCACGATGCACTCGTCGAGGCCCTGAACGACCGCTTCGACGTCGACCGCATCCTCGAGACGATCGACGAGCTGACCGAGATCCGCGCGGTGGGTGGTCCGGACGCACCGAAGGACGAGGCGCCGAACGACCTGCCTCCCGCGGATTTCCCGCTCAACACGATGGTCCTGAACGTCACGAACAAGTGCAACCTGGCCTGCACGTATTGCTACGAGTACGGCGAGGACAAGATCGTCGACACGCAGTACGGCAAGCAGCCGAAGTTCATGAGCGAGGACACCGCGGAGGAAAGCGTCGAGTTCCTCCTGCGGCAGGCCGGGGACCAACCCAAAGCCCACCTCACCTTCTTCGGGGGTGAAACGCTGCTGAACTTCCCCGTTCTGCAGAAGACCGTCGCGTACGCCCGTCGTCGGGCCGCAGAGGAAGGCAAGACGATCTCCTTCAGCCTCACGACCAATGCGACGCTGCTCCAGCCCGAGATCATCCAATGGCTCGCGGACAACGATGTCGGCGTCACCGTGTCGATCGACGGGCCGAAGCCGGTACAGGACGGTCTGAGGGTCTTCCACAACGGCCGGGGCACGTACGACGTCGTCCTTCCGAAGATCAAGGAACTCATCGCGACACACCGCTCACGCCCGATCGGCGCGCGGGTGACGCTCACGCAAAAACACCTGAACGTCCTCGAGATCTACCGGCACCTGACGGATGAGCTCGGCTTTCGCGAGGTGGGACTCGCACCGGTCACGACGCAGGATCATCGCGACTATGCGATCACGCCCGAGTCCAAGGACTCGATGCTCGAGCAGTTCCAGGAGCTCGCAGCGGAGTGGCTCGAGCACGCCCTGCGCGATGAACACCACGGCTTCACGAACGTCACCGATACGATCGAGGAGATCCACAAGGGTGTCAGCAAGGCGTACGGGTGTGGTGCGGGCCTGGGCTTGCTCGGGGTCGCGACGGACGGCGACGTGTCGCTGTGTCATCGCTTCGCCGGGTCCCCGGAGCATACGATCGGGACCGTCACCGACGGAGTGGACCGGGAGAAGCAGGAGAAATTTCTGGTCGACCACCACATCGCAGAAAAGACCGATTGTCACACGTGCTGGGCACGTCCGATCTGCTCGGGTGGCTGCTATCATGAGGCGCACGTCCAGTACGGCGACTCCTCGCACGCCAACCTGCACTACTGCACCTGGGTCCGGAGCTGGACCCACACCTGCCTGGAGATCTACGGAGCTCTGGCCGAGAAGAACCCGAAGTTCCTGGAGCGATTCGACGCATGAAACGACTCAAGCCGATCAATCAGAAAGCCGGACGCATCGAGGCCTACCTCGAGCACGAGGCCGCCCGGGCTCGCGGCGACCTCGACGTCGTCGGGCTCCGTACCCCCCCACACGAGCAGGACGGGCCGCATTACCCGCTCGGCTGCTCGCTGCAGTTCTCGCCCGGCTGGGAAGTCGACAACCGCGGGGGTACGGCGGGGCTCTGCCAGCCGGTCGAACGGGATATCTTCGACTGCCATATCTCGTGCTTCTGGCCGGCACACGTGCCCGACCAGTTGAACCATGCGCCCGACTGGACCGGCAAGTGCGCCGCGGCCCAGAAGGACTGGCGCAAACTCGACCTGATCTTCCCCTAGGATTCCTCCGCTTCATGCGAACGATGATACGGCTCGCCCTCGCGGCACTGTTCCTCGGTACGTCGGCTGTCCCGGCAACGGCTCAGACGGCGACCTGGTACATCTCGACGTACACCGACGAGATGCTGGTATGGGACGAGGCGTCCGAGGAGATCGTCGATCGCATCCAGATGAACCGGATCATCCCGAACGGAGTCCAGCTCAACGAGTCGAAGACGCGCCTGTACGTCGGCGATGCGTCCGCCGAATTCATTCAGGTCGTCGACGTCGCAGGTCGCGAGGTGGTCGAGGAGCACTCGCTGTCCGAGGGAGATACGACATTCCGGATCGCTGGATTCGCTCCCCACCCGTCGGAAACGAAAGCGGTCATCTTCGGCCGCCGTCACACGAAGTTGGCCGACCGTTACGTGGTAGAGGGACCGTTCATCCTCGAATACGACATGAACGCCAAGATCGTGACGGACACGATCCCGTGGCCGGACGGGGAAGAGCGCGACCGCGTCAACTTCCGGTACTCGCCGGACGGGGAGACCCTCTACTTCTACACCAACGACATCATCGCCGTCGACTCCGAGTCATACGAAGAGGTCGATCGCTGGGAGGTCTCCAATCCGCTGGAGCCGGGACTCGGTCGCCCGAGCTTCAGCACCAACTCGCAGACGTACGACGAAGCGGGCGTGGCGACGAATCTCATGCGCATGCGCGACCCCGTGCATAACCGGACCCTCATGGGCATCGCGAAGGTTCGACTGTCGGAAAAGGCGGTCGACTTCTACACGGTCGGCCCCTCCGAGCCCGTGAGCGCGTTTGCGATGGCTCCCGGCGGCGAGAAGGCGTACGCGTTGTACACGACCATCGAAGCGTACGAATTCTGGGAGTTCGACCTCGTGGACGAAGTGGTGACCCGGCGGGTCCCGTTCGCCGGACGCCCCCGCATGGGTCTGGACGTCAGTGCCGACGGCACGAAGCTGTACGTGCATGTCGCCGGGAATACGATCGACGTGTACGACGCCGAGACGTTTTCGCTGCTGCGGACCGTCGAATTTGACGAAGACATGACGCTCGGCAACATCGCGATCATCCCGGGCGGCGAGTAGCCTCCGGCATATCCGCGTGAACCGGAGCCGGGCGGCGCAGAACGTCGCGCCATCCACGCCTCCATCTCCACCTCCCGGGGCATGACACTGATTGACGACCATCTGCGCCGCGCGCTCGCCTACGTGCGCCCGTATCTCGGTGCCCTGGCGCCGGTCGTGGTCGTCTCGCTGCTATCGACCGGTTTGTCGCTCGTCCTGCCCTTCCTCTCGAAGGTCCTCGTCGACGATGCGATCCTGGGCCGGGACCTCGAACTCCTGATTCGGATCGTGGGACTCTTCATCGCGATCCCGCTCGTGTCGTTCGGGCTCAATGTGTTCAGCGGGATGCGGTACACACGCGTATCCGCGGACATTCTGTTCGACATGCGACTCGACCTGTACCGGCACCTCCAACGCCTCTCGCCGAGGTACTACGCCCGAACAGCCCTCGGCGACATCGTGACCCGGATCAACGGCGATATCGGCGAAATCCAGCGTGTCGTGTCCGAGGCGGCGCTCTCGTGGTTCGGCCAGGTGATCGCATTGGTCGGGACGGTCGGCATGCTGATCTACCTCGACTGGCAGCTCTTCCTCGCCAGCCTCGTCGTGATGCCACCCTCCCTGTTCACGCTGATCCGCTATCGACGAGAACTCGAGGCTCGGGTCACGCGACTGCGTGAGCGGAGTTCCGAGATCGGATCCTTCCTGATCGAAACGCTGCAGGGGATGCGCACGGTGGTGGGGGCGAATGCTCAGGGCCGGGAGGTGGATCGGTTTCGTCGGAGGAACGACGCCTTCATCGACGCGCTACTCTCGATGCGGCTGTACACGTACGTCGCGGGTGGCCTCCCCGGCCTCCTGCTGACGGGCGGAACGGCCCTCGTCTTCCTGTACGGCGGATACCGGGTCATCGAAGGGATCATGACGCTCGGGACGCTCGTGGCGTTCATGGCCTATCAGGCTCGACTGATGACACCGATCCAGGGCCTCATGGGGATCTATACGAACCTGGCCACGGCGCGGGCATCGCTGGTCCGTGTGCACGAGGTGCTGGACGCCCCACCGGACGTCCGGGAAGCCGCGTCACCCCGGGGGATGGACGAGTGCCGCGGGGAGGTCCGACTCGATCGCGTGACCTTCGACTTCGGGCGGGGCGTCGATGGACTGGTGGACGTCGACCTGGAGATCCCCGCCGGACAGGTCGTCGCGATCGTCGGTGCGAGCGGAAGTGGCAAATCGACCCTCGCGGACCTGCTCGAGCGGCACCTCGACCCTCAGGAGGGCGCGGTACTCCTCGATGGCACCGACATCCGCACGCTCTCCCTGCACGACGTCCGTCGACACATCTCGGTGGTACCGCAGGACCCGTTCATTTTCCACTCGAGCTTGGCGGACAACGTTCGATACGCAGATCCGGACGCGAGCGATACGGCCGTGCTCGAGGCCATCGAGGGAGCCGGCCTGAGCCCTCTGCTCGACCGTCTGCCCGCCGGCGTGGATACGGTTGTCGGGGAGCGAGGCCGGCAGCTCTCCGCGGGGGAGCGGCAGCGGCTTGCGATCGCGCGCGCGTTCCTGGCCGAGCCCGCCGTGCTGGTCATGGACGAAGCCACCGGGGCGCTCGACCCGTCCTCGGAGGCCGCGGTCCTCGACGGGTACGGGCGGGTCATGCGGGGACGAACGACGATCCTCATCACACATCGTCTCGACCTCGCGCGACAGGCCGATCGGGTCATCGTGGTCGATCGGGGACGAATCGTCGAGGACGGGCCGCCGAGCGCCCTGGAGGCGGAGGGCACCGCCTTCCGTGAACTCTTTCTCGATGTGCTGGCCGGGTGAGCGCGTTCGACGGGAGGGCTCGGGACGGTGACCGCGTATCCGTCGCTGTCGTCGACAGCGGCGTGCACGTGCCGCATCCTCATCTTCCCGGGGTCGCCGGGGGTGTCAGCCTCGAGCTCGACGGAGGCACCTCCGAGGACTTCGTGGACCGAATCGGGCACGGTACAGCCGCCGCGTCCGCGATTCACGAAAAGGCGCCGGAAGCCGAATTGTGGGCGGTGAAGGTCTTCGAGCGCGAGCTCGCGACCTCCGTGCCGGTGCTGGTACGCGCGATCGACTGGGCGGTCGAGCGTGGCATTCGACTCGTCAACATGAGCCTGGGAACCCCGAATCGCCTGCGGGCACCGGAGCTGGGACCCGCCATTGAGCGGGCGTTCCGGGCCGGCACGGTGATCGTCTCGGCGCACGAGCACGAGGGTGCTCTATGGTACCCCGGGGCGCTCCCGGGCGTCGTGGGCGTCGTGGCCGACCCCGGGCAACCCCGGGACGAACTCGGCCTCGTGGAACTCCCCAGGGGGACCGCGGTCGTGGCATCCCCCTATCCCCGACCGATCCCCGGCGTACCGGTCGAGCGCAACCTGCACGGCATCAGCTTCGCCGTCGCGAACGCGACCGGACTGATTGCCCGCGTGCTCCGGGACGAACCCGACGTTCGGAGCGCGACCGCGGTCATCGATCTCGTGCGCGCGAGGGTTTGACGCGACCCCGTCCGATCCGCACCGTGGGCTCGTCCACTACGGCACCGCACGAATCCGCACGGAGACGACCCATGCATCGACCCGACGTCCACGACGTGCGCCGGCGCGACTTCCTGCGTTGGCTCGCCGCGAGCCCTCTTCTCGCTTCAGCGGGCGGTCTCGCCGGTCTGGAGCCACTCATCGCGCAGGAAGCGCCACGCCGGGTGTTCGATGACATCGTCCAGTCTGCGGAAGACGCCCTCGACATCTGGGATCTCCAGCGTGCGGCCGAGGCGACCGTGCCGACGGCGCACTACGGATACATCATGACCGGGGTCGACGGGGAGGAGAGCTATGCGAACAACCGGACATCGCTCGAACGACTCCGGTTGCGTGCCCGCCGCCTCGTCGACGTGTCGAACCTCGACACGAAGGTGAACCTCTTCGGTCGCGAATGGCCGACCCCCATCATGATCGCGCCGTGCGGAAGCCAGCGCGCGTTTCACGCCGATGGAGAGCTGGCCGTGGCGAGAGCAGCGGCCTCCCGAACGCACCTCCAGACCCTCTCCACCGTAAGCTCGACGGCGGTCGAGGAGGTCAACGAGGCGCGGGGTGAGCCCGTCTGGTATCAACTCTACCTCGCACCTGTCGGCCCGGGCTCGTGGGAAGGTGCCACAGCGCTGATGCAGCGCAGTCGCAACGCGGGATGCCCGACCATCGTCTACACGGTCGACCTGCAGGGTGGAAGCAACCGGGTGACCCTCGAGCGCTACCGTCGGGTGGACGATCGGACGTGCACCAACTGTCACACCCCCGGAGGACGTGCAGGGGGGCCCAAGCCCAACCTGCGGGGTCTCCCGCGGGGCGAGCCCGATCCGGGTCTCGGCCGTTCGACCACGTGGGAGACGATCCCGCGACTTCGTGACGCCACGGACCAGCGATTCATCATCAAGGGGATCATGACCGCCGAGGATGCGGAGTTGTGCGTCCGCTACGGCGTCGACGGCGTCTGGGTCTCGAACCACGGTGGGCGAGCCGAGGGATCCGGTCAGGCCACCATCGATGCCCTGCCCGAGATCGCCGAAGCGGTGTCCGGACGAATTCCGGTCGTCGTCGACAGTGGCTTCAGGCGTGGCAGCGATATCGTGAAAGGGATCGCGCGCGGTGCGACCGCCGTCGCGGTGGGTCGCCCGTACCTGTGGGGACTCGGAGCATTCGGTCAGGAAGGTGTCGAACGGGCACTCGATATCCTGACCCGGGAGATGCAGATCACGATGCGGGCGATCGGGGCCCCGTCTCTCGCGGATCTCGGCCCGCACACGATCGCCGAGCCGTGAGGGTCATCCACGCAACAGCAGTCGCGGTCCTCGTCGTGGCCCTCGTCACGAGCCGCGCTCCCCTGAGGGCGCAGGAGACCGTCGCCGACGCGCGACTCCTCGAATCGATCGACCTGTACACGGGGGTTGCGGGCCACGTCGACGATGCGACTGCTCGCCAACTCCTCGAAGCCGCGGCCTCGGACCCCGACGATGTCCTCGCCACCATGTGGATCGCCAGGGTTCACTCCACCGGTCGCATGACCTTCCCACGTGACCCCGAACGGGCACGGGAGATCGCGTCGGGTGTGATCGACGAGCTACGGGGACTCGCAGCGGACGGCGACGTCGAGGCCACCTTCCTGATGGGGACGGCGTACGACGAGTCGCTTGGAGTCGAGCAGGATTTCGGCGAAGCGATGCGCTGGTACCGGCGGGCCGCTCACATGGGCCACGTACTCGCGGTTCACAACGTCGGGAACATGTACAGGGACGGACGCGGCGTGGACGTCGACCACGCACGAGCCGCCATGTGGTGGCTCCGCGCGGCTCGAGCGGGGGATGTGATCCCCGCCCTCCGACTGGGAGAGGCCTACGAAGCTGGCCGGGGGGTGCCACGGAGCCTCGAAGACGCGCGTCAGTGGTACGAAAAGGCGGCCGCCGCGGGGAACGCGACGGCCGCCCAGGCACTGGAGCGGATCGGCCGCTGAGCCCTTCCCGGGCTACCCTTCCTCCTGCTCGCTCATCGATCCTACCCGGCACTGCCCATCAGGCTGTCGAAGGGTCGGATACGACACCCCCAGCTGCTCGAGGTACGAGTCGTACCGGTCCGAGTCGAAGTAGAACCTGCGCATCTCCTCACGGAAATCTTCCATGATCCCGGCATTCATTTCGATCGCGGGCTCGTCTGACGGACGGATGAACGGCTCGTACTGAAGTTCCCGGGTCATCTCGTCGAAGTAGGCCCACGCCTGATCGACGAGTTCGGGGCGGACCATGAAATCGAGAAGAGTCATCGCCTGAGCCATCGCCCCCTGCGTCGCACCCTTGTGGGCAATCGGTGTCGCCATGGCGATCGCATTCGCCCAGTTGTGGCCCGGCAAGCCGGGGATATTGGAGGGAAAGGACAGTGTCGCCGTCGGGACATTCCACGAGATATCACCGATATCGTCAGCGTACCCCGCAGTGCGCTGCTCCTCCGTGAGTCCACCTCTCAGCGGAGCCAGCGCGGTAGCCAGCCCTGTCTCGGGCCCACTGACTTCACGCTGGGTAGCCCTCGCGAACCGCTGATCCGCCTCGGTCCACTCGGGGAGGCCGACACGCTCGATGTTCTCGTACATTGTCTCGGCCACGACCCGGTTGAAGTGCCCCGGCCACGCCGACCCGATGATGCGTGTCTCCGCCAGCCGCGTACCCGTCATCATCGCAGCCCCCTGTGCGACGGAATCACCAATCGCGAACAGATCCCGGATCTGCGGATAGTTCTTCTCGCGGAAGTAGAACCAGACCGACGCCTCGGACGGAACCACATTCGGCTGATCCCCCCCATCGTAAATGACGGAGTGTGATCGGTGTTGGGGCCGCAGATGTTCTCGACGGTAGTTCCAGCCGACCTCCATGAGATTCGCCGCGTCTGCTGCGCTCCGGCCACGCCAGGGGGCACCACCCGAATGAGCGGCGAACCCTTCGAACGTGAACATGGCCGAGACCAGGCCCGTACCCGGTGTCATGCCCCAGTTCGTCGAGAGATTGGAGCCCACGTGCGCATAGAGGACGATGTCGACGTCTTCGAAGACGCCGTCACGAACATAGTAGGCCTTCGTCGCCACCAGCTCCTCCGCAACACCCGGCCAGATCTGAATCGTGCCGGGAAGACCCTCCCGCTCCATCAGGTCCTTCACGGCGAGTGCTGCCGTGATCTGAACGGCCATCCCGGAGTTGTGGCCCTCTCCATGCCCGGGTGCCCCGTCGACGAGAGGCAGATGACACGCGACGCCGGGCGTCTGCGAGGCCTTGGGGATGTTATCGATGTCCGTCCCCAGTGAGATCTTCGGCTCCCCCGCACCCCAGGTGGCGACCCACGCCGTGGGAATCCCGGCGATCCCTTCCTCCACCGTGAATCCCTCGTCACGAAGCAGGTCGACCAGATACCGCGAGGTCTCGAACTCCTGGAAGCCCAGCTCTCCGTAACTGAAGATCTGGTCGACCATGTCGGCCGTGAAGTCGCGACGCTCCTGCACGAAACTGACGAGCTGGGACTTCCAGTCTTCGAGCTGGGCGGACTGAGCGACGAGATCCCCGGGGCGTCCTCCGAGCACCACACCACAGGCGAGCGTCAGGCTGAGGAGAGGCCCCGAAATGCGGGAAGGGACCGGACGGGGGCGTGAATTGTTCATGAGCAACACGGTCAGGGTGGATGGATCGGCCAAGATGCACATCGTGCGGGATCTCCGCGACCGATCGACGCTCCCGGCATCCTTCGAAAGCCATCACCTGTTGGATGCGGAAGCCTCATGCCAGCTTCCCTTCATGGATAACCTGACCTCCCGCCAGCGCGCTCACCTCCGCAAGCTGGCTCATCATCTCAAACCGGTCGTTCTTGTGGGCGGCGACGGCGTGACCACTGCGGTTTTGAACGCGGTGGAAGAGGCATTCAACACCCGGGAACTGCTCAAGGTGAAGCTTCAGGAGTCGGCACCGCTCCACGTCAGGGATGCCGCTGGAGAGCTGTCGACTCGAATCATTGGATCGCACTCCGTGCAAACCATCGGGCGCACCGTCATCCTCTACCGGCCGCATCCCGAGCACCCCGAGATCCGGCTCCCCCGTCCCGGCGACTGACGTGTCGCGGGCATTCGTCAAGGAAGATGACCACCAGCAGGAACCGGAATTCCGGCTGCCGGACCCCGACTCTCCGTACTACGCGGAAGCTGCGGCGTGGGCGCTCATCCAGGGTGCGGACGAGGGGGACTCACGCTCCGCCGAACTCGCAACCGGGTACGCGTGGGGTGATCCGGCGCTGATCACCCCGATCGAGGCCATCCTCGAGCGCGCCGAAACCGACGGTGAAGACCGGGTCGCACAACTCGCGCGGCGGTATCTGAAGGCCGCCCGACGCTAGGACAGCGCCGCGGTTCAGCGGTTTCCCGCGACAACGGCTTCCGCCTCGATCTCCACGAGATATCCCTCACCGATCAGCCCGGCACGAACGAGTGTGTTCGCTGGCTGGACGTGGCCGAGTTTCGCCCCGTGCACCTTCGAGATGGCCTCGGCATCATCGGGGTTCACGACGTAGATCCGGGTGCGCACGACGTCGTCGAGCGTACCGCCCAGAGAACGGATCGCGCCCTCGATCTTGTCCAGGCAGAAGAGAGCCTGCGAGCCGGCGTCGTCACCCCCGATCAGCCGATCGCCGTGGGTTGCGGTTGTCCCGGACACGAAGATGCGGTCTCCCTTCCGCACGGCCCGAGAGAATCCAGCCAGATCCTCCCAGACGGTGCCGCTCAGAGCCCGCGTCCGGTCTCCCGGGCCCTCCTCCACGGGATACGGAGAGGGTGTCTCGTCGAAGTGGTCGCTAAGGTCTCCGGCTGCAGTCAGGAACGGGGGCATCCGATACTCGTCCCCGCAGTCACCCGGAATCGGATCGAGGGCGGCCACCGCCGCGTCGATCTCCTCACGACTCTCCGCGTCGATGGAGAAGCCGAACAACCCCGCGGTCTCGTCGATGTACTCACTCCGGCCGAGGCGCGCCCCGACGATGATTCCGCCGACGGCGGGCGCCTCGAGCATGCAGCGACAGGCGATATTCGCGATCGACACGTCGAGCCGGCGTGCAGCCCGGGCGAGTGCCGAGAGAAGATCCTGGTAACGAGCCCACCCACCCGCAGCGTCGATGAACCGCTTGTACTTCATCTGAGACCACGTCTCGAGAGCGTCCATCTCCGGTTCCGGAACCCCCAGCCACCGCTCGCTGAAGAACCCTCCCGCAACGGTACCGAACGCCAGCAACGTCACGCCCCGCTCGCGACACAGGGTCGTCATCGCGCCCGCGGCTCGCTGATCCAGCAGGGAATAGCACACCTGATTCGACACGATGTCGACCCCGGAGTCGAGCAGCATTCGGAGATGTGTCGTATCCGTGTTGGTCAGTGCCAGGTGACGAATCAAGCCCTCGTCCCGCAGGTCCTGCAGGTGGAAGATGCAGTCGAGCCAGCCGGGGTCGCTGTAGCTCCACGCGTGGAACTGGAGGACGTCGATCGCATCCACCTGCATGCGGGAGCGTGCGGTCTCGACCGCATCGCGGACGTCCTGCGCCGAGTGGGCGCCGGGCGTCGGCACCCACTTCGTGAGGAGCTGTGCTTCCCCCGGCGATTCCGAGGAGAAGTGACCGGCAATCAACTCGGACGACCCGTAGTGGTCGGCCATGTCGAAGGTGGTCAGTCCCGCGTCGACGTACCGCCTCATCTCGGCCGCCCCGGCAGCCGTATCGACCATGCCGCCGTCCCGCTCCATGTCCGCGATCTGCCACAAACCCGTCAGCACACGGGAAATCTCCAGCCCGGGGGCGAGCTCGAAACGCTCCACCTTGCTCATCACGTCCTTTCTTCCAATCGGTTTCGTGCGCCGCTCGGACCGGTGCTCGCTCCCACGAACACGCTACTCCGGCGGCAGCTCCGCGAAGATCGCCTCCACATCGACTCCGTCGGCTTTCAACTTCGCCACTTCTCGGAAATAGACTATGGATGCCCCGGCCATGACCGCGACCCACAGCGCCGTGGAGTGGAAGTACCAGGCGGCGAGATCGGCCGTCAGGTCCTTCCAGAGGTGCACACCGAGAAAGACCATCAGGAGCACCGCCCCCGTCAGAGCCAGCGGGGCCTGAATCGCCCGATTCCGAACCACCGTCATGCGGGACGCGATCTCCGGATTCCGTGACGGGAGGCTCAGAACCGTCAGACACATGACGCCGAAGTTCACGAGCATGGACGTCACGAGGATGTCGACGCCGAGGAAAAAATCTCCGGCGAAGTGGCTGCCGAGAATGGCTGCGGTCGCCATGAGGCCGCTGAGTACGATTGCAACATGAGGGGTGTGCCACTTCGGGTGCACCCTCGCGACCCCGCGCGGAAAGACTCCGTCCTCGGCCCAAGCGAACATCAGACGGGAAACGGCGAGCAGCATGGCCGGCAGGTCGTTGATGAGGGCGATCGCGGCTCCTGCGACGATGAGTGCCGTCCACTGGGGCTCGAGCACGTATCCGAGCAGCCCGGGTGCCGTGAGGTCCTGAGTCTGCGCACGCTCGGCGATGAACTGCCAGGGTACCGTGTTGTACACCGCCGCCGTGAAGAGGAAGTAAAAAAGGCCCACCGTCCCGATCGCGATGCCGATCGCGAGAGGGAGAGAGCGCTCGGGGTCTCTGGCCTCACCCCCTGCCTGAGCGATCGAATCGAACCCGATGAAACTCGAAAACAGGATCGCCGAGGCAGCCAGCATTCGACTCCACGAAAACTCGGCGCTCACGTCGGGCACCCCGACGCCTTCCCGGGCCATCAGTCCGGCGGCGAAGTCGGTCTGATCGAAGAGGAAGCCGGCTACGATGACGACCCCACCCAGGGCGAACATCACGAACATCAGCGGCACCAGGATGCGTTCGACATTCCCGACACCGCGCATGTTGATGCCGACCGAGACCCACAGGAATGCGAGCGCGAGACCCACCCGAACCGGGCCCTGATCCAGGGTCATGGCCAGCCCGTCCATTCCGAACGCGGCGACCGCGTCTCGGATGAACGGAATCATGACGTAGGAAACCACCCCGATCGCCACGGAAAGACCGAACCACTGCGAAAAACTGGCGACGAAGCCCAGGTACGGGCTCAGGCCGCGGCTGGCGAAGACATAGCTGCCACCTGCCCTCGGCATGGCCGACGACAGCGTCGCGTAGGCGAGCGCAGCCAGGACCGCAGGGACCGCTGCGAAGAGATAGGCCGGCAATACATAGGGCCCGATCCCGGGCACACTCCTCTGCAGCATGAACGGGATGATGTTGATCGCCGCGCCGAGCATGGAACAGATGCCCGTCGCGGCGAGCCCGAGGAGCCCGAGTCGACGCTCGAGCCCTGAACTGGATTCCGGGACCATGAAGGGAGAGGTCAGGGGTTGTGGAGGGCGGTTGCGAGGCGTGGCAGGACGAGTAGAGCCATCCCCGCCGCCGTCATGGTACCTACAATCACCGCAAGTCCGAAACGCTGGGTCGGCGGGAACGATGACAGCAGAAAGATCCCGAAACCGGCACAGATGATCGCTGACGCCCCCAGGACGGGCCATCTGATCTGGTCTACAGCACGTTCCCACGGCGTGGTGGATCCGGTTGCTGCCAGCTTCCGGACCCGCACGACAAGATGGATCATCGAGTCTGCCCCGATCGCAAGCGCAATGTTCGCGGCGGGTGACGAGATGATGTCGATCGCAATGCGGGCATGCCCGAACGTCCCCAGGATCACGAGCGGGATCGCTCCGAGGCAGGCCCACATCGCACCCGCAACCAAGCCCGAGCGCGCGACGACCCACGCGACACCGATAAAGAGGGCGAGCAGACCACCGATACCGGTACGAAGTGATGACGCGAGGAGTCGGCCGAGTTGAGCCTGCAGGTCATAGAGGCCCGCGACGACGTCCGCCTGAAGCCCGGCTGCCTGAACTCGAGCCGTCACCCGATCGATGACCTCGGCTCGCGGCTCCGTCGACGTCTCTCTCATCCGAAGGGAGTAACGCGCCCGACTCCGGTCCGGGGTCACGAAGCCGAGCGCAACGCCGCCCAGTGCGTCGGAGGAAGCAAGGTCGAGAAGCATCCCCACCGGAAGCAGCCCGGCCAGAGGAATCGTACGGGCATGGTCGATCAACAACGTTGGCGACAGTACCACCCCCACGGCCGGATCTTCCTCGAGGGCCGCCTGAAGAGCATCGAGTCGCCCGTACACATCCCGAGACGACACGACGTCGCCGCCCGGGTCCGACACGACGATGTCCAGCGTACTGCTGCCGCCATCGGCATCGACGAGCGCCAACCCTTCGCGGAGGTCCGACCCGGCGGCGAAGTAACTGAGCAGCCCCGGGTCGGTATCCAGGCGCGTGACTCCGAACGCCGTGGTGCCCACGACGACGAGCGCAGTCCCGAGGACCAGACCCCGGTGGTCGAGCATGACGTGCCGACCCTCCTCGGTCATCCGACGCGGGATTCGGGCCCAGCGTCCCAACACGGCCGGGTACACCACGTAGGCGGCGGCAAGTGCAGTCAGCGTACCCGCGATGCCGGCCACGCCGAGTTCACGCAACGGTCGGGCCGACGCCACCAGAAGACTCGCAAAGCCAAGGAACGTCGTCGTCATGCTCCAGAACGAGCCCTCCCATGTCTCGCGGATTGCCTCCCGGATTCGACGTGCGCGGTCCTCCCCGTCCCGCCGCCTCCAATTGGCCGTCAGAAACACGACGTGGGACAAGGTCAGTACGAAGACGATGGTGACGAGATTGGCGGTAAGGAGACCGATACCTGCCTTGAGCGCCTGAGCGATCACGAGCGTCGCACTCACCGAAACCAGACATGTCGCCAAGGTCCCGCAGACGATTGCAGCGTCGCGATACACCATCCCGATCAGTAGTGCGAACACGAGAACTGCGGCCGCGCTGAAGACGATCAGATCGCGGTAGAGACTCCTGCGAATCAGTTCGACGATCGCAGGCACGCCGGAGACGACGATCGCGAGTGACGGCGATGCGTGTCGCTCGACCACGGCCTCCACGCGGGGAAGCAGAGCCTCGGGGTCAGTCCCATCGACCTGCAGGACGATGTTGGTAGCATCGGGGTCGGGGGTCAGCAGAATTCTGCCGAAGAGTGGGCTGTTGGTCGGGTCGTCGGTCGAGACGCTGAAACCACCCTCCACGCCCTCGACCGCGAGAAGTTCAGTCGTGAGCTCGACGATTCCGTCTCGATACTCGGCCTGGCTGCCTCCCTCGTTCGAAACCCGGAGAATGAGCTGGGCACCGGAGGGAAACGCTTCGGCCACGTCGCGCGAGGCCCGCATCTGCGGATCGTCCGCGGCAAAAAAGAAGTCGCTCTCGACTCTCGGCGAGAGATCGACCACGAAAGCCACCGCCGCCAGGCCGAGTGCGGCCAGCCCCGGGGCCAGCCACCCGGACCACCGGGAGGTCCAGAGCGTGAGCAGAGGCCCGTCAGACGGCAGGCGGAAGACGCTCAACCCAACCCGTCATCGGATACCGCCTAGAATCTGGTCGAACGTTCCAATCGCGATCGCCACCGCCAACTCCTCCAGGACCTCGCCTTCGATCACCCGCATCTGATCCGATATCACGGAAGGATCGAAAAATGGCTCCCGGTCCGGTGGCAGCTCCAGCTGAGCCGGATCGCCGTCGAACTCACCCCTCATGAACGGACCACTCCGTCTCGAGGAAGCAGAGAATCGGTTGACCTCCCGACCCGACCCATCGACAAGGATGATGTCGGATTCGACGTAGTATCGAAGCGTGCCCTCCAGAGTGAAGTACGACACGGTATCCATGACCGTGGTACGGCGCGCTCCCTGACGCACGTTGCGCGGGATGACCGCCTGATACTCGCCGCGTTCGACATCCGTCTCGACCACGTCGATACCGGAAAGGCGGATCATGACGCCAAGGTCCGCACCGATGAGTTCGAGGGCCCGACCGACGAGCAGCGGCGACTGCGTGGCCTGACCACGGAGTAGACCGCGGAGTTCCGTGCGGAGAATGGCAGGATCGGCCATCTCCACGAAGAGCGGCGGGCGCGTCCAGTGATCCAGATTCAGATCGCTGTCGAGTGCCACCTCGAATTCACCGCCCAGCCAGTCACGGACCCCGGGGTCCGCAGTCACCGGTGCGACGGCGACAACGATCGTCCCGGCCTCGAGTGCGGCTTCCTGCACGTCGCGGACAGCGAGCACCGTCTCGCGAGACGGAGAGCCCCGAACCTCGAGAGAACGCTGAGCGAGCTCGTAGGCCGTGCGCGGACGCTGATCCTCGAGCTCGACACCGGCCCAGTCCAATAGAACGCGCGTCTCCGCGTCATAGGACATCTCGACCTGATCACGCGACGGGAGAAGGTCGCCGCGCGCGCCTCTGTACAGATCAACCGCGTCCTCCCATCGACCTTCCTGCGCTGCCCGATCGCCCTCCACCATCTGCCAGTCGATGGCGGTGTTGAAGATCGTGCGGCGAAGCTCGGAGTACTCCGGAGGCAAGCCGAGCCGCTCTCCCACCTGACGAACCCGGGCGGCCATACGGTCGACCGTCTGATACCGGCCCGCTGCGGCGACCGGATCTCCCCGACGCTCCAGATCGTCCGCTTCTTCCATGGCGATCATGACCGCCGAATCGCCCGCAATCCTCATATTTTCTCGAGCGCCCGCGATCTCGGAGTCTTTTTCGATGGCTTCCGCATACCGGTAGACCGCCTCGGCGTAGCGGCCCTGCGCCTGGAGTGCGAGGCCTTCGTTCAAGCGGTCCTCTGCCGAGGCACATCCTGAAACGGCGAGTGCCAACAGGAGAGAGAGGTGTCGTGCGTTCGCTGATGACATCGTCAGATCCTCTGAGTGGCTCGGCTCGTGCGTCCGCAACATAGTTCCGGCCTCCCTCGTCGTCAGTATTCCTCTTGTTGGCCGAAGGGTCGCTGCGCAGCTTCCCGGACCCTACCCCAAGATCCCGGAGGAGCTGTTGGTGCACGTTCGGTGGCCCCGTTTCGTTGTGTTCCTGACCCTGACAACCCTGGCGCCGCTGTCAGGGCAGGAGCCGTTCGGCTCCTATCCCGCAGCACGCATGGGCGGGATGTACATGCACAACTTCTATCTGCCGCCGGCAGTCAATTCAGCTCCATGGGCTCCCGACTGGGCCCCGGACGGAGAGAGTATCGCGGTGTCGATGCAGGGCTCCATCTGGACCGTGGACATCGAGACCGGTCGTGCGGTCGAGCTCGTAAGTGGGCCGAAGTACTACTCGTCTCCCAATTACTCTCCTGACGGGCGCTGGCTGATCTACACGGCGGATGACCACGGACGCTCGATCGGCCTCGAGGTCCTCGACCTCGAATCGGGTGAGACCCACAGCCTGACGAACGACGAGGAGGTGTACGTCGATCCGTCCTTCAGCCCGGACGGAACGCGTGTCGCGTACGTGTCCACCGCACCGACAGGCTACTTCAACGTGTTCGTCAGGGACTTCTCGGACGGCGAATGGGCAGGCGAGGCCGTTGCGGTCACCTCGGACAACAGCTTCGGCAACGACCGCCTCTACTTCGGTTCGGAGGATATCCACATCAATCCGGCGTGGTTTCCCGACGGTACGGAACTTCTGCTCGTTTCCAACCGCGATGTCGCGCTCGGCAGCGGCAACGTGTTCCGAGTGCCGGCCCGAGCCGGCGGCTTCGACGACCGAGTCCAGGTCCTCGCGGAGCAGACCCTGTATCGGACCCAGCCCGACGTGTCGATCGACGGACGGCGGTTCATTTTCTCGTCGACCCGAGGTACCGCAGATCAGTTCAACAACCTGTACGTGCAGCCAACAGTCGGTGGTGAGCCGTACAAGATGACGTTTTTCGATCACGATGCCTTCCACCCTCGCTGGTCACCCGATGGTGAATGGATCGCATTCATCGACAACGACGGGGTACGTGGGCTTCCTCGCCTTCGCCTCCTCGAGACCTACGGAGGCCGCATTGTCGATGTGGAGATCACCGGACGGCATTGGTTGAACCCAACCGGCCGGCTCAGCGTGACGACCCTCGGACCAGAGGGGCTTCCCACGGGAACGCGGGTCCACCTCATCGCCTCCGACGGGAAGGCGTACGCTCCGACGGATCAGTACGCCCGGATGCCCGAACGGGCTCGTGTGGGCGCCTTCCATCACGAGGGGTCGTTCGACGTCGAACTGCCGGTGGGCGAGGCCCGCCTCGTCGTAGTCAAGGGCTTCGAGCACCTGCCCGTGGAGCAGATCGTAACGATCGAGGCAGGGGTCACGACCGAGTTGAGCGTGCAGATGGACCGCCTTGTCGACATGGCCTCGAAGGGCTGGTTCAACGGCTCGACGCACGTCCATGCCAACTATGGTGGCAATCTGCACAACTCGCTGGAAAACATGATGATGATGTCCGAAGCGGAGGATCAGGACATTGTCCTCGAGCAGATCGCGAACAAGGACAATCGGATTCTCGACTACCAGTACTTCATACCGGGAGGCCGCGAACATCCTCTCTCGACGGATGACATGGTGCTCGTCGTCGGCCAGGAGTACCGCCCGCCGTTCTACGGACACGTGTTCATGTTCGGCATGGAGGAGCATCTCGTGTCGCCGTTTACAACGGGCTACGAAGGCACGGGAATCGAAAGCCTGTATCCGTCGAATACGGACATGTTCAGACGGGCCAAACGGCAGGGGGCCTGGACCGGGTACGTTCACTCCTTCTTCAATGGAGATCCTCTGGAGGGGAATCTCGGCGCTGCAAAGGGCTTCATCGTCGACGCGGCCCTCATGACTGCAGACGCCGTGGAGTGGTCGACGTCCCAGGACGGCTGGCCTCCGCTCTACGCCGTGTGGTCAAATGGGCTGAAGACCGCGCTCGTCGGTGGCGAAGACTCGATCAGCAATCTGCACATCACCCCCCTCGTCGGCTCGGTCCGAACGTACGTCCGGATTCCCGGCGGGGAACTGAGCATGCGCGGCTGGCTCGACGCGATGAAGAACGGTCACGCATTCATGTCGAACGGGCCCCTGGTCGAATTCGAAGTCGCCGGGCGCATTCCCGGGGAGACCGTCTCGATCGAATCTGGCGACCCGGTCATCGCGTCTCTCGAGGTGACATCCGTGACCCCTCTCGAAGTGGCCGAAATCGTGTTCAACGGGGTGGTCATCGCGTCGATTCCCTTCTCGGGAGATCGGACGAGCCTCTCGTTCGAGCGGTCATTCCGCCCGGATCGGTCCGGGTGGTACCACGTGCGGGTCAGCGGGGCACCGGGCGAGAGTTTCCCCATGGACATCCCCTGGGTCCAGGCGGCAACAAACCCAGTCTGGGTTGAGGTCGATGGAGCTCCTGTTCGATCCGTCGAAGCTGCGGACTACGCACTCGCCTGGATCGACAAGCTCCAGGACATGGCGGAGGATTGGCCGCACTGGCGCTCCGAGACCGAGAAGGAGCACGTGTACCGCCAATTCGATGAGGCAAGGGGCATTTATCGTGCGCGGCGGGACGAGGCGGAAGGTCGGTGATGTGCCCGTTCCGCCGGACACCCCCCTCTTCTGGTTTCTTCCGCCCGTCATGACCATCCCCATGCGCTGGCTCGGACCCGCCACCCTCGCAACGCTCGCTGCAGCGTGGGCCTGCTCGGACGAGGCGGGCCCGGTGCAAACCCCTGTCGAGTGGTACGAAGTCAGCACACCGGCGGGCGTTCTCGACGTAGCGGTGGTCCCCCCGGCGGAGCCAGGCACCTCATCTCATCCTGTTCTCCTGGCACTACCGTGGGGTTCCGGTGCCACGGATCTGACGGAGTCGTTCGTAAGCCGATACTGGGGCGAGGCTCCTGCGGCCAGCGGCTATTATGTCGTGGCACCGGCCATCTACGGACCCCAGCTCGAGGACGATGCCGAGCAGATCCTGCCGGCCCTCTTCGAATGGGTCGAGGCGACCCTTCGAGCAGATGCCGAGACCATTGCGCTGGTGGGTGCCTCGAACGGTGGCATCGGAGCCTTCTTTGCAGCGCTGGCCGACCCGACCCGATTTGATGCGATGCTCGTCATGCCGGGCCTGTACGAGGGCGATCCGGACAACCTCGCCGCCCTCGTTGACATCCCGATACGAATGATCGTGGGCGAACTGGACACCACCTGGGTGGAGGCGACCCTTGCAACTGAAGGGGCGCTCGAGTCGGTGGGCATCGTGCCGACCGTGGACATCGCCGATGCCCAGGGCCACGTGATGAATCTCCGGGGAGAGGGCCTCGTGGGGTGGATCGACGAGGCGATCGGGCGCTGACCGGAGGGGGAGTGAGTGAGCGCTAGGCGTCGGTTGCGCCCGAACGCTCGCCTCCCGCGTCGTCAATGAGGTCGGCACCGGGGTCGTTCGAACGGATCGCCGCCTCGAGGCACGTGCGACTCAGCTCCTCATCGTCCGAAATTGCGTCAGGCGACGCGCCATCACCCGCCCACCGGCGCACGTCCTCCGCCCGATTCGGGAAGTCCAAAAGGTCCAGTGCGTCGGCCGCAGCTTCCAGGAATTCCGAGCTGGCGCTGATTCGGGCCATTTCGAAAATCTGCGTGGCGGCTCGACTGCTGACGTCTCCGTTCTTTGATGCCTGCGCATAGTCCCGAAGGTGCAGGAGCGCCATGGCCTGATGCCGAGCTGCCAGGTCCAGCCACGTCAGGGTACAGAGCGTCCTGATGGCGGCGGGCCGAACCCGAATGATCTTGTTGGCCACTCCGCGAGCCATCTCTTTCTGCTGGTCCTCCAGAAAGGAGTCGATCGCCCGCCCGTAATAGGCGACCGCTCGCTCGCTCTGGCCGTCCTTCAGGGCAAGATCACCAGCCTTGTTGAACGCCGTGCCCACGTACCCGGGGCTGGCATTGCGCGCCTCGTCCTCGAGCCTGGCGAGTTCCTGGTCGACGTCCTTGGAGTTGCCCCCCGGGTCCGCTCCACCAAAAAAGCGAGACAGGAACGACATGTGTAGGTCAGTCGATGACTTCGAAGAGTTCGATCTCGAAGATCAACGTCTGGTTGGGTCCGATTCGACCCGATCCGTTCGGACCGTACGCGATCTCGGCGGGGATCCAGACCCTGATATGACCGCCTTCATTGAGAAGAAGCAGCGCCTCGGTGAAACCGGAGATCAGACGGCCCGGCGCGCTCGAAAAGACGACGGGCTCACCGTCGTACGACGAATCGAACTCCGTCCCATCGATGAGCGACCCCCGATAGTGAAGACGAACATCCTCGCCCCCGGCGGGCGATGCGCCATCACCGTCGCGGAGCATCTCGTACTGGAGGCCGCTTTCCGTCGTGATGACACCGTCACGCGCACCATTCTCGGCGAGGAACGCCTGTCCCTCGGCGAGATTTTCTTCAGCCTGACGAGCTCGCTCGGCCATCGCCGCCGCCTCGATTTCCTGACCGAACTGCTGAAGTACCGCCTGCAACTCGGCGCCATCAAGATCCGGCTCGCTGCGCTGGAGCGCATCCTCGATTCCCCGCATGAACGCCGGGCGGTCCAGGCGATCTGCAGCGTCGACCAGCTGCTGGCCGACATTGAGACCAATGCCGTAGCTCGCTTTCTGGTCGTTGGTGTCCAGGGCCGCGTTCTCGAACGACGCGGATCGGCTGTCAGGCGTGGAACATGCGCCAAGCGCGAAAGAGACGCCCAGCAGCGCCGCACCCATACGAACGATCATCGGGGAATCCTCGGTGGAATCAAATGTTCAAGCCTTCGAAGCTAACCCGACCGGACCCTTTCGCCCAACGCCGACGCCTGTCCGAATCCCCGGAGGCACCGCAACTTGTTCGTTCAGACCCATCGGTTCGAATCGTCGGAGAGTGCCGGATGCTTAAGTCACTGAAGCGGGTCGGCGTAATCGCCGTCCTCGTCCACACCACCCTGCCCCACGCTGCGTTCGCTCAGACCGCCGCCCCGCAGGCGATCCTCGCGGACAAGAACTTCGTTGCTCCTGCCAGTGAGATCGCGGACATGGTGCTGGCGCCGCGATATCTCAACATGACGTTGACCGACGTCAGCCCGGACAAACGCTGGTTCATCCACGAGATCGGCGACGGCCCGGTCACCATGGACCGCTTTTCCAAGGATTTCGACGAACTAGGCGGGGTCTTCATCGACTACGTAGCGAATCGGCACCGAAACCTGACCATTCGCTCGAACATCGGGATCCACGTGATCTCCGCATCGGATGGGTCGATCACGGAGGTCGACATTCCCTCTGGCGCCCGAATTTCCAATGCGACGTGGTCACCCGACGGTAGCCTTCTCGCCTTCTACGGTCACACGGACGACGAGACCCACATCTATGTCGCCGATCCTGTGGACGGAGACAGCCGACGCGTCACTCGTCGTCCCGTACTGGCGACGATGGTCGAGGGGTTCGAGTGGACCAGTGACGGCCGGGAAATCGCCACGATCCTCGTGCCTGACGATCGAAGCCCCCGACCCATGCCATCTCGAATCCCGACGGGACCGCAGGTGAAGCAGACAGAGGAGGGAGAGAACATGCTTCGGACGTACGCGAGCCTGATGGCCACCCCGTACGACGAAGCGTTGCTCGAGTGGCACGCGACGGGTCAGCTCGCCGTGATCGACGTCGATAATCGGAATGTGACGGAGGTCGGCGCCCCCGCGATGATCACGTCCTTCGACTTCTCGCCGACCGGCCAGCATGCCCGGGTCGAGACGATGAAGAAACCGTTCAGTTATGTCGTGCCGGTCCGTTCGTTTGGTCATGTCGAGCAGGTCTGGGACCGAAGTGGGGTCACGCTCGTTCAACTGGCAGAGGAGGACACGCAAACGGGGCTCGACGGAAATCTTCCGACCGCCCCGGGCGTTGGCGGCGAGAGCGACGAACCGGATCGCCGCGACCTCGCATGGCGTGCGGATGGCGCAGGATTGACGTTCCTCCAGGAGGCCTCGGCCGCGCAGGAGGAAGACGAGAGCGAGAGCGACCGGGGAAGCCGTGCAGACCGTGTGATTCTGTGGGCACCTCCCTTCGACGACGCATCCGTGTCGGTGGTGTTCGAGGCGTCGTCGAGAATGTCCGCCCACCGCTTCAGCGCTGATCACTCGATGCTCTTCGTCACCGAGCGGCCGCGAAATGGGAATGGCCGGGGTGGAGGAAGCGGTACCGTCAAGGAGTACGCCGTCGACCTCGCCGACCCGGGGACGTCCTATACGATCGCTGAGTACGCTTCTGACGACTTCTACGAGAACCCCGGGTCACTGATCAACCGAGGTGGGCAGGTCCCTTCCGGCAATCGCTTCGGCGGGGGCGGCAGTGAAGCGCAAATCGTCGAGACGTCTTCGGATGGCTCTGCGGTCTTCCTCTACGGAAACGAGTACAACGAAGACCCGATGCTCGAGAGTCCGAAGAACTTCATCGACCGGGTCGACATTCGATCGGGGGAGAAGACTCGGATCTACGAGGCCGACAATGACGGCGAATACAATCGGGTCGTAACCGTCCTTGACGCCGACGCCGCATCGTTCGTCGTGTCACGCGAGTCGCCCACTGAAATCGCACAGTCCTATCGGGCCGAGAACGACCGGACGACACAGCTCACGAACAACGTCGACTACTCGCCCCAGATGACGAATGCCCCTCGGCGGCGGTTCACCGTCGAACGCCCGGACGGATTCCGCTTTCTCGTCAACGTCACGCTGCCACCGGGCTATCAGGATGGCACGCGACTTCCGGCCATGTTCTGGTTCTACCCTCGGGAGTACACGGATCAGGAGAGCTACGACGAGCGCGGCCGAACGTACAACAAGGATGCCTTCCCGAACTTCGGGACGCGCTCCATGCAGTACCTGGTGCAGCTCGGTTACGCCGTGGTCGAGCCGGACGCACCGATCGTCGGAAAAGCTGGCCAGATGAACAACAATTACGAGCACGACCTGAGAAACAACCTGGCGGCCGTCATCGACGAGTTGGACCGACGTGAACTCATCGACCGACAGAGGTTGGGGATCGGGGGGCACTCGTACGGGTCCTTTTCGACCGCGAATGCCATGGTCCACACGCCCTTTTTCAAGGCGGGCATCGCCGGCGACGGCAACTTCAACCGCACGCTGACCCCACTGATGTTTCAGAGCGAACGGCGCATTTTCTGGGACGCAAAAGACGTGTACACGTCGATGTCCCCGTTCTTTCATGCCAACAACATGACGGGCGCGCTTCTGATCTACCACGGAATGATGGATCAGAACGTGGGGACTGCGCTCGATCATGCCCCGAGGATGTTCCACGCGCTCAACGGGCTTGGAAAGGAAGCATCCATGTACCTCTACCCGTATGAGGACCACGGGCCGGCTAGCCGGCGGACACTACTCGACCTGTGGGGGCGGTGGGCGGCATGGCTGGACCTCCATCTGCGAGACGGCGGGGATACGCCCGTAACGGAGTAGCCGACTTCTCGCGCAGGCTCGCTGGGCCGCGGAATCGACTGCTGCGGTTCACTCCGGCCGGGCTGGGCCTTCGGGCTCCCCCCGGCCACGCCGGGCGGAGCGGGCTTTTCGTTTGACGTCGATCCGCGCAAACTGCCCTGAGGATTCGTGTTCAGCCCCGAGCTTTCGATGACGCACGCACGCACTGACCGCCTCACACTCTCCGCCCTCCTGATCGTGGCCTGCACTGCCCTGCCCTTCGAGGCCGACGGCCAGGTGGATCCGTCCCTCGCCGCTCGAATCGACGAAGTTTTCTCCGAGTGGAGCACGGACTCGTCTCCAGGCTGTGCCGTCGGAGTCACGCAAAACGGAGAGACCGTCCTCGAGAGAGCATACGGGATGGCCGACCTCGAATGGGACATCCCGAACACGCCGGAGACCCTCTTCGAGGGCGGGTCCGTATCCAAGCAGTTCACCGCAGCAGCGGTGATCCTGCTCGCGCTCGACGGTACCCTTTCCCTCGACGACGACGTCCGGCGGTGGGTTCCCGAGCTTCCGGACTACGGTCACACCATCACCCTCCACCACCTCATGACCCACACCAGTGGCCTGCGCGACTGGGGTAGTGTGGCGTCCATTTCCGGGTGGGGGCGCGAAGACCGAGCGCACGACCACGATGACGTCGTGGATATCCTGAGTCGCCAGACTCGCCTCAACTTCGAACCGGGGCTCGAGTACTCGTACAGCAACTCCGGTTACAATCTTCTCGCCGTCGTCGTGGATCGCGCGAGTGGAGTGCCCTTCGCCGAATTTTCGAGGACGCGACTGTTCGAACCGGCGGGCATGACGCGGACACAATGGCGCGACAGCCATCGCCGGATCATCCGAGGGCGCTCCTCCGCGTACAACCGCGTGGGCGAAGGCTGGGAGATCAACCGCCCCGTCGAGTTCGTTCACGGGAACGGGGGAATCCTGACCACGGTCCGGGACCTCGGCACCTGGAATCAGATCCTCACGACGGGAGGGCCGTGGGGCCCGGAGTTTCTCGCCCTCATGCACAGGCCGGGCGTTCTGACCGATGGCTCCGAAATCGAGTACGCGGGTGGCCTCATGCTCTCGCCCCTCGAGAACGTCCAGTCGGTCACCCATACCGGATCGACAGCAGGCTACCGGGCGTACCTCGGTCGCTTTCCCGAGCAGGGTCTCTCGGTCGCCATGCTGTGCAATGCGTCGAACGTCTCCACGGGAGGAAGCGGCGGGCGCGTCGCACGGGCCTTCCTCGGCGACGCGGTGCAGCAGGAGCCAGCGCCGGACTACCAGGCCGAATCCGCGGGCTTCGACCTCGAGCCCTTCGTAGGCCTCTATCGCGAACCGCTCACCGGAGGCCCCCTGGAGATCACGCTCCGAGACGGTGTGCTTTACGCACGATCGACGCCACTCCTGCCACTCTCCGGGTCGGATTTCCAGGTGGGCAACGGAGATCGACGGTACGTCTTCGACCGCTACGGCAGCACCGTCGTCGGCTTCCGCGTCGAAGACTGGCAGTACTCGGATCGGCGGTATGAACGCGTCACCACCTGGACCCCGAGCGCAGCCGAGCTGAACGCCTTCGAGGGTGAGTACCACAGCGAAGACGCGGAGACGACATATCGCGTCACGGCGACGGAGAGCGGCCTCGAGATCTGGCAGCGCCCGAACAATACCTTCGAGGTGCGCCCGGTATACGACGACGGCTTTCAGTCCGGAGGACGAATCGTCCGGTTCCTTCGTGATGGAGCCGGCCGCGTATCTGAGCTGTCCCTCAGCATCGGACGCGTATACGACATGCGATTCCAGAGAACAGGGAGCTGACGACGCTTCGATGCTCGCCTGCTTCTGTCGAGCGCGTGGAAGCTCGGGTCGTCTTCTCCCATAACCGCAGGGTAACGCGATGACGTCACACTCGCTCAACAGGATCGCGGTGATCGCCGCATTCCTCACGATCTCCGTCCCGACTCACCCGGCGGAGCTCGCGGGTCAGGAGACCGTTCGCCTGTCCCTGGAACACTACATGGACCTGGAAACCGTGTCCGACCCGCAGATCGCGCCGGATGGGTCCCGAATCGCCTACACCCGCAGCTGGTTCGACATGGTGAACGACCGGAGAGAATCATCCCTCTGGCTCATGGACGCCGACGGCTCCCGAAACAGACATCTCCTCGACGGGAGTGGCGTGCAATGGTCTCCCGATGGAACGCGGATTCTTTTCACCGCCCCGGGTGATCCCGCAGGTGCTCAGATCCATGTCCGCTGGATGGACGCGGAGGGCGCGACGTCGCAGATCACGCGTCTCGAGAACGGCCCGGCCAACGTGCGCTGGTCTCCCGACGGCGACTGGATCGCCTTCACGAGCCGGGTCGACGACCGGGCAGACTTCGCCGGGGTGAGCCTGCCGGATCGACCCGACGGCGCACAGTGGACCGCCGGACCCAAGATCGTGGAGCGCGCCGGATACAAGCGCGATCGATCCGGATACGTCGACACAGGCTGGACCCACCTCTTCGTCGTGCCCGCGGAAGGCGGAACGCCTCGTCAGCTGACCTCGGGTGACTGGAACCACAACGGGGTCGCGTGGAGCCCCGACGGGACAGAGATCTATTTCACCTCGTATCGTACCGACGATTGGGATGCCCCGGAGAACTGGCAGGAATCGGACGTCTACGCAGTTCAGGTCGCAAGCGGCGCCGTGCGGCGCCTGACGGACAAGCGCGGTGCCGATGGTTCACCCGTACCGTCGCCGGACGGCTCACTCATCGCCTACATCTCGGGGGACGAGCACGGTGACACGTACCGGAACTCGCGCATCCACGTCATGAACCAGGACGGCTCCGGTCAGCGCAGCATTTCCGGGGACTTCGACCGACCGACCGGTGGGCTGATGTGGGCGCCCGACGGAGGCGGGTTGTACTTCAGCGTATCACGCGAGGGGTACCGGAGCCTCCATTTCTCGTCCGTCGATGGGGGTGTGCAGCAGCTCACCGAGGGGAAGCGACTGATGACGCTCTCGTCGTTCTCGGAAGCCGGGATGGCGGTCGGGACGATTTCCAGCGCCTACGAGCCCGGAGATCTGTACCGATGGCGCCTCGACGAGCCCGAGGATCCCATGCGGCTCACGAGCGTCAACGCCGACATCCTGCACAATGTGACGCTCGGCGAGGTCGAGGAGGTCTGGTATCGCTCCGACCCGTTCGACATCCAGGGATGGATCGTGAAGCCGCCGGATTTCGACCCCGAACGCGAGTACCCTCTGATGCTCGCCATCCACGGCGGGCCGCACAGCATGTACAACGGGGGGTTCAACTTCGCCTTCCAGGAACACGCCGCGAACGACTACGTGGTGCTGTACACGAACCCGCGCGGCTCGACGGGTTACGGCACCCCGTTCGCCAATGCGATCCAGCACGACTACCCCGGTATCGACATGCAGGACCTGATGCGTGGCGTCGACTACATGCTGGAGACGGGGTACATCGACGAGGACAACCTCTTCGTGTACGGGTGTTCCGGTGGCGGCATCCTCACGACCTACATCGTCGGCAATACCGACCGCTTCACCGCGGCCTCCGCCAACTGCCCGATCGTGAACTGGATGTCGGCGATGGGCACCTCCGACGCGATCAGCTACACCCGAACCTTCGAGGTCCCCTTCTGGGAGGACCCGACCGAGTGGATCGACCGGTCGTCGATCTTCTACGTCGGGAACGTGACGACCCCGACCATGCTCATGACGGGCGAACTCGATCTCCGGACCCCGATGGGGCAGACCGAGGAGTACTATCAGGCGCTTCAGTACGTCGGCGTGCCGACGGTGATGGTCCGCTTCCAGGGAGAGTGGCACGGAACGGGGTCGCGTCCGTCGAACTTCATGAGAACACAGCTGTATCTGCGTAAGTGGTGGGAGAAGTGGGGTTCGCACGATGACCGGCTTGTCAGCTGACCTGCACGAGCCCTCCGTAAGGAACAGATGGTGCTGTCCCCACTCTCGACCGATCTTCGAATCCTGTGCGGTGTATTGCCTCGTGCCGGTGGATTGATAGAGTTGTCACCGGCTTCGTAACCGTTACGTGACTGCTTTGAATCCGACATCGATCCAGATCAGCCCTGCGGAGCGCCTGCGCGGCATCCTCCCCGACGTCGAGATCGCGGCGATCGCCCCGATCATCGAAGAGATCGAGGAGTTGAAGGTCCGCCGAAGGGCGGCGATCCTCGCGCATAACTACATGACGCCGGACATCTTCCACGGTGTCTCCGACCTGAAGGGTGATTCCCTCGCACTCGCCCGAATGGCCGCAGAGACCGAGGCCGAAGTCATCGTGATGGCGGGCGTCCATTTCATGGCCGAGACCGCGAAGATCGTGAATGAAGAGAAGACGGTTCTCATTCCCGACATGAAGGCGGGGTGCTCCCTGGCGGATGCCATCACCGGCGCGGACGTGCGGCTTCTCAAGGAGCGGTACCCGGGAGTTCCCGTGGTCACGTATGTGAACACATCCGCCGAGGTCAAAGCCGAATCCGACATCTGCTGCACCTCCGGCAACGCGGTTCAGGTGGTCGAATCGCTGGGTGTCGACCGGGCCATCTTCCTTCCGGACCAGTACCTGGGTCGGTGGGTCGCCACCCAGACGGACGTCGAGATCATCCTGTGGGAAGGTGCGTGTGAGGTGCACGAGCGATTCACCGCGGAGGAGCTGCGCGGTTACCGCGCCCTGAACCCGGGCATCCAGATCATCGCGCATCCCGAGTGTCCACCTGACGTACTCGACGAGGCCGACTTCGTGGGATCGACCGCCGGGATGATCAAGTGGGTCAAGTCCGAACGACCCCGGCAGGTGGTGATGGTGACGGAGTGCTCGATGAGCGACAACGTCGCGGCCGAGTCGCCTTCGACCGAATTCGTGCGGCCCTGCAACCTCTGCCCACACATGAAGCGCATCACGCTGGAGAATATCCGAGACGCGCTGCGCGACATGAAGCACGAGGTCACGATCGATCCCGCGATCGCCGAACGGGCGCGGTCGTCGGTTGAACGCATGCTCGCCGTCCAGGTCTGATTCGGCCACGACGCGGTCGAGGCTGACCCCAACCGCATACGATCATCGACCTCGACGGCTTTCTCTCGGCGGCACTGACCGAAGACCTCGGTGAACACGGGGATGTCACCTCCGACTCCACCGTTCCTGATGATGCCGAGGCTACGGCACATCTGGTGGCTCGCGAGCCCGGTTGTATTGCCGGGCTTGCCGTGGCGCTGCGCTGCTTCGAACTGCTTGACGAGGACGTCGAGATCGGTGCGCTCGCTCAGGATGGTGATGTGGTGTCGTCCGGTACCAGGCTGGCGACGATTCGTGGCGACGCCCGGAGCATCCTCTCCGCCGAGCGTCTCGCCCTGAACCTTCTCGGGCAGTTGAGCGGAGTCGCATCGGCCACCCGCACGCTCGTCGATCGGGTCGAAGGGACCCGAGCCCGGATCATCGACACGCGCAAGACGATTCCCCTCATGCGCGAGCTGCAGAAGATGGCCGTCGTCGCAGGCGGCGGCGGCAACCATCGCATGGGCCTGTACGATCAGGTGCTGATCAAGGACAACCACATCGAGGCCGTCGGGTCACCCGCGGAAGCGGTGCGGCGAGCACGAGCCCATGTCGGCACCGACATGACGGTCGAGGTCGAGATCGAGCGACTCGAAGATCTCGAGCCCGTGATCGAAGCAGGCGCGGATGTCGTGATGCTCGACAACATGACGCCCGACGTCATGCGTCGAGCCGTGGAGCTGGCGGACCGGAGGGTTCTCCTCGAGGCCTCGGGAGGAATCACGCTCGAGACGATCCGCGCCGTGGCCGAGGCCGGTGTGGATCTTATTTCGGTCGGGGCGCTCACCCATTCTTCTCCGTCACTCGACGTCGCACTCGACTTCGAACGCTGAGTCCCGGCACGCTCGGCAGCGCGTTGTAGGCCGGTCGGAGCCCGCGTAGCTTCACCGCCCACGGTCTCACCGCTTTCGGGAAGGATATGTCTCATGCCGGGTTCACCGGGTCTCAAGGCCTCGCGGCTTCAACTCCCTGCGCGTGGCCGGTATCCGCGCGAAGCTGGCGTCCTGCGTGTCGCCGCCCTGCTCGTGCTCCTCGCCACGCCGGCCGGCCTCGACGCACAGGTCGCGGATCCCGACAACGACCTCGCGACGATCTTCGACCTCGGACGCCTCGTCTCGGATACCAACGGAGATGACGTGCCCGACGCGGTTCAGGCATCTCTTCTGCTTGGAGACGCTCCGTCGACGGCGGAGTTCGCTGCGGCTGCGGAGATCTCGGCCCGACTCGGCTTCGAGACGATGGCGATGGACCTCCCGATCCTCCGAGGTGATGGCGGTGCGATCCCGATCGTCATCGGCAGGAGCGGGCTCGAGGCGACGGATGTCCGAGCCCCGGGGCTAGATCCCGCGTCGCTCGACTCCGGTGAGGGAGCCGTCGCGGTCGTGGAGGAGGGTGACCGCAGCTGGATCCTCGTCGTCGGCGGTGATGACGAGGGCCTTCTGGCCGCGGCGCGGCTGTTCGCCGGCATCCTGCCTCACACACGAACCCTGTCGACCGCATCCCTGTCCCGTGTGAACGACGACCTCACGGACGCCCTGGAGGCCTCGAATGTCGTGGGCGCCTCCGTCCGGGTATGGCAGGCGCGCGCACGTAGCCAACGAGAGGGAATCACACGACTCATCGTCGACGTCGCCGCGGATGATCCCGCGGCCGCCGCCGAAGCGCTGGACTTTCTGACGTCCGTGGACGGGACACCCCCCGACGACTCTGGGGATGCAGGGACCGAAGACGAGGCCGACGACGATGCGTCGACGGAGAGGAACCCACTCGCCTACCCGGGGCTCGCGAGTGTCGAAGTTCGCATCGGTGGTGGGACGATCCTCCGCCTCCCCGGTCGAGCGGAGGCGGATCGACCCGGCCCGATCCCGGGACGGCCAGGTGCCGGCGGCAAGGATGATCTGGATCTCTCGAACGTGTACACCGCGGACGGCCTTCTCGGAGGAAGCCCGATCCCGAATCGGATCGACGCGATTCTCGTACCGGGCTCGGGCGGCGTATCCGGGCTGCCCGACCTCGGTGCGCGGCTCGGACTGGAATCGACCGGGCTTGTGGTGCCACTCGTGCACCCCGCCACATCGATCGAACGACCGGGTGCTCAGCCGACGATGGTCCTGGCGGGCATCGGAAACGACCTGATCGACCAACTCGCGGACAGCGGAAGAATCGACCTCGACGAACTCGCTCCCGGTGAGGGTCTCATCCAGCTGGTGCCCGACGCCTTCGGCTCGAAACCGGCACTCGTCGTGACCGGAGCCGATGAAGCCGGAGCCGAGCGCGCGCTGGAAGGGCTCGCGATCGGACTCCCGAACCTCTCGGACCGAGGGAAGGACCGCCCGACCGTGGATGACGTCGAGCAGGACCTCTGGGATGCCCTCGCCGGCCACACGCCGCTCGGCCAGGCCGGGACCGGCATGTACAAGCTCGGCCGGATCGCACAGTCTCTGAGCGGCGAGCAGATCACCTCCGCATCCGTGCTGATGTCGGTCGAGGACGCCGACGACGGATTGGCGTCGTGGGTCGAGGCCCGGGCGGTCGACCTCCTCGGAACGACGGAGATCGACGTAACCATCGACAATCGGGACGTTCTCGAGGCAAGCACCACGATCTACGAGGCGTCGCTTACCCTCGCGTCGGAGGTGGATCGGTTCCGCGCACTCATGTCGGAACGGGTCTACCCCGGAGCCGAGGGCCGGGCGGTCCGGGTCGAGGCACGCCTGAGCGAGCCTCCGGAGGTACGGGAGAGCCTCGCCGCCGAGGCACGCTCGGCCCTGCTCGCCGCCGGTGCCGATCCGGACGGAACCGAGGTTGTCGTGCTGTCGGCCTTCAAACAGGGCTACTCCTGGCTCTACGACGTCATCCGCCCGCGGATCGAGAATCAGCCCATCGGAGCGATTGAAATCTCCTTCCTGCGTAACGAGCCCCCCGAAGACTGGCCTCAGCAGGCGATCCACACGCCTGTCCGCTGGCTGCACGAGATCTTCCCGATCGATGAAGTCCTCGCACGCGACCTCGACCTGGAGCTCGAGCAGATCCGGTTCGAGGAGGTCACGGACGGACCCACGTACACCGTGCGGGTCACCGATCCCTCCGGCACGGAGATTCTCAGTGAGACCTTCGATCCTCGCTACGTGATGCGACCGTACTTCGATCGTTTCGAGGATTACGAGCACGTGCGTGTCACCACAGGCTGGCTCTCTGCCGAGGCCGGCGGACGCTCGCTCGTGAACGAGCGGATCGCTACAGACCCCGAGACGTTCTGGGACCACTTCCAGGCGACCGTTCTTCCGACGATGTACGACCACGTGATGGACCTGCACGACGGGCTCCCGCGCGGAGGCAGCGCGGACGCTCCCTTCTTCGGTGAGTTGATCGTCGAGCTCGAAATGAGCGAGCCAGACTTCCGGCTCGGCGTGGACAACGAGATCCACGCCCCGATGGATGCTCTACACGAGGAGATCTACTTCGGCACCATCGAATTCTTCGATGTGCTGGGCCGTAACTCTCGAGGTCAGGGGATCCAGTTCCCGGGACGCATTGTCCCGGTGATGCGTCCGAAGGCAGACGGTACCCCGGCCAGCGCCGACATCCGGGTGACGGGCTTCGCCACGTCCCGGCCCGCCGTCGTCGTCTCCTACGAGACCGCCAGCGGTGAGACGAAGCAGTCACGACTCGATATTCCGAAGACCAGTATCGCACGACCCTCCGCACGCCTCGCTCGTGTGAGCGCGGGGGAGCAGGGCATCTCTCACATGGCTCTTCGGGTGCGCGTGGACACCGAGTTCGACATGAGGGACAGCCTGATCGCGGTGGCTCGGGAGCAGTCTGTCGACGAACGGATGGTGTCGGCCGAGATGGTCGAGGGTCTCATGCAAGAGATCGAGGCGCTACGAGGCGCCGGCATGTACACCTCCGAACTCGCGTGGCACGGCCTCGGCTCGCTCGAGCTCTGGGCAGAGTGGACGCACGAACAGGACCCTGAGTCACGCCGGACCGTGGTGCTCGCTCCGAATGGCATCCCCGCCTCGCTGCCCGATTGGCGCGCGCTCCTGCCGGACGTGTGGAGATACGACGGAAGCCGGATCGTCCAGTGGGACACCCCGATCCCGCCGGCAGAAGGTCACGAGATGCTCGCCAAGATGACCGACGCGTTCCCCGAAGCCACGATGTATCGCGTCGGCCGGAGCTACCTGGGCAAGGACATCTGGGCGATGGATCTGATGCCGGCCGTCGATGCGAGTCACTGGTCTCACGTGAAGGCGACGACGTTCAAGCCCACGGTCATCTACTCCGCGCGTCAGCACGCGAACGAGGTCTCATCGACGAGTCACGTCCTGCGGCACGCCGAACTCCTGCTCACCGACCCCGAGCAGCGTGAAAAGCTGAACCACGTCAACGTGATCATCCACCCGTTCACGAATCCCGACGGCGCA
Source organism: Gemmatimonadales bacterium (assembly GCA_038120095.1). GTDB lineage: Bacteria > Gemmatimonadota > Gemmatimonadetes > Longimicrobiales > Gaopeijiaceae > UBA2589. Next base: position 61,948 of record JAYOKZ010000001.1, read on the forward strand.
CAGACGGCCTACGATCTGTATCGGCTCACACCGGATTACATCCTGCACGCCGGGTACCTCGGACCCCTCGGCCAGGACGCGACCTCGGGTAGTGGAGCGGATCATCCGATCTATCCCGAATCCACGGTGCGGGGCCGGCTCTGGGACATGTGGCTTCCAGACATCTTTCTCAATCCCCACGGTTACCCGTCCCATCAGGTGGTTCAGCTCTTCTCCGAGTACACGGGGCTGGTCCGCAGAGGCCGCGTCACCGAGCGGAACTGGGGGTTCAACAAGGGATGGTTCATGCCCGGATTCGGCTACGTGGACAGCCCGGACTTCCCCCGCCACAAGGATGCCGCATTCACGATCCGTGAATACATCACACGAGGGATCAATTCGAACCGCGACGTCTTCGATCTGAATCAGCGAGCGTATGCACGCTACGAGCGCTACGGCGCGCGGTACGATCCTGATGTATTCAATCTTCCGATGACGGACAGCGTGCTGATCGAGATGCCCCTCAAGGGTTCGACCGGCAGCGGGGGCGGCTACAACCCTCGTGTGACGATCTGGAGCGGCACGACCGAGGCGCCGGACGAGACGGCCTACGGACCGTGGATGGAGTTGATGGGCAAAGCCGGCCTCTCATGGGACCAGGCGATCACAGATTATCTCTACGACGGCGAACATGAGGTGCAGCGATCAGGGTCAACCTTTTTCGGTGGGGTCACCCTTCGCATGAACCGCCCGAGGCCCCCTGAAGCCCCGCCGGAGAATCCGCCGGAGGAACGCACGACAGAACGGGGCGCAGAGGCGCAGTTGCGAGGCTCGCGGTGAAACTCTTTCTTTCACTCTTCGCGCGGCCGCCAAGAGTGGCCGCCAACCTTCAACCTGACAGTTCGACGATGATGAAAGCAATCCGTGCCCTGCTTGTGCCCGTGCTCCTTGCTGCTTGCGGAGGTGGAGACGAGCAGTCCGAAGCCATGCCGGAATCGGAGGCATCGCCGCCGAGCTCGACGGTCACGATCGTGACGCCGATGAACGGAGTCCTGATCAACGGGACGGACATCACCGTGACCCTCTCGTCCACTGTCGACATTCTGCCTGCAGGCGACATGACCCCGGGGACCGGCCATCACCATCTGTACCTGAATGCGGATCTGACCCCGGCCGACCAGCCCGTGCCGACGGTGCCGGGAAGCATCATCCACATGGGTGACGCCTCGTCCGCATACACCTTCTCAGATGTGGAACCGGGAGAGTACCAGCTGATCGCAGTGGTCGCGGACGGGGTTCACGTCCCGCTTCAGCCCTGGGTTGTCGACACCGTTCGCTTCACCGTGGCGAACGACTGATTCGCGCTTGATGCGTCAACCGCCGCCCGATCGGTCTCCTAGCTCTGGGCGCCTGCCGCGTCCATGACCTCGTGGATCGCTGCCACGAGCGTGTGCAGCGGGAACGGCTTCTTGAGCAGCTTGTGGGTCGGGTCGAGGGGCGAGTCATCTTCCGCGAACGCTCCCTCCGCGTAGCCGGTAGCGAACACGGTCGGGACAGAGCCATGAGCCTCCTCGATCTCGCGAACCATCTGCGGTCCCGAGATCTGGGGCATCCGCACATCGGAGACGATCAGATCGTACTCCCACCGCTCGCGCGTCGCTGCGAGAGCCTCCTGTGGGTTGCTGAATGACACCACATCAAACCCTTCCAGGCGCAGCAATTCGCCAAACAGCTCCAGCACCTTCTCGTCGTCGTCCACCAGCAGAACACGCAAGCTTTCTGCGGTGACCGTAGCCTCGCCAGCAGGCAGAACGAGATCGACCCTGCCGCCAGATGACGAGTCCGACACAATGCTGATCTGCCCGCCGTTGAGCGTCACCAGTCGTTCCGCCGTCGCGAGACCCAGGCCAGAGTGGGCCTCCCCTTTGGTGGAAAAGAACGGTTCGAACGCCCGCTGCGCGGCTTCCGCCGAGAAGCCCGGACCGTTGTCTTCGAATCTGAGGCTCACGACCGATCCCGGGGACGCCGACCCGACAGGCGTCGTGACTTCGCGTCGATCGACAGTGGTCGTGATCTGTCCGGAGCCTCCCATCGCCTCGGCCGCGTTGATGGCGAGAGATACAAGCACATCGTGGAGGGCGCGCGGATCACACACGGCCAGCAAGGCTTCACCGCCCGGCGCATCGATCCGCCAGTCGATCCCCGACCCGAGGACGGGAGACATGAGATTTCGAACGCGCTTGACCACCTCGACGATGTCTACATTGTCTGGCTTGACCCGCCGGTCTTTCGTGAGATTCTGGAGCTCGCCGATCAATTCAGCCGCCTCCTGACTCGTTTCCAGGCTGCGGGTGAGGCTGCTCATGGCGGCCTCGGACTCCCCTCTGCCAAGCAGCTTGATCGCCATCTCCAACTGACCATTCACAATGGCGAGCAGGTTGTTGAACTTGTGCGCCAATCCTCCTGAGACCTGCGAAGCGACCTCGACGTGGGTGAGGCGATCGAGCTGCTTCTGCATGGAACGATTCTGCTCTTCCGACTCGAGCATCCGGCGGTTCGTTTCCGCCAGATCCTGCATCATCATTTCCGCCGACTGCGCATGCATCACGAGATCGCCCCGAGGGTCGTTGGGCGGAAAGTCGTTCAACTGCAAGTTGGCGGCGCTCAAGTCCGCCAGCGACGAAACCCACGGCGCTCCGAAGAAGATCATGCTCGATCTGCTCTCGAGCTCCAGGAACTGACCCGAGAAGCTCACTCCTTCGGCCAGCGGAGTCAGGACGACCAGAGAACCCTGTTCCGCACGCAGACGCTCGAGGTCCCAGTCGATCAGGGGACGCTGGAATGTCAGCAAGTCGGCAGCGGGTACGCCCGTCTGCATGGATTCGAAACGCTCGCTCAGACGAGGCCCCAGACGCGTGACCCTGAGGTCGTGATCCACTTCAAAATGAAATGGAAACAGTGCGTCGATCAGGGACTCGAAATCATGCGGTGACATCATGAGCCGGGTGTCGGAGAATGGATCGCGATTGCAGGAGTACGATGGGGGCGATTAAGAGGCTACTGACCACGTGAGCTCGAAACGTTCCTCGTGGCGTCCCTCCTCGTCGACCAGTACTTCACGCAGGATTTCGGCTTCGAGGCCGTGCCTCGCGGCGAGGCCGTGCAGCGTACCGAGAACGAACGGCCCCAGGTGCGGACGTGCGCTCTTGTAGAGCAGATTCGCCGAGGACTCGTCCCCGTCCTGAACGAAGAAGCCAGGCAGCACCGAGCCGGGAAACATGAGCGAAACCCGGGTGTGGAGTGACTCAAGACCACGGAGTGCCGAAAGGAAATCGCTACCCGCACTGTCGATCAGGGGACCGTATCCCCGATCACCCGCGAATTGTATCCAGAATCTTCCGAACGCCTCCAGGGCCGCACCGGCCTCCAGGCCACTGACTTCGCACACAGCGCCGAGGAGAGCGTACGTGTCTCCGTCCGGGTAGGCTTGCGTGACACCGAAAGAGACGTCGCCCAGTTCGGCCTTGGATTTCGCCCGCTGGAGAACGTCGCGACCGAGGTTTTCCTCCACGAAAACCTCGAGTGCCTTGTTCACGATCCCGATCAAGTGCTCCTCCCGGAGTGAACTTCGATGCGCGTTCGTCGTCTTCAGGTCATCAAAAGCTTTCACAAGATCGTATGAGTTCTTGAAGCGTCCACACGACTCATGCCGATTTGTCCGTAGTCTCATTTCCTACACGGCCAGCGCAGCTGACGGCATGCATATTCACCGAACTGCCACGTCCTCGACGCCTCGCTGGCCACCGATCACGGCTGGTCAGCGGGGTTCAAACCTGAAGCCGAAAGCCCCCGGATCAGACGTGGGCGCCGAAGCAGGGGAGCACGGCGGAGTCCACCGAATCGCAGCGACGATGCTCATGCTGTCGCCAATCGGGCTGACGGGAGCCAAGTTGAGCATCTCTCACCGCAGAAGCCACGCCACCGTGGCAGCCAATCGACTCAGGAGGGATCATGAACGGACGGGGGATACGAAACGTTTCGAGCCTGTGTGCCTTGGTATTCGCCACGCTCGCACTCGCGACTTCGTCCGAGGCCCAGCGTGATGGGATGGGTGCCTCGGCTCTCCCGACGATCGAGGACAAGACAGCGGGTCTGGTGCATATGGATGGCTTGCTTCCACTGTATTGGGATGCTGATCAGGGGCAGCTCTGGATGGAAATCCCAGCGCTCGACCGTGAGATGATTCACTTCGTCGGATACGGTGCTGGACTCGGCTCGAACGACCTCGGCCTGGATCGCGGAGCGCTGCGCGGGTCGCGGATCGTGAAATTCGAACGAGTCGGTCGAAAGATCATGATGGTGCAGCCCAACTATCGCTTTCGCGCAAACAGCGACAATCCCGACGAGGTGCGCGCGGTTCGTGACGCCTTTGCCCGCTCCGTGTTGTGGGGCTTTACGGCGGCTGCAGAGACCGACGGGCGCGTCCTGGTCGACATGACCGGCTTCCTCCTTCGCGACCCGATCAACGCCGGCGGACGGATGAGACCCGGACAATACCGCCTGGACAACTCCCGAAGCTCCATCTTCATGGAATTTACCCGGGCCTTCCCGACCAACACGGAGATGGAAGTCGAGCTCACGTTCGTACAACAAGCGGGGGCCGGTGGCGGAGGGTTCGGCGGAGGTGGGACCTTCGAGGGTGTGAACCGTGTGGCTGCCTCCGGAGAGGCCGCCACGATCCGTCTGCATCACTCGTTCGTGGAGCTTCCGGATGAGGGGTATCAGCCACGCGCCTACGATCCGCGCGCCGGATATGGCGCGAACAGCTATCAGGACTATGCCACGCGTCTGGGTGACGACATGACGCAGCGGGCCATCCGTCGGCACCGGCTGGCAAAGGTCGACCCAACAGCGCCGATGAGTGACCCCGTCGAGCCGATTGTGTATTACCTCGACCCCGGAACGCCGGAACCGGTGCGCTCGGCGCTTCTCGACGGTGCCCGCTGGTGGAACCAGGCGTTCGAAGCTGCCGGGTATCGTGATGCCTTCCAGGTCGTCATGCGGCCGGACTCGATCAGCCCGCTGGATGCCCGGTACAACGTGATCAACTGGGTGCATCGGTCCACACGCGGCTGGAGCACGGGAGGGTCGGTCTCCGACCCCCGAACCGGTGAAATCGTGAAGGGAGTCGTGACGCTCGGATCGCTCCGGATCCGCCAGGATTACATGATCGCCGAGGGCCTGCTCAGCCCCTACGAGACGGGGAACGAATCCCCCCCTCACCTGGAGGAGTGGGCCGTGTCCCGCATTCGCCAGCTCGCGGCCCACGAAGTCGGCCACACGATCGGCCTGGGGCACAACTACTACAACAGCGAGGCCGGCCGCATCTCCGTCATGGACTACCCCCACCCGCTCGTCGAGCTCAACCGCGACGGGTCGCTCGACTACTCCGACGTGTATGACACGGACATCGGCGAGTGGGATATCGCCGCCATTGCGTACGGCTATCAGGACTTCCCTCCGGGAACCGACGTGGAGAGTGAACTCGATCGGATCCTCGAAGACGCATGGGAACAGGACGTGCGCTACATGTCCAATCAGGATGTCTCGACGACACCGCAGGCCGACCAGTGGGCGAACGGCACGGACATGGCCGATGAGCTGAATCGAATGATGGACGTTCGCGCCGCTGCCATGTCGCGGTTTGGAGAACGCGCCATCCGGAACGGGCGGCCGATGGCAAGCATCGAGGAAGTGCTCGTACCCCTCTACATGCATCACCGGTACCAGACCGAATCCACGGCTACCGTGGTCGGCGGGGTCGAGTACACCTACGCGATGCGTGGCGATGGCCTGACACCGCTCTCGAGACCTTCAGCAGATGCCCAGAATCGAGCTCTCGACGCGTTGATGCGTACGCTCTCTCCGTCTGAACTTGCCCTACCCATCGGGGTCATCGACATGATCCCACCGCGTCCCCCGGGATACGGAATATCTCGGGAGCTCTTCCCCCGGTGGACTGGCTCCGCGTTCGATGCCCTGACCCCCGCCGTGGTGGCAGCGAGCCACACGGTCAACGCTCTCCTCGAACCCGCGCGGACCGCCCGAATGATCGAGCAGAAGATGCTGGATTCGGCCCTGCCGGGTCTCGACGACGTCCTGGAACGATTGATTCAGACGTCGTTCGGTTCGACTGAAAGCAATGCCTACCAACAGGCGATCCAGCGAGCAGTTCAGAGCGTCGTGGTCGACGGGATTCGGACGTTGGCAGCCACGGCGCCGATGCCCCTCGTACGGGCGTCCTCGACGATGGCCCTCCGTCAGTTGCATGCGACGCTCTCGGCAGCCGCGGATACGGATGCACATGCGGCTCTGATCGCGTCGGACATCGAACGTTTCCTCGATCGCCCCGCTGGGGTCACGGATCGACCCGCGACGCCCAGTGCACCACCCGGAGCTCCCATCGGAGACCCTGGGATGGATTGGCTCGGCGGCTCGGGCATCGGGCAGCCGGCCCTGGACTGGCTGCAGTCGACCGACCTCCGGTGCACATGGGATGACGGTCACGCCTGGCACTGACGCCTACCGGCCATGCCGATGGACGGGGAGCGATGCGGAGCGCCGGGCATACGGAGCTATGGCCGGTGCTGTAGCCGACGCATAAATTAAGGAAGCGGTACAATGAGGGTCGGATCTCAGCACTATCCGGGGGTATCTGTGTCTCCTCTAGTGCGGGTCGTTTTCACGTTGATGTATCACTGGGGATGGGAATGAACGCTTCGAATGCGGCGATGCTTTTTGCCGGACTGCTTGTCCTGGGGCTGTCTGGTGAAGCAGGGGTCGCGGAGCCGGACACCTGGCTCGTGGCCGATGGGCGAGTGTCCGACGCTGCGACGCTCGTGGACTCCAACGAGACGATCGCGCAGTACTGCACGCGCTGCCACAGCGAACAGCGGCAGCGTGGTGGTCTCGTGCTCGAGGGCTTCGACGTCGAGGACGCTACGGAGCATGCCGACATCGCGGAGCGGGTGATCAAGAAACTCCGCGCAGGCATGATGCCGCCCTCGGGAGCTCGCCGCCCCGAAGAGGCCGTCCTGGACGCCCTCGCGGATGAACTCGAGTCCCGGCTCGATGACGCGTGGGAGGACGACCCCGAGCCGGGGACCCGCGTCTTTCAGAGATTGAATCGGGCCGAATATGCGGCTGCCGTCGACCATCTCCTTGGAATTCAGGTAGACGTGTCGTCCTACCTCCCCCTGGATACCAAGTCCAACAACTTCGACAACATCGCGGATGTGCAGATGCCCTCGACCACCGTCGTCGAGGGGTACCTCCGCGCCGCAGGACAGATTGCACGACTGGCCCTGGGGGACCCGGAGGCAGAGGTCGCGAATACGATCTACCGCATGCCCCGCATCGCCGGTCAGAAAGATCAGGTCGAAGGAGCGCCCTTCGGAACACGGGGCGGGCTCTCCGTGATCCACAATTTCCCGGCAGATGGCAAATATGTGTTCCACATCATGCCGTACAACGCGGTCGAGGGAGAAGTGTTCGGTCGGACGTGGGGAACCGAACAGATCGAGATTTCGATCGACGGCGAGCGTGTTGCGCTGCTCGACATCGACCGTTGGATGCATGAGTCCGAGCCGACCGGTCTCAACATCCGAACGGACTCGATTCAGGTACCCGCCGGCCCTCATCGCGTCACTGCCGCATTCGTCAAGCAGTTCGAGGGAGAGGTCGACGATCTGATTCGTCCGATCGAGCACACCCTGGCAGACGGTCAGATCGGGATCGGCTACGGCGTCACCACCCAGCAACACCTTCAGCGCATGACCGTTCTCGGACCCTTCGAGGTGACGGGCGTGTCCGATACGCCGACCCGAAGCTTCGTGTTCTCCTGCCGACCCACCGCCCCCTCCGAGGAGCGACCCTGTGCAGAGAGCATCGTCCGGCGACTCGCAGAACGGGCGTACCGTCGCGAGGTGAGCCAGAACGATGTCGACGGTCTGATGCAGTTTTACGATCAGGGCTCGGAATCCCGCGGCTTCGAAGGCGGGGTGCGACTCGCGCTTCAGGCGATCATGGCCAGTCCGCACTTCATCTTCCGGATGGAAGAAGCGCCGGAGGGAGTCGAGCCGGGTGAGGTGTACGACATCTCCGATGCCGACCTCGCGTCGCGACTCTCGTTCTTCCTTTGGGGTGCCCCGCCTGACGAAGAACTGATCCGTCTCGCGGAGGAAGGAGACCTCTCGAAAGATCGGGAACTCGAACGCCAGGTCCGCCGGATGCTTGCTGATCCGCGGGCTGAAGCGCTCGCGTCTCGCTTCGGTGCCCAGTGGCTCCGACTTCAGGATTTGGAGAAGATCCGCCCGGATGCTTTGAGCTACCCCTACTTTGATCAGACTCTTGCGGACGCGATGCACCGCGAGACGGAGCTTCTGTTCGACCACATTCGCACCGCCGACCTCCCCGTCTCGGACCTGCTGACCGCCGATTACACATTCGTGAACGAACGGCTTGCCCGGCACTATGGGATTCCGGGTGTGGTCGGAACCGCGTTCCAGATGGTCGAGTATCCCGACGACCGCCGCCGGGGTATCCTGGGTCACGGTAGCGTCTTGACGCTGACCTCCCATGCGAACCGGACATCGCCGGTTCTCAGAGGCAAATGGGTGATGGAGGTCCTGCTCGGTTCTCCCCCTCCCCCTCCCCCACCCAACGTTCCGACGCTCGAGGAGGGTGAGGAGGCTGCGGATGGCCGGTTCCTCTCCGTGCGGGAACGGATGGAAATCCACCGCGCGAACCCTGCCTGCTCTTCCTGCCACAACGTGATCGACCCGATCGGTCTCGCGTTCGAGAACTTCGATGTCACGGGCGCATGGCGGAACCGCGATGCCGGCACGATCGTCGATACCGAGTCCGAGCTCTTTGACGGATCGCGGGTGAGCAGTGTTGGCGAACTCCGGGATGCGATCATGTCCCGTCCGGAGGTTTTCTACCGGATCTTCACCGAGAACATGATGGCGTATGCGTTGGGACGTCGGGTCGAGTATTTCGATCAACCCGCGATTCGCCAGATCACGCGTGAAGCGGCAGAGAATGACTACCGGCTTTCCGCCTTCGTTCTGGGCGTGGTGAACACGCCCGGCTTCCGTAGTACCCGTGCTCCGCAGCCGATGACCGCTCAGATGCCGGTCACCGACTCGGGCGTCAACTGATTCCGAACGACAACCAACCTCTACGAGGCAACACGAAAATGGACTTCATCACCGGAAAGCACATCTCGCGGCGAACGATGCTCAAGGGCATGGGCGCCTCGATGGGTCTGCCGCTTCTCGATGCCATGGTCCCCGCATCCCGCCCACTGAGTGCGACGGAGGCTGGACGGTCGGCTGACAGTACGCGCCTGGTCGCGATCGAGAATGTGCATGGGGCAGCCGGCTGTAACGACCTCGGCGCATCGCTCGGACTCTGGTCGCCTCGGGAGGAAGGGAAAAATTTCGACCTCTCCCTCTCGTCGATGAACCCGCTCGATCCGTACCGTAAGTATCTGACGATCATCTCGGATACGGACTCTCGAATGGCCGACGCCTACTCGCCTGGCGAGATCGGTGGCGACCACTTCCGGACTGCAGCCGTCTTCCTGACGCAGGCCCATCCGCGACAGACCCAGGGGTCGGACGTCTACGCGGGCCCGTCCTTCGATCAGATCTATGCGCAGAGCATGGCCGGGGAGACCCCGATCAGCTCCATGCAGCTGACGATCGAAAATGTCGATCAGGCTGGCGGGTGCGCGTACGGCTACTCCTGCGTGTACACCGACACCATCTCATGGGCATCTCCGACACAGCCGTTGCCGATGATCCGCGACCCGCGTGCGGTCTTCGAACAGCTCTTCGGGGCAGGCGGCACTCCGGAGCAGCGCGCTGAGCGCCTCGCGACCGATCGTTCGATCCTTGACTGGGTCATGGGCGAGATGAACGGACTTCGGCGTGACCTGGGCGCAGCCGACCAGCACCGCCTGGACCTTTACACGACCAACATTCGAGAGCTCGAACAGCGGATCCAGCGGATCGAGGCTCAGAACTCCAGCGGTTCCGAACGAGAGATCCCTGAAGCACCGGTGGGAGTTCCGGATGATTTTGCCGAGCACATGCGTCTGATGTTCGATCTGCAGGTGCTCGCGTTCATGTCCGACTCCACGCGGGTGTTCTCCTTCAAGATGGGTCGCGACGCTTCACCGCGGGTCTACCCGGGCTCGGGTTCGGACTCGCCGTATCACGCGGCATCACACCATGGAGGACGTGAAGAACGCGTCCGCGATTTCGCGAAGATCAACACCTATCACGTATCGATGCTGCCGTACTTCCTCGACAAGCTGGCCGCCGTTTCGGAAGGCGACGGGACGCTGCTCGACAAGACGATGATCATGTACGGCTCCGCGATGGCGGATTCCAATCTGCACAACCACATCCGGTGTCCGCTCTTCCTTCTCGGTGGGGCGAATGGTCTCATCGAAGGGGAGAACCACATCCGGGCGACGCCGGGGACACCGATGGCCAACGTGTTCCTGTCCGTGCTGCACAAGCTCGGCGTCAACAATCTCGAAACGTTTGGGGACAGCACCGGCACGTTCTCACTCTAGGGTTGAACTGATCGGAGGCGGGAGCTTCCGGGAGAACTTCATGGCAAAGCATTCCACGATGGGTCGACTGGCCTCGGTTCTGGCGCTGAGTCTCGCGCTGGCAGCCGCGACGCCTCCCGAGGCGCCGGTAGCCGACGCGGCGCAATCCGGTGACATCGCTCAGGTCCGTACCCTGCTGCAGCAGGGCGCAGACGTGAATGCCGCTCAGGCCGACGGTCTGACGGCTCTGCACTGGGCAGCCATGAACAACCACGGAGAGATTGTGGACGTTCTGCTGTACGCCGGTGCGACGGTGCGTCCGCTCACTCGCGTAGGTGGGTATACGCCCCTGCATCTGGCAGCGCGGGCGGGGCACGCCGGGATCGTGACCAAACTGGTCGCGGCGGGTGCGGACCCTGATGAGTGGACCTCGACCGGGGTGACTGCCGCGCACTTCGCTGCTCAGGCGAATTCAGGTGCGACCATTCGGGCGCTCTTCGAGGCCGGTGCCGACCTGGACGCGACCGACGGGTTTCAGAGCCGGACACCCATGGTGTTCGCCGCATCTCGAAACTCCACGGACGCTCTGGTGACATTGCTCGAACTGGGCGCCGATCCATCGATTCAGACGGATCTCAACGATTACACCGTCAGGGATGGCACCGACCGTGACGAGCGTGCGCATCGTGCACGAGTTCGCGCGGCCGAGGCCGGCGAAGAGGTCGTTCAGAACGACAACGCCGATCGCCTGGGACAGCCTCAGCGGCAGCAGCCGGCCCCTCCCGACTCCGCGCAGGTCGAGGAAGAGGAAGAGGAAGAGGAAGAGGAGGCTGCCGCGGACGAGGCGAAGGAAGAGGATCAGCCCGAGGAGCCTCCGATCCGGGCACTCTCGTCGACGGAGCAGATCGGCGTGCAGGGCGGGTTCACTGCGCTGCACTACGCTGCGCGGCAAGGCCATATCGAGTCGGCCGAGATGCTGCTCGACCACGGTGCGGACATCGACCAGCTTTCAGGGGGAGATCAGTCGAGCCCTCTGCTGGTGTCCGTCATCAATGGGAATTATGACCTGGCCCGGATGCTCGTCGAGCGCGGTGCAGATGTAAATATCGTGAGTGATGATGGCGTCGGCCCGCTTTTCGCGACGTTGAACATCGAGTGGTCACTGAGGACGTGGTATCCGCAGCCCCAGATGTATCACACGCAGGCAACGTCCTATCTCGAGCTGATGGAAGTGCTCCTCGACGCTGGCGCGGATCCCAATGCCCAGACGAGCACCCACGTGTGGTATGCGGCATACAATGCGGGGCGGATGGGCGTGGACTTCACAGGTGCGACCCCCTTCTGGCGGGCCGCATACGCGACGGACGTCACGGCGATGCGTCTGCTGCACTCGTACGGAGCGGATCCGAACATCTGGACCACGAAGCTTCCGAGCCGCCGCCGCTTCTTCGATCCGGGCAACCCCGCCGCGAACACGGGTGCAGACGAACAGGAGCTGGATCCGTCCGGTCTGCCGCCGGTGCCGGTTGGCGGTCCCGGAGTTCACCCCATCCACGCGGCGTCCGGCGTCGGCTTCGGCACGTCTCGGGTGGCACAGCAGCATCGGAGCGTGCCCGACGGCTGGCTCCCAGCCATGAAGTATTTCGTCGAAGAACTCGGGGTAGACCCGAATCTGCGCGACATGGATGGGTTCACCGCGATTCACCATTCGGCAGCGCGTGGGGACAACGAGACGATTCTTTATCTGGTGGAGCAGGGTGCGGACGTGTCCCTCGTGAGTCGAAGGGGTCAGACGACGGCAGACATGGCGAACAGCCCCGAGCAGCGGGCTCAGCCTCACCCTGCGACGATTGCACTCCTCGAGAAGCTCGGCTCGCACAACAACCACAACTGCCAGTCCTGCGGGACGGGCGGCAACTGATCTGCCAGGCGACGGGGCACGGAGCGGCTCAACCATGATGCGGTCATTCCTGTTCGGCTCTCTATTCGCTGCGCTTGCGGTCCCGGTGACGCTCGAAGCGCAGGATACGGAGTGGAACCGTTACACGCTGGAAGATCTGGGCGGTGTGTTCATCCGGATCGAGGCGAACGACGCCTGCTCGTCAGCCGGGGCCACCCCGGCGGCCTATGAGGCAGACGTATCACTGAAATTGATCGAGTCCGAGGTCGGTGTACTGACTCGGGACGAGATGCTGGCTCATCCGGCCATGCCGGAGCTTCGGGTCTCTCTCGATTGTGCAGTCGGAGGTAGTGGCTCGATCGCGTTCGCGGTTGCTCTCCGAGTTCAGCAGTCGGCGCAGATGCTGCGGGACACGCAGATCACGCTGCCCGAGGCCGTCACGTGGTTTCATACCGAGGTCGGAGGCGCGCCAGAGGATGGGGCCGTCGATGCCATCGGGTCCACCCTGATGGCGGGTGTCGAGGTGTTCGCTGCGGCATGGGCGGCGATCAACGCCGAGGAGGAAGGGAGCCGCTGAGTCTGGGACGGGATTCTTCATCCTGAGGGCGGGTGGATCGGCAGATCTTCCCGCCCTCTGCTTTTTGTGGCCCGCCCGCTAGCGGCACGGGAGCCCCAGGCCTACCCTGTCGCAAATTGCCCTTCCGGAGGTTTCATGCGACGCTCACGACTGTCCCCTGCGCTTGTCCTCGTGACCCTGTTGATGTCACTCGGTTTCGCTCCCTCTCGTGCGTCCGCGACCTGGTCCGTGATCGCGGTCGATCTCTCCTCGGGCCGAGTGGTCGTCTCCTCTGCCACCTGTGTCGCGCAGGGCCGCTTCGCCGGCTTCCCTGCACTCGGCCTCATGGACATTCAGGCCATTGTGGTCCCCGGCGTGGGTGTGGCAGCAGCACAGGCCGGCGTTGATAACACCCGCGCCAATCAGACGCTGATCTACGACGAGCTGAAGGCCGGCACCGACCCTCGCCTGATTCTCGACATGCTGCGCGCAGACCCCGACATCGAGCGACGGCAGTTCGGGATCGTCGACATGCAAGGTCGCTCGATCGGGTTCTCAGGAAACGGCAATGGTGCGGCATCGAGTTCGTTGCAGGGTCAGGTCCCCGGCACACAGATCTTCTACTCGGTGCAGGGCAACATTCTCGCATCAGATTTTGTCGTCACGAATGCTGCCCGAGCCCTCGAAGAGACCGAGGGCGATATCATCGACAGGGTCATCGCCGCGATGGAGGCCGCGGATGATGCCGGTGGTGACCGGCGGTGCACCTGCGAGACCGAACCGGTTCCGGATGCTGCGTGTGACGGGCGAAACGCGCACGTTGCCTACGTACTGGCCGCTGATCGCGATGACCCCGAAGGTAACTCGTTCAATGACGGCGACTACTTCATGTATCTCGACGTCACGGACGAAAACATCGAATCACACGAGAATGGCAACCCGGTCATCACCCTCCGGATGCGCTACGACGCATGGAAAGAGGCAAACCGGCAGGAATGACTGGGGGAAGTCCGACCGTCACCTCTGCATCGCTGCAAGAATCGCGGCCACGGTCTGATCAGTCCTCCACTGCATCAGTTCTTCGCCGACCGTGATCGTACGCCCCAGGGGCACGAGCGAGACACCGTTGATGGATGCACGGCCGGCCTGGACGCGCTCTTCGTACCGCACGGTCTCGGGATCGACGGCGGCCTGCATGGCGGTCAGCCAGAAGTTGTCATGCCATCCCTCGCTCTCCTCGTAGATGCCGAACGTGTCCTCCATGTGCCGCTGCACACCGGCATTGTCGTAGAACTCGGGAATGAAAAGCGCCTTCGCCGTGCCCCACTCCTCGTTCAGGCGTTCAGCCGCATTTCGCATTCCCGTCTGGTTCCCACCACTGTCCCCGATGTAGACGATCCAGTCGAAGCCGTGCTGGTGCAGACTGCGACCGACGTCCTCGAGCATCGCCTCGAATGTCTCCTGCCGAACGCTGAGGGTCCCGGAATATCTCATATGACCCGTCGGAGGATTGATGCCACCCTCGGGGACCAGTTTGATCACCGGAGCGCACAGCGCGTCTCCGAGCGTGCGGGCGATTCGTTCGCACATACCTTCGAGTACGTAGTTGTGCTTGCCCATCGCAACGTACGGGCCGTTCTGCTCGATTCCGCCTGTCGGAACGATCGCCGTGCGCTTCCCTTCCCCGAGCGCATCACGGATCTCGATCCACGTCATCTCCTCGATCCAGATCGTATTCAGCGCCGGAATGGGGCGCTCCATCACCAGCTCTTCCTCCACTTCGAGTTGGGCCGAAGCCGGCGCAACCACGGCACCGGACAGACCGAACGAGACGAGAATCGTGACAAGAACGCGGGATGTGCTCATAGTGTGCCCTCCATTTCGATGAAGTCGGTCATTCTACCGCGGGAAAACGGACATGGCGAACCACCCCTCACCTCTCCTCCTCGCCCTCTCACTCCTGGTCTTCGGCTGCGGTGGAAGCGAACGGGATGAGACCACGTCGGAAACGACCGACATCACCAACGCCATCCCCGAGGATCAGCAGATCCGGACGGGAGATCCGTACGCTCGCGGGTACACGGACGACGACTTCCCGCGCATTCAGGAACTCGCATCAGGGGTGTACACCTATGAGCAGCTACGCTCCGCAGGCGAGGAAAAATTCACGACTGTGAGCATGTTCGTCGTCACTGACGACGGCGTCGTCGTGGCAGACGGCCAGGGGAATCTCGAAGAGACCCAACGGATGATCGACCACATTGCCGGCATCTCGGATCAGCCGATCACGGACGTGGTCGTCGCATCCGACCACGGTGACCACACGGCCGGGAATGCGGCATTCCCGACGGAGGCCCGTTTCTGGGCGCACCCCACTTCGGCAGCCGCGCTGGAACGGATGGCTGCCAACAACGCGGATCTGCCCATGGCGACCCATCTGGTCTCCGATATCGAAGTCCTGCAGATGGGTGGAAGAGAGATCCGCCTTCAGTTCCTGGGACGTGCGCACACGGGTGGCGACCTCGTCGTGTATTTGCCGGAGGAAAAAATCATGTTCATGAGTGAGGCGTACCTCCACCGGATTTTTCCGGCGATGCGCTCGGCTTTTCCGTCGGAGTGGGTCGACATGATCGAAGCTGCTCAGGCGATGGAGGTCGACATCTACGTTCCGGGGCATGGCTTCGTCGATCATCCGTCAGTACTCGAAGAAGAACTGGAGGTCTTTCAGGGGGCGATCCGAACCGTCATCGCAGAAGCTCATCGCTGGCACGAGGAGGGATTCGATCTTCAGGATGCGACGGCAGGCGCGACGTTCGGCGCACTCGAGACCTGGTCTCTGCGCGAGAGCCAGGGTGACCGGGCTCTGCAACAGGTTTTTGCGGAGATCGAGGGCAATCTTCCGGGGACCAACTGATGACGCGCTACAGTTCGATGATTCCGACTTCCCGGAACCGCGCCGGGAACGATCCCATCTTCATCTGGAACGGTGAGGCGCGCGCCCGAGCCGCGGCCGGGGACGACATCCTGAACGCGACCATCGGTGCGTTGATGAATGACGACGGAACGCTCTCGGGTCTTCCGACGGTCATTGATACGCTGAAGCGTCTGACCACGTCCGGCGTCGGTGGCTATGCACCCATTTCCGGACTCCCGGCATACCGCGAGGCCGTGGTGCGGGATCTCTTCGGCGACGGGCCTCTCGCCAGCCAGGCCACGGCCGTGGCCGCGCCAGGCGGCAGCGGTGCCGTCTACGCGGCCGTAGTGAACTTCCTGGACAGGGGACAAACGATGCTCGTCCCTGAGTTCTTCTGGGGGCCGTACCGGGAGATCACCCAGCATTCCGGCCGCGGCCTCGATCCATTCACGATGTTCGACAGCGACGGAGCTTTTGACATCGCCGGGATGAGTACCGCCATCGATCGGCATCTCGAGGCTCAGGGCCGCGTACTTCTCGTTCTCAACTTTCCCTGCCACAATCCGACCGGGTACTCGCTGACCGACGAAGAGTGGGGGCGGGTCGTGGATGTCGTCCATGAGGCCGGTCAACGTGGGCCGGTAACGGTCCTGGTCGATGCCGCCTATATGGAGTTCGCCGGCACCGAGGCCCGCGGCTGGGTGCCGCACGTGCGGAGAATGCTGGAGCACGCGACAGTGCTCGTAGCGTGGACCGCCTCGAAGAGCATGGCGCAGTACGGCTCGCGCGTGGGTGCCATCGTGGGCCTTCACGCAGATCCGGACGAACTGGCACAGATCGACAATGCTCTGGGCTACTCGGCGCGTGCGACCTGGTCGAACTGTCCCCACCTCGGTCAACTGGCCGTCACTCACCTCCTGACCGATCCGGACCTGGCCGCCGCGGTGACCGAGGAGCGGGCACGGCTCATGGCGCTCCTCCAGGGGCGGATCGATGGGTTCAACAGTCGCTCGACCAGTCTGGGGCTCCCGACACCGCGATTCGACGCCGGCTTCTTCGTTGCGGTTTTCACGCCGGACGAGGACGCGACGGCAGCCGCGATGCGAGAGCTGGGGGTCTACGTCGTTCCCATACCGGGCGCAGTGCGCGTGGCGATATGCTCCACGCCCGAATCGACGATGGATCGCCTCACAAGGGCGCTGGAGGCAGGATTGGCGGCAGCACGCTGAGCCCGGGGATCCGGCGGCACCGCCTCACGGCACACGCTGCCGCGCGCGGGTCCCCCGGATTCGCCCTTCCAAGTGAAGGTCAGCGACCCGCCACGGACCGTCCCAGCTCGATGTGTGCGTCGGCGTCGGGCCCGTTCATGAGGAGGCCGAGGAAGCCTTCCTCGATCCGCTGGGCCACATCCCGGTCGTTGGCGGTGATCATGTCCGGCAATCCGACCCTCTTCGCCTGCGCGAGGACCTCCTGATTCCCGGCCTCGCCCGCCTCCCGGTTGCCGAGGGCACGCGTCAGGCTCCCAATACCGCACGCCAGGACGCTGTAGCCGGGCACGTCTGCGATCTCGGCGGCCTGCTCGAGTGCCCCTGCATCCTCGATCATCAGCATCGCCAGAACGGTCCCGTCAGGGTTCGACGGGGACCACACGTCCGCGTCGACCTCCTCGAAAAAGGACACGGCCAGTCTCGCCTCCTCGACGCTCCTCACATGCGGCATGACAATGCCATCGGCTCCGGCCGCGAGCGCTGCATGGACACGCTCACGAGCGGCCGCCTCACCATCCTCGGATATCGGGGGAATTCGAACCAGCAGGGCCTTGTCACTGACTCGCTCAGAGCTGTCGAGTCCCTCCCTGATCACAGCCACCGCCGCGGGATCCCATGCAGGCTCCAGGTTCAGAAAGACGTAATCCAGGAGCGGGTTGGCCGCCATTCGCAGGCCGCCCTCGACGGAGTACACCGGGGGCTGGAACTCGCCGTCCGGACCACGCGTAGGGCGATCGCTGGGTGCGAAGATCCCGAACGCGGGCGTCCCAGCCTTCCAGAGCTCGATCAGCGGCAGCTGCGCCGATTCCGACGCCGTCATGACCGCCTCGCCACTTCCCGACGCCGCGGAGTCTCCGTCACTCCCGGTACAGGCCGCAGCGAAAGATACGAGCAGAAGGACAAACGAATTTCTGAGACGCATCAGAAGTTCTCCATCAAGCAATGAAGTTGCAGAGCGGGAAGACTCGGTCACGGGTCAGATCATCACCACGGTGTGGTCAGCCGGACCATGGAGGCACAACACCGTTCATTCGAGCGTACGCGATCGACTGGCCCAGGTGCTCATTCATGTGCGTCACGAGTTGGAGAAGGACGGCCCACTCTCCTACGTCTCGTCCATAGAGCATTGTCCCGCGATCGAGCGCGGCGGCGTCCATCGACTCGGCGACATCGTGCACATACGCCATCGACGCCTTGAGAATCTCGACGACCTCGCCCTTGTCCGAGACCTCGTCCTCCCATCGGCCGTATTCGGCCGGAGGGACAGGCGTCTCGCGACCCATGTTCTCATGCGGATACATATAGTTGTAGCGGGCAATGTGCATGAAGACCCGAGCCACGCTGGCGACGCCCTCACCGGGGCTCCAGGAGTACGCGGATGCGGGCATCGCTTCGGCGAGCGACACGAGCTTCCGAGCTGATCCTCCGAACTGCCCTTCGAACTCGGCCATGAACGCCGGCGGTGCCTGAGCGTCGACCCTCTCCACACCCATCGAGGTCGAGGCTGCGATCAGAAGTACAACCCCCAGCCACATGCCGCGCAGGGGTGCACCCGCACCCACCCGTCGCCCGGATTCTCGAATCCTCACTGGTCCGACACCGGTCGCCTGTCCTCGGCTCCAGCTTCGAGGGTCTCCAGCACCTGCTCCCACTCGAATTTGTCGCCGATGCCCCGAACATAGTGATCCATCCACGCCATCTCACTCACCGACTTGACGAGGCGATTGCGAGGGTCCGGAATGCCATGGCTGCGACCCGGGTACATGAAGAGCTCGGTCGGCACATCCAGCTTCTTGAGCGCCATGTGCAGTTCGACAGACTGCGGGCTCGGAACACGTGGATCTCCCTCCACCACATGAATCATCGTCGGAGTGCTCGCGTTCGTGATGTACTTGAGCGGTGACTGGTCGAAGTAGGTGTCGAAGTCCTCGTACAGGAAGCCGTCACCCACATAAAACTGCCGGTTCCGCTGCACGTCGCTCTGCGCATACATGCTGATCCAGTTCATCGTCCCGGCCCCGGAGCTGATCGCCTTGAAGCGATCTGTCTGGGTCAGAATCCAGTTGGACCAGTGGCCACCCGCACTCCACCCCAGAGCGCCCATCCGATCGCCATCGACGATCCCCTCGGCGATCAGGTGGTCGACACCGGTCATGATGTCGTCGTACCCCAGGGTGAAGTAGTCGCCGACGATGTCGGTCCGGTGCGCGTTCCCGTAGTTGCGTGAGCCCCGGTAGTTCGGCTTGAGCACTGCGTACCCCGCGCCGGCGTACACCTGCGCACCGTACCCACCGTTGAAGCGCAGGACATCGGCCGCCGCCGGCCCGCCGTGAATCGCCACGATGAGAGGGTACCGAGTCCCCTCCTGGTACCCGACTGGGTAGACGAGCACACCACCCACCGTTTTCCCGTCCGTGGAGGTCCAATTCACTTCGACTTCCCGCCCGAGCGCGAGGTCGGCGACCTCCGGGTTGACGTCAACCAACTGAACCCACGCGTCGCGATCGTCTGCGTCCTCGAGGTCGGCCACGGTGAAGACGGTCGGGGGCGTCGTCGGGTCCTGATAGTTGATCAGGATCACACCCGTGTCCTCGTCACGGTCGACCGACACCGCAGCCCGCTCGAACGTGATCTGACGGACCTCGTCTCTCTGGATGTCGAGCGCATGCAGCTGGTTGGTGACGGTCACACCCGTATTGAAGTAGATCGTCTCCGAGTCCTCGGACCAGAAGCCGACCGAGAGACTCTGGTCGAAGCTCGATCCGAGCTTCCGGAACGCACCACCGCGATCGTCGACCGCACGGAGGTAGATCCGGTTCTCGGTCATCGAGTACCGCTCCATGTCGTCCGGCGCGGAGAACGCGATCCAGCGACTGTCCGGCGAGAAGGACGTCCCGCTCTCGCCGACCTCGTAGTTGTCCGTGAGCCGCTCGATGTGGCCGGTGGCGACCTCGAGGAGGTACTGATCGGCGTAGAGGCGGGACCCCGTGATGTTCCGCTCGTATCGTTCGGTCGAACCTCCGGTGAAGGAGATCCATCGACCGTCATCCGAGACGTCGAAGTTGTCGACACTGTAGTCGTCGGACTGCTCGAGCATGCGCTCGATGCCGTCGTGGACGGACACGGCCCACAGGCTCGACAGAGCCGTGACCTGATTCCTCACGTCGACCGAGAAACCCGCGTCACGGCGTCGCCTGTCGGCGTCGTCGAATGCATCGGGTCGCACGAAGTACAGTTCCGAACCGTCCGGGCTCCACTGCCACTGCTCCACGCCCGCATCCCCCGATGTGATCGTCTCTGCCGAGCCTCGGGGAAGTTCAGCCACCGGCATCCGGTAGAGCTGCTGACGCCCGGCATCCCCGCTGCGAAAGACCAGCCATTCGCCGTCCGGACTGAAGTCGAATCCGCTTACTCCCTGCTCGGCATCGGTGATCTTCCGAGCCTCACCGCCATCATGGCGCATCATGTAGAGCTGATTTCTGCCCCGATCCGAGTCCCGGTCCGAGGCGAAGACGAACCACGCGCCATCCGGCGCCCAGGCAGGCTGGGTTTCGTTCCTGTCGTCCGTGAATGTGAGCTGGCGGCTCGACGAGACGCCGTCCCGCATGGACACGACATGGATGTCACTCTGTGATTCGGCCTCCTCCCAGTCCGGCGTTCGAATCGTGTAGAGCATCCACTCTCCATCGGGGCTGGGTGTCCAGGAACCGCCCGAGCGCTGCAGCTGCATGTCCAGGAAGGTCATGGGCCGTTGCTGCGTAGCCACGGGAGCAGCGAGGAGTGCCGCCGCTAGCAATGCGGCCGCAGAGGGGCGGGAGAGTCGAGTGAGGAGGTCGTTCCGCATGGTCAGAATCCGCAAGTCTTCGATGTGCGATCACGGCGAGCCGGGTATGCCGTGGCGAGGTGGAAGTATGGGGCACGCCCGCTGATCTGGCACGGGGGCTCACCATCGTGCCGCGGGCTCGGCGCACGGTGGTTCGGAGATGACGCACGCTTCGACTAGCTTCGAACGATGGCCTTACACAATGAGAATAACCGGGCACCGGGCGCCGGCAGGACAGCGTTCGCGGGGAGAGTCACCCGCCGGCGTGTGAGCTGCGGCGGGATCCACCGCTGCGGCGGCATCTCTGTCCCCGTATTGCAGAGAATTACATGAGACCGGGTTGGCCCTGGAGGCGTCTGACGTGGCGGAAGCGAGTGGTTCCTCATGTGATCATTCCCGGTGTCCAGAAGTGTGGTACCTCGTCCCTCTTCGCGTGGATGGCACAGCACCCGGAGATCCATGGCTCGACTCCCAAGGAGGTCCATTATTTCGATGGCGGCCCCTCGTGGGAGCGAGACGAGTGGCCGCTGCGCGAACCCTGGTATCGGGCTCACTTTCCGACGCGGAGGCAGGTCGGAGCCGGCATTACCATCGAGTCGACGCCTCGTTACATGCTACACCCCGAGGCTCCCGAGCGAATCGCCGAACGGCTGCCGAATGTCCGCCTGATCGTGCTGCTCAGGAATCCGGTCGAGCGCGCCATTTCGCATTTTTTCCACCAGAAGAAACGTGGTCGCGAGCCGCTGACCCTTCTCGACGCGCTCGAAAATGAAGCCCAACGGGTTGGTCTTCGCGCGGACGGTAGCTATCCCCTCACGCACGACGGGTGGATCCACGCGTCGTACGTGCTACGGGGCATGTATGCAGACCAGATCGAGCGTCTGTATGCATCGATCGATCCGGACCGTGTTCTCGTTCTCGAGAGTGATCGCATGTTCGCGAACCCCGGCCCCACACTGCAACGCGTTTTCGAGTTCGCCGGGGTTCGCCCGGACGTCGTGCCCGACGACCTGTCGCCCCGAATGGTCGGTCGCCGGACGAACGTCTCCCCTCAGGCGCGCGCCTACCTCGAACGAGTCTTCGAGGAGCCGAACGAGAGGCTGTACGAAATGCTCGGGAAGGATTTCGGCTGGTAAGGCGGGCAGTGCCTTTCTCACAACCCGTCTGACGACCGATCACTCGTGTCGTTCTCGTCCCGCGCGAGCGGTCGACCGGCGAGGGTGGGGTGACGCGATTGGGTGCCACCCGTCCGCCTGCGGCGGGGGTTCCTCGAGAACCCCCACCGCTCGACGAAGGTGATTCGACTCAGCCCGGAACGATCTCGAAATCCACGCCTGTCACGTCTTCGGACGGTCCGACCGTGACGTCGACCGACGTCGGGGTCGTAGCCGTCCCGTCCGCCGGTGCCACGGTGACCGAGTACGAGCCGGGCGCGAGGAAGAAGATGGTGTAGGCGCCGGATGCATCGCTGATACCGGTCGCACAGCAGCCCTGAAATTCCTCGTTGGTTCCCGCAGCGACTGCCTCGGCGCTCACGACCAGGCCATCAACGGCTTGATCCGTGATGGACGTCGAGAGCGTCCCGGAAATGCTCCCCGCAACATCCTCCACGACGACCCTCAGTGTCGGCTGGAACGAGACCCCGCTGATCCCGGCAGGCGTGTCCGGAGAGCCCTGAATTCTGAAGCTCTGGTTCACATCGAAATCCACGACGAGAACCGTTTCACCACCCGAAATCTCGACACCCGACGATTCTTCGTCCGCGGCCTCGCTCTCCCTGAGATTCAGCTTGATGCCCGTCTGCGCACCACTCGGCACATTCAGGGCCGCCTCGGTGCCACCCGTCTTGAACTCGTAGCCATCAGCGAGCGTCACGTTCGCCGACTCGACGATCAGCCGCATCTGGACGTAGGTGTCAGCCGGGATGTCCACATCCGCCAGCAGTTCCGTCGTGAGACCCTGAAGGTCGAGGAGGTCGACAGCACCATCCGTCGCGTCATCGGTCAAGACGACTCGATCCCCGCCACTCGCCGGTAGAAGCTCGACAGATCCGATGTCGACCATCGCAGAGCCGATGTAATCGGACGGCGCATCCGTCAGCAGGACGCGAATTCTTGCAGTGTCGGAGACATTTGTGCCGTCATCACACGCGGTGAGGGAAAAGACCGCCAGAGCGGACAAGAGCGCTCGAACGCTCAATACTCTCTTCATTCAATGACCTCTTTGAGCTTGCTCGGGACCGTGGCCCCGGAGTGATCCAAATTTTTTAATTCAAGCCGGCAAGAATCGTACCCTACGAAAGATCGTCCAGCCCGACGATGCCGAGAAGTTTCAGGGCATTCCGACTCGTTGCGAGCCCTGGACGGAGAACATAATCGAAGGCCAGCACCTGCTCGGCTCCTTCGTCGACGGTTTCCCGGAAGTGAACCTTGGTCGACCGAGACTCGAGGGCCGGATCCTCGTGAAGAGCCAGATCGTGGGTCGTTACCATGCCGATCGCATGGGCATCGAGGAGATGCGAAATGATGCGCCGAGCAGCCACCCGCCGCTCTTCGGAGTTGGTTCCCTGGAGCACTTCGTCGATCAGGTACAGGAGCGGAGGGCTTTCCGCACCGGCACCCCCTGCAGCGTGGACGAGCTGCTTGAGACGGAGAAGTTCGGCCATGAACAGGGATACGCCTCCGGTCAGAGAATCATGAATCCGCATCGAGGTAAAGACGCGCAGGGATCCGATTCGGGCACCGGAAGCGCACACCACGGATCCAGCCTGACCGAGCACGGCGGCGAGGCCCACGGAGCGCAGGAGCGTGCTCTTGCCGGACATGTTCGATCCGGTCACGAGAAGAAACCGCCCCGGTCCGTCGAGGACCACATCACTCGGGCGCCGAACGTCATCCCGCAACAAAGGATGACCCAGCTCCCGCGCCTCGAAACAGGCTTCACCATCGACCAGCTCGGGAAACGACCACTCCGGCTGGTCGTAGGCGAGCGTCGCGAGTGATGAGAGCGCCTCCAGTTCACCGAGAGCCTCGAACCAATCTTCCACTCGATCCCCCGATCGACGCCGCCACCGCTCCAGCGCGCGCGCCAGATGGACGTCGGACATCAGCCCGGCGGCGATCACGGGCTGAAACATCGAGGCTCGTGATTCAACCATGTCGAGGAGACGCTCCAGAGACCGGATCGCGGCAGATGCCGTGCCGCCGGACTCATCGCGAAGCCGATCGACCAGCGCTCTCAGGGTCGGGTCATCCGTCTCGTACCTCTCCCATGCCGCAAGGAGCGAGTGATACCGGCGGATCCCAGGGCTTCGTCCCGCAGCCAGGTTGAAGTACGTACTCATCTCCTGACTCCAGCGCCATGCGAGTGTCGCCTGAAACGCCAGCGGCAGGGCCCAGCTCCAAGCAGGCACGAGTGCCGGCAACCATAGAACGAACAGGATACCGGTAACGGGAGGCAGCACCAACGCGACGAGCACGGACCACCTTGGGACTCCGCTGTCCCCGTTGAACGGATCTGGAAGCCTCGTCCACTCGAGAAACCGCGTCCATTCATGTGCGTCCACCGAATCAATCAGGAGCGACTCGATTGCCAGGGACTCCCGACCCTCGAGATCCGAGGCGAGCGCACGGACAGCTCCCTGACGGCGCTGTACGGACCGCGGTGAACTGGGTGAGGAGAGCCAACGCCTGACACACTCGACTCCGGTCGGACTCGGCGTCGGTCCCAGCAGGGCCCGGATCGAGGCCGGACCGAAGACGTCGAGGTCCGTGGCGTACGGATGATCCTCATCCCCCGAAGCGGAAGGACGGAGAAGAGGGTCCCGATACCCCACGTCCTCGCATACCGCAACCAGTGCGTCCCAATCGCGATCGAGGCGTGCGAGACCCATGGTCGCGCATGCCCCGGCCGCACGAACACGCCTGACCTCCTCTCGAAGCCGTCGATGACCGATCACCAGACCAATGAATACGACACCCGCTGTCACGGCGATCAGGCTCGGGACCAGCGATGGAATCGGTAGCTCATTGCGAAGGAGACCGGACACCGATCCTGTGACGAACACCGCGACGCGAACGATCTCGACCCGGCGGGCCCTTTGCCCCAGTTCGAGGAGTTCGTCGGCCCGCGCCCGCGATGCCCGCTCATACGTCCGACGTGGCTGGCTCACCGCGCCGTCTCCTGCGACAATGTTGATGCTGTCTCGCTCACGATCCGACTCCATGCCTCACTTCGCCGCACGAGCTCGTGCTCGTGCTCAGGCCCTGATTGCCGCTCTGCTGTGCGTTCTTCCAGCAGGGTGCTCCGACCCTGATCCGGTACCCGGGCACTCGGATCCGGTGCGACCGCCAGATACCCCGTCACTTCACCATGCCGGGCTGAACTCCGTCGATCCGGATGCCGCGATCGCCTGGTATCTCGATCTGTGGCCGACCGCTGAACGGGCCCGTTTCGCCGGACGCGCGGCGGTATCAGCGGACACGGACCACGTTTTTGAGGAGGTGACCGAGCCTGCACCCGGAGGCTTCGACCCCATCCTCGGGCGATCCGTGCCACAAAGCGCGTTCTGGCACATCGGCGCGTTCCTGAACACGACCATGTCGGACCGGCGAGTGGCGCAGACAGGGACAGAGCACCTCCGCCTGTACACAGGCCTGGGTGACGAGACTGTGTGGCGCTCGGGGCTTACGCCCTACGATGGCGTCGTCGACACCGAGACCCTGGCGTCGTTCCAGCCGGTCGACCCACGCCCGGGCGGCTTCAGCTACGTCCTCGGCCCCGATGGTGCGCTCTTCGAACTCACGGGTGGTCCGGGCACAGCCGAGTCACTCTCCCACGTCCACTTCTTCCACGAGCACCCACGATGCACAGCGAATTGGTACGTGGCGATGATGGGCATGGAGCTACCGCCGCTTCGCGGTGACGACGGGTCGACGGCTCCGCAGCCGGCTCACGACCCATGCGAAGGGGAACACGGGACACCCGGTTGGCCCTCCCTCGAACGGGCGGGCACCATCCGCCAGCCGCGTGCAACCGTGCTGCACGGGAACGGTTCCATGTCGTTTTATCCCCGGCAATGCGATGCAGCCCGGTGCGGGCACGACAACCCGCTGGTGCCAACCCGAGGACAGGTCATCGATCACCTCGGCCTCGCTGTCGAGTCGGTCGATGACTGGTTCGTCTGGCTGACGAGCCACGACGTCCTCGTCCTCGCGCCACCTCATGACATCGAGGAGGGGCGCGCGTTCACCTTCGAGGGCCCGGACGGTCTGGCCATCGAACTGGTGGAGCTTCGCAGAGCTCCGTGAGCCGAGAACGGATCCGAGCGCTGGTCGAGAGTAATCCGGGCCAGGCCAGCGAGGCCGAGTACTCGCTCGTGCACGGGGTCCTCTGCGGGCGGGCTCCGTGCAATCTCCTCGTGTTCGGGGTAGGCCGGGACTCTTCCCTCTGGATGGACGTGAACGACGGTGGCCGAACCGTCTTCGTCGAGGATGTGAGGGAATGGGCGGAGTACGCCCGTGAACACGTCGAGGGAATCAGCGTCGTCGACGTGCGATACTGGACACTCCGCGTCATGTGGCACCTGCTCCGCTTCATCCCCTCCCTCCTCTACATGAGGTCGTTGCCGGCCGACGTGCTCGACGCTCAGTGGGACGTGATCCTCGTCGATGCACCGCGCGGCACTCGCTGGTATCGCCGCGGGCGCATGATGAGCATCTATACGGCGTCAGTTCTGGCGAAACGCTCCCGTGGCGTCGTCTTCGTGCACGACTGTCACCGCTTCACCGAGGCGGAATGCAGTGACGCGTTCCTGGGTGCCGACCGTCTCTTGCACGAGGTGGACACGATGCGCTGCTACTCTTTCGGCTGACCTCATGCGCATCGGCATCGACATCCGCGTCGCTCAGCCCCCGGAGGCCGGCCAGCAGCGAATGCTGTGGCGGCTTGGGTCCTGGCTCGGCTCCGAGGGGCACGACGTCGAGTTCATCACCGTGCTTCCCCAGCCGGACGGAGTGGTACTGCCGGCGGGGACGAGGCTCAGCACCTGCCACGACCTCTCGCGCGCCGCACTCAGACGCGCGGTCTCCGATCTTGCCCTCGACGCGTTTCTCATCAACCCGGAACGATCGCGCCGATACCGTGGAATCCCGGCCAATGTCCTTCGTGCTGCCTACGGGACCGAACACTACAAGCAGAATCTCAGGTCCGTCAGGAACCCTGCCGAGGCTGCACTTCGCCGCGGCGCACGACTCGCCCCGTGGACGGTGGCTGATCTCCGTTGGGAACGGGCGTTCTACGAGGCCCCTCGGCCGCAGCCGGACGTCGTGTGTCAATCCGAATACATGAAGAGCCAGATCCTCGGTAGCTACCGGATTCCCGAGGATCACATCCACATCGTTCCGAATGCGATCGACACCCACGAATACAATCCGGAGCGGAGCGGTGAGCAGCGAGCGGAAATGCGATCACGCTGGAACATCCCCAGCGACGCCGTCTGTCTCCTTTTTCTCGGCCACAACTTCCGCCGGAAAGGCCTGTGGCAACTCCTGGAGACGGTCGCCCGAATCGGTGAGACCGATCCTCCCGTGCATCTGCTCGTGGCGGGACGGGGAACGGGCGAAGGCCAGAGGAGAAAAGCCGCATCTCTCGTACGCCAACACGGACTGGAGGGACGCGTTCACCTCGCCGGCCCGGTACGTCCGGCAGTCCAGGCAATCGCGGCCGCCGATGTTCTGGCCTTCCTGTCATGGCACGACGCCTTCGGATGGGTCGCGCTCGAGGCGATGGGATGTGGGATCCCGGTCATCGGGACGCCGTATGCGGGGTCATCGGAGCTGATCGACCATGGCGAGACGGGCCTGATCGTGGACCCGGCCCAACCCGGAGACGTGGTGGCGGCCATCCGCTCGCTCCTCGACGAACGCACACGGACCCGTATGGGTCGAGCCGCGGCCGCCGCAGCGACCCGGTATGACGAAGCCAACTACTTCCGGGCGGTCGAGAGCATCATGAAGACAGCCGCCGAGCGAGCAGACGGCCCGATTCGCTGACCAGGCCCCAAGCGCGACGATTCGGTTCGTCTACGGAAGCCGGGAACCCCAGGCGATCCAGTAGTCGTCGATGGAGTCGTCGTCCGTAGCCAGTTCCGCCTCACCCGCCGGCAGACCGTTGAGCTGGAAGATGTACGTCAACACGTCCGTCGTCTGCTGACGCGACAGGCTCCACGGATTGTCGTAGGGCATCCGCTCGTTGACGTAGTACCAGAGCTGATAGACCGACTGATCCTCCCAGCGATCCTTGAAGCCGGTTTCGGTCCAGTCAGCCGAATCATGACACTCGCTGCAGGTCGACCGGAACAGCGCCTCACCCCGGTCAGCCTGAGCGACCGTGAAGATCCCGTCGGCCGTCGTCGGATCGACCTCCTCTTCCACCGGCTCGGCTGGAGGAACCGGCGCCTCAGCCGGAGCCTGCGTAGCTGAGGAACACGCGGCGAGCAGCGCGAGTGCACATGCCGCAGTCGCTGAGCGAATGAAGTTGGCCATGGCTGTACGTCACATCGAGAGGATCGAACTACAGAGAATTGAGTGGAACAGGAATATACCTCATTTGCTGATTCGACACGCCGTTCGTCACTCGATCGAGGGGTCCTCTCCCGCAGCTGATCTCATGTGCCACGAACGATTGACGGCCGTCGTGGGTACGTGGGTCCATGGAGATCGGAATCTACTCCTTCGTGGAGACGAGGCTGGACCCGATGACGGGTGGCCAGCGGGAAGCGCGAAGCCGGATCGATCGAATCCTGGACGAGATCCAGGTCGCGGACGAGGTGGGACTCGACGTGTTCGGCATCGGGGAGCACCACCGTCCGGACTACGTCTCCTCCGCACCTGCCGTCATCCTCGCCGCTGCAGCAGCTCGCACGAAGAACATCAGGCTGACGAGTGCGGTTACGGTACTCTCGTCGGATGACCCCGTCCGTGTCTTCCAGGACTTTGCGACGCTCGATCTGATCTCCGGTGGGCGAGCCGAGGTCATCGCCGGACGGGGATCCTTCACCGAATCCTTCCCGCTTTTCGGACAGGACCTGCAGGCCTACGACGAGCTCTTCGCAGAGAAGCTGGCATTGTTTCTGGAACTGCGCAGATCCGAGGTGGTCTCCTGGCGTGGACAGCATCGCCCTTCGATCGACCGTCGACCGGTGTATCCACGCCCCGTGCAGGATCCACTCCCCCTGTGGATCGCGGTGGGAGGTAACCCGCCCTCCGTGGTCCGAGCCGGCTCCCTCGGCCTCCCGATGGCCCTCGCCATCATCGGCGGCATGCCGGAGCGCTTCGCACCATTGATCGACCTGTTCCGGGAGGCAGCACGGCACGGTGGCCATGACGCCTCGACGCTGCCCGTGAGTATCAATTCACACGGATTTCTCGCCGACGACGGTGACGAAGCTGCCGAACTCGCCTGGCCGGGGTTCTCGGCGACCATGAATCGGATCGGCAGGGAACGGGGCTGGCCGCCCCAGTCCCGGACCCAGTTCGACCAGGAACGGGGGTTGCGCGGTGCGATGGTAATGGGAAGCCCGGAGGAGGTTATCGAGAAGATCCTGTTCCAGCACGAGATCTTCGGACACCAGCGCTTCCTCGTTCAGCTTACGGTCGGCCCCATGGACCACGATCGGGTGCTCCGGGCGATCGAGCTGCTCGGAACCGTGGTCGCACCTGCCGTCAGGTCTGCGGTCGCCGCTCGGCAGATGCAGCCCGCCGGCTGACGTCCAGTCCCGCCGTCGGACGTCGGTGGGCTCCGTGTCGTCTGCTCAGATGGTCTCCATGGCCTCGACTGGAATCCAACCGACCTTTCCATCGTCGAGCACAACCTCGACCCAATCTCCGGTCCACTGATCGATGCGGACGCGAGTGCCCTCGTGGACCTGAAACAGCGTCAGATCATCATCCGCCGCTGGCGCTGATCGGACAGGAACCGATTCCACCAGGACGATCCCGCGCTCTGCCCGACCGACGCCAAGTTCGCGAATGAGCAGTGTCACACCGAAGATCAACAGGATCGGAATCCCGATGACTCTGGACCACCGTCCGGCCACGATCATCCGATCTCTGCGAGTGAGCACCTGCAGGATGATGCCCAACGCCACACCGAGCCACGCGCTCGCCACCACAAGCAGGAGCAGAGAGGTCGGCATCAGATTGACCCAGGTGTTCGCCATGGAGACGAGCCAGAACGCAGGCATCGGGTCGATCGCATCGACCGTCACGGAGCGAGCCAGCTCGAGATTGGCGCGAGTGTCGAGGTCGCCGGGAGACAGTTGGAGCGCCCGCTCCCAATGGAGAATGGCAGGGCCGAGCGCGCCCGACTTGAAGTACGCGTTGCCGAGATTGTACTCGAGTCCGGCACTCGTGAAGCCCCCGGCCAGAACGTTCTCGTACGCTTCGATCGCTGACCGGAAGTCACCTTCCTGATAGGCGAGGTTGCCTCGTTCCACGATCTCGTCCTGGCCCGCGAGGAATGCCGGGACCATGAACAGAAGCGCCGCACCGGAGAGACTCGAGCGCCGGATCCTCATCGGACAACCCGCTCAAAGTCATCCATCAGCCGCTCCACCTGCTCGAGGAAACGTGGTTCCTCATCGGGATCCCCGGTCGGAGGAGCGAAGCGCTGACGATCGCATTGCGCCAGGCAATCGATGACATCCTCACGCAACGAAAGGGGGGCCCCGACGTCCTCGAGTGCTCGTTCGATCGATACCGACTCGAGCCCCGCTTCCGCCAGATTCAGTCGGTCCGAGATGAGGCCGGAAAGGGCGCGTGCCACCTCCGCATAAAAAGCACGACGCTCGTCCTGCCCAGCCAGCTTTCGAGCCTCGGCGAGGCGCCGGCGTGCCACACGACCCGCCCGTCTCCCGCGAGCATACGCAACGTCTCCCTCCAGCAGGTCCCAATGGCGGCGTAGAGCCACCGAACCGGCGATCCCGACGAGGGGAAGGAGAGCGAAGATCCAGAAGCCGGCCCCAGTGACAGGGGAGCGCCCGCTGCGCGCGAGGTCGAGTGAGCCGAGCCGGATGAACCGGATATCCTGTCGCAACTGCTCCACACCCCCACGGCTCAGTGCCGAAGCGCCACCGGGGAGCGTGCCCGAGACCTTGAGCGGGATCGCGTCGCTGGATGCCTCACGATAGGTGCCGTTCGAGGGGTCGAAGTATGCGAACATCACCGGCGGCAGCTGTCGCTGCCCGGGGGCCCTCGGGATGACGACGTACTCGAACGTCTTGGCACCGGACAACCCATCGCCCGCCACACCGAGTGTCTCGGAGATTTCTGGCGGAAAGACCTCGAAATCATCCGGCAGCCCCAGCGCCGGCGGGGTGATCCCGCGCAGATGTCCATCACCACTCACCCGCACGGTCAGGGTCACTGCCTCATTCGCGTCCACAGAGTCGCGGTCCACGTCTGCCGTCACGCGAAGCTGACCCACAACCCCCGTGAAGTCGTCAGGTCGACCCGGGGGCAAGGCGAGGACATCGATGGTGAGCGGGTTCGAGAGCACCGTCACAGGGACCGTGGTCGAGCCGAAGAGTGAGGACCGACCGAAGATTCGCTCGAACGGGTCCCTCCCGGTCTGGACCCGCACCGCGGCCTCGATCCCAATCGGTTCGAGGGTGCGCTCGCCCGGCCCGGTGGGCACGAGCGCGACTCGGCGAACCACGGCGGTCACGTACTGCTCTCCGTCACGCGTCCGCTCCTCGACCTGAGGCGAACCCTCGGGGGAAACATCCTCGACCCAGAAGCCTGCCGGCTCGGGGACTGCCGTCATGCCGAAGTTCGTGACGTCGACCCGTGTCCAGATCCGGTATTCGACGATGAACGGTTCCCCCTCTCTCACGGTGGAGCGAGACGCCTCCGCAGTGATGAAGAGATCTTCCGGTGCAATGCCATTTGTGGACTCTCCACGAGCTCCGTCGGCGGAAACCGTGAGAGGGATGGGGTCGGTCCGGAATGACTGACCCTCTGCAACGATGTCGATCGACGAAACCGTGTGCTCACCCTCGACGAGCGCCTGATACCGATGCTGGACCGTTACGGAGACGGTGGTGCGCCCATTCACCATCTGAACGGAGGACTGGGTGTTCGAACCCAGGAAACGAGCGAAGGAACCGAGGTCCGGCGGCCGCACGTCCCGGTTCATCGATTGAGTTCCGGTGACCTCGACGTTCACGACGAACGCCGATCCGACGGCAACGGTCCTACCCGGCGTAACGAATGCGCGCGCGCCGACACTCTGTCCCACGACAGGTGCACCCCAGAGGAGGAAGGCAAGAGCGAGGCCCACAGGGGACCACGGGAGCGTACGCCTCACCACGGCTTCCTCGGGCGGCGTCCCCGAGCCGAGAGCCGCTTCCGGTTCACGTCCTCCGGGTCTTCCTCGATGGCATCGAGCAGTCGCTCCGCCTCCTCGGGCGTCATCTCGGTCTGCCGGGGCTCCGGCTCCCCCGACGGAGGCTCCTCGCCTTGGGGCGGGGACGTGTCCTGATCATCCGGCTCCTGTTCCCCATCGGCCGGATCCTGATTCTCCTGACCCTGGTCCTGATCTTCAGAGTCCTGCTGACCCTCGGAATCCTGCTCGTCCTGCTGCTCGTCCTCGTCTTCCGAATCGCCGTCCTGCTGCTGCTCCTGCTGCTCCTGCTGCTGCATCTGCTCGAGGACTCGCTCCAGGTTGTGCTTCGCATCACTGTCCCCGGGGTCCAGCCTCAACGCCTGCTTGAAGGCTTCGAGGCTCTGCTCCAGCTGCTGCTCCCGGTACAGGGCGTTTCCCAGGTTGTACCACGCCGATGAGGCGAGGCGCGGATCCCCCGTCTCGATCGCGCGCTGGTACGCCTCCATCGCGCGCTGATAATCGGCCCCCTGATACAACGCGTTCCCGTCGTTGAATGGGATGATCGGAGATCCGGGGGCCTCGGCCATGGCTTCGAGGTACTTCTGATGAGCCTCGGCAAACCGTCCCTCCTCGTAGAGCCGGTTCCCCTCCCTGACACGTTCGCGACCTGCCTGCCCCGCGACGGGCATCGCAACCACCCCCACAGCGAGGATCAGCGCGGCGAGCCAGACAAGCCCCATGGCGCTCGTGCCCGGGACCACCGCATGCCGACCACCTCGCACGCTGCTCACTTCGGGCTCCTGCCCGATCCCCGACAACTGTCTCATTCGAACCTCCCGACCCACTCGCGGTGCTCCATCCTCCGGTCGAAGAGCAGAGCCTCCGACAGAAGCAGCAGCAGCGCCAGAGCAAGGAAAATCTGGTACTGCTCTTCGAAGCGTGTCACCTCCCGAGCGTCGAACTCCTCACCCTCACCACTCGCAATGCGATCGATCAGCTGGTCCAGAGCCGTCCCGTCAGCGCTGGCGCGCACGACCGTCGCACCCGCGTCATCCGCGAGGTTCTGAAGAGCTCCCTCACCGACCCGAGTCGTCACGACGCTTCCGGCTTCATCACGCAGAAAGCCCTGTTGTGCCCCACGTTCATCGTAGACCGGAATCGGCGCTCCTTCGTTCGTTCCGATCACCACGATATACACATCGATCGCACGAAGTTCGGAGAGGATATCGCTGAAGTCGTCCTCGTGATCTTCGGCATCCGTGACCAGGACGAGAACGCGAGCCTCGCGAGCGCCCTTCTCCAGCGCCTCCAACGAGGTTCGAAGGGCCGCACCGAGGTCCGTCCCCTGAATCGGCATCAGGCCCGGTGTCATCGCATTCAGGAACATACCCGCCGCGCGGTAGTCCATGGTCAGCGGACTCTGTACGAACGCGTCGGCTGCGAAGGCAACGAGTCCGATGCGGTCTCCGCTGAGGCCCTCCATCAACCGGTAGACCGCAAGGCGCGCCCTCTCGAGACGATTCGGTGATACGTCCTGTGCAAGCATGGACTGCGAAAGGTCGATCGCCACTACGATGTCCTGACCCGAGCTTCGGATCGTCTCGACCCGGCTGCCGAACTGTGGCCGTGCCAGAGCGATGGGCAGCAGGGCGACCGCCGCGATCCGCATCGACCACTTCCAACGGCGTGCAACGATGTCGACAGAACTCGTGAGTTGCTGAACGAGATCTGAATCAGCAAATGCCTCGAGGGCACGGCGGCGCGAGGCTGATGCCCTCAAGACCGCCAAAACCAGAACCGGCACGAGGGTGAGGGCCCACAGCCAACCGGGGTCGTTGAAACGGAACATCAGGGCAGCCTGCGAAACACGGTCTGGGCAAGCCCGAGTTCGGTCACGAGCAGCAGGAGGCCAAGGCCGAGCGGCAGAGGGAACCGCTCGTCGAATTGCGTAAAATTCTGGATCTCGATCTCTGTTCGCTCCAGTTCATCGATTTCCGCGTAGATCTCCTGCAGACTCTCCGTGTCCGTCGCGCGGAAATAACGTCCCCCCGTGAGTTCGGCGACCTCGTTCAGTGTCGGCTCGTCAATGTCGACGCGCATGTTCGCGTACCGTGTCCCTCCGAGAGGGTCCTGAACCGGAACTCGGGCCGTTCCCTGTGACCCCGCTCCGATCGTGTACACCCGTATGCCCAGAGCCTGAGCCATCTGCGCAGCCGTCACCGGGCCGATCTCCCCACGGTTCGACCGTCCGTCCGTGAGAAGTACGACGACCTTGGACTGGGCATCTGACGCCTGCAGGCGTTTGACCGCGGTCGCCAACCCCATGCCGACCGCCGTCCCGTCCTCGATCATTCCGGTCTCCAGTTCCTCCATCAGCGACTGAACGACATCGTAGTCGAAGGTGAGCGGAGCCTGGGTGAAGGCCTGCCCGGCGAACGCAACGAGCCCGATGCGGTCGTTGACCCGCCCCCCCGCGAACTCCGCTCCCACTCGCTTTGCGGCCTCGAGTCTATTCGGCTCCAGGTCTTCCGCGAGCATCGAACTCGATACGTCGAGGACCATCACGATATCGATCCCTTCGGTCAGAACGTTTTCCGTTGTGATCCCGGTCTGCGGGCGTGCGAGGGCGACCACGAACGCGGCGAGGGCTGCACCGCGAAGTGTCCGTGGTACGAGCGTAGCCCATCGGACCGGAGTCACCTGAGCCTCTCGCACCGCATCGACGGCAGCGTAACGGATCGAAGCTGCCCGTCGACCGTGACGAGCACGGAGCCAGAACACTACGGGAAGAAGCAGGAGGAGACCGAGCACCGCAGGATCTTCGAAACGAAACATCAGTCGATCGACTCCAACGGCGATCCGGAGTCGCTCACGGCCTCGTCAGAGGGGACGACCTCGTCACGATCGCTCTCGGGCATCGAGCCCCGTACGAGTTCGCGGCCAAGCTCCACGACCTGTGTCGCGACTTCGGGCGCAGGTCGAACTTTCGCGAACTTCACGAGGTCACAGCGATCAAGAAAGCGGCGAAGATCCTCTCGAAATTCGGGCACTGTGTCTCCATCCCTCAGTGCCTCGACGATCTCCCACGTCGTCATCTCCAGCGCAGTCACGCCAAACCGGGCCTCGAGATATCGACGCAGGATATCCGACGCTTCAATGTGATACTCCTTCACCGCACCCCGCATCAGGAGGTCGGAGGCCTGCAGGCTGTCCAGCGCCTCGAGAGCGACCTCATGAGGCGGCCGTGGCGGTGGCCCGGCCTCCACGACCGCCACACCCGAGCGGGCCCGGGCCCATCTGCGATACAGCCACGCGCCGACCACGCCCGCCACGAGGAGAGCCACGATCCAGCCTGTCACGCGCAATACGCTGACCGGGATCATCAGTGGTCCCCGGATTTCACGAATATCACCGGTCTCGTCCTGACCGACCGTTACCACCTCGACCGCGAAACCGTCGGTACTCACCGTCTGGCGCTCGCCGGCCCCGTCATCGACGGCGATCGCGAAGGAGGGGAGATCCAGTTCACCCAGTTCGAACGCGGTCAGAACGAAGCTCGCCGACGAGATCCGGCGTTCACCCTCGAACTCCATCGGCAAGACCTGAGCACCCAGCAACTCGAAGGGACGGAGATCCAGCGAGTCCGGCCAGATGACCGACGCGTCCGCGGGGTGGCTGACCCTCACGGACAGGGTGATCCGATCACCTACGGTGATGAGGGTGGTATCGAGATCGGTGCGTATGCCGACCTGTGCTGCCACGGGTACCGACAGAAGGCAGACCGATGCGGACGCCAGGTAGACGCACATGAGGACACGCCGCACGCGGATGGAGCGGGCCCTCTGGACGATCCTCGTCATTGCCGTCGCGCCCTGTCCTGAAAGAACCGCATCAGCGGCCGCACGTACGGCTCACCCGTCTCGATGTCGATCACGTCGACCTTGCCCTTTCGCAACGCACGATCGAGGTCGCTGCGCTCGGCCGCGACCCGCGCGGCGAAGGCGCTGCGGAATCGCGGATCCGAGGTGTTCACCACGACACGCTCGGACGTTTCAGGGTCTTCGAGCTCCAGATACCCCAGAGCCGGCAATTCACGTTCACGCTCGTCGCCGAGTCGGACTGCAATCAGGTCATGTCTGCGACCTGCGACCGCCAGCGCCTTCTCGAACCCTCGGTCACGGAAGTCCGACACGACGAATGTCACGGCTTTCTTCCGCTGAACGTGGGTCAGGTATTCCAGGGCACCCGTGATGTCCGTGCCCCTGCCCTCGGGACGGTGATAGAGCAACTCCCGCAGAACGCGAAGAACGTGGCGCCGACCCTTTCGTGGCGGTACGAACTTCTCGATCCGGTCCGAGAAAATGATCAGGCCGACCTTGTCGTTGTTCTTGATCGCACTGAAGGCCAGCAGAGCGCAGACCTCGACCGCAACCTCGCCCTTCATTCGCTCACGCGTTCCGAAGTTCCCCGACGCACTCACGTCCACGACGAGCATGACCGTCAGTTCCCGCTCTTCCTCGAACACCTTGATGAAGGGAGAGCCGTTACGAGCCGTCACATTCCAGTCGATCGAACGAATGTCGTCCCCGTACTGGTACTCGCGGACCTCGGCGAAATTCATGCCTCGTCCCTTGAATACCGAGTGGTACTCGCCCGAAAAAACCTCGTTGACGAGGCCTCGCGTGGCGATTTCGAGGCGACGTACCTGCTTGAGAATCTCACGGGGGATCATCTGTGCCGATCCGTCAGGGAACCTCGACGCGATCAAGAATCCGACGCACCACATCTTCCGGCGTCACTTCCTCGGCCTCTGCCTCGTATGTGACCAGGACCCGGTGACGCAGTACATCCATGCCCATTGCCCGAACGTCGTCCGGCGTCACGAAGCCCCTGCGTTGAAGGAACGCGTGGGCTCGAGCCGTCTTGGCCAGACAGATCGTGGCGCGGGGAGACCCTCCGAACGCAATCAGGTCCTTCAGGTCCTCAAGCCCGTGAGCAGCCGGCTCGCGCGTAGCCAGGACCAGATTCACGATGTACCGCTCTACCTGCGGGTCCATGTAGATCATCTGAGCCGCCTTGCGGGCGCGAATAATCTCCTCCGGAGTGACAACGGGCCGTACCGTTGCGGCTGAACCCGCAGACATCCTCCTCATGATCTCCAGCTCCTCGTCTCCCGACGGATATTCGATGGAGAGCTTGAGCATGAAGCGATCGACCTGAGCTTCGGGGAGAGGGTACGTTCCCTCCTGCTCGATCGGGTTCTGAGTCGCCAGCACCAGAAACGGATCGTCGAGTGGGTAACTCTCCTCACCGATCGTGACGGTGTGCTCCTGCATCGCCTCGAGGAGAGCAGACTGGACCTTCGCCGGTGATCGGTTGATCTCGTCGGCAAGGATGATGTTGGAGAAAATCGGACCCTTCTTGGTCTTGAACTCCTGATCCTTCGGGTCGTAGATCAGCGTTCCGATGAGATCGGCAGGCAGAAGATCCGGCGTGAACTGGAGCCTCCGAAAGCGGGTGTCGATCGCCTCCGCCAGCGTCTTGACGGTCAAGGTCTTGGCGAGCCCGGGAACCCCTTCCATCAGAACGTGGCCGTCGGCAAGCAGGCCAATCAGGAGCCGTTCGACCATCCGCTCCTGCCCCACGATCACGCGGCCCACTTCGCTGCGAAGGCGATCCAGGAATTCACTTTCCTGCTGGATCTTCTCCTGAATCACCTCGATGTCGAGGGACTTCGTCTCGGTCATGTCCTCACACTCGATACGGCGGAAAAACGCAATCAGTCATTGGCGATATGGTAATGGATGCTTCAGAGCGCGGAAGGGTTGGCTCGACCGCTCCGCGGTACAGGACAGAGCCGCAGAGTGTCCTTTTCATGTGACACTTTCTCGTCCCGGTATTTCTGTAATTCGTTACTGCACAGTTAGATACACGGATCACAGCTTCCTGGCACGCGGACTGCTTATTCCACCAGCATGCGGGTATCGCCGGCGACGTGGCCGGTAGAGGTCCGGGGAGGGTCCCCGGCTCTCCCCCGCGAGACCGGTATCGGCCGGCACTGGAGAGGAGACGTCCAATGAAGCGAGAAGTGATCCTGGCCCTGACGGGCCTTGCGCTGACGCTGCCCCTCGACGCAGAGGGCCAGCGCAGCGACCGACGTGATCGCGTTCGGGAACGCGACGACCGAGTCGAGCGACTCGAGCCGGTCCGGGCTCCGGGCCGAGTATTTCAGGTCCGTCCGGCGTACCGGACCATGCCTGCGCGTGTCGTCTATTCCAGCCGGGCACGGTACCGGGATCGAGCGGCTACCGGACTATGGGTTCGGGCTGACCTCGGTACCATTCAATTCCGACGAGGGATGCCGGGGCGAGGCGTCATCCTGACCAACCGTGATCTACGGGACCTCCTGGGTGCTCAAAACATCCGTCGCATCAGACAGGCGGCGAGCCGGGCAGGGATTCACGGGACGCTGCGGGGCCGATGGGCTGGGCAGCGAGGTCGCAGCCGAACCCTGATCGTGACCATCGACCGGTTCGAGGTCGCCGAACTCGCCGACTACGACGGGGACGGCTTCGTCGATCGGATCTACCTGATCGGTGATCGTCGACCGCACAGGACAGCCGTCCGTTGGTGAGGCCAGATCGTCACCCGGGCGAATGAGCCCCGCGGGCCCAACGGTCCGCGGGGCTCTTTCTTGCCGTGGTCGAGCCCCGCCTAGAAGCGCATCCTGAGCCACTCGACACGTACACCCGGGGCCCACCCCGGGCGGCCATCCCGCCGGTCGAAGGGCAGGAGCGTCGGCACGGGCAACAGCGAGCCTCGCTGCCATACCCCTCTCGAGTAGCTCAGCAGGGCCGTCCCCTCGGCCGAATCCGGGGTTCTGTCCTCGACACGATCTCGTCCGCCGCTCGCAAGCGTCGCGATCACGAGCCCCGTCACACTGGAGACGAGTGGGATCGCGATCGCGGCGTTGTCACCCGGGTCGGTGAGGAGGTCGACCCCGAGGCCGACCAGACCCCCGCCCAGCGCCCCCAGGTTGATCAGTCTGACCCTCGGGCGAGAAACATCGTACGCCGACGCCAGACGTTCAGCCGCCAGCAGACCGACATTTCCGGCGATCAGGCTCGCCGCCAGTACCGCGTCGTTGTCTCCCCAATCGTCCTCATCGAAGAGTTCGGCGACGAGGGCACCGTAAACCGAGCCCCACGTGGACCCACCCTGCGCGGCACTCGACACTCCGGACCGAACAGGGTTACGAGCGAGAATCGCCCCCGTAGCGATACCGGCCAGTCCGCCGATGATCATGGCGGTGAAGACCTCCTCGGTGTCATCGTCGGTCGGATAGCAGCCGAAATGACTGCATAGCTCCTGCTGACCGAAGTCCAGCACCTTCGCCCATCCCAGACCCTGCCATGTACCCCAGGAGCCGCCCCACGTGATCGCCCGCGCTTGCCCCTCCGTGTACCGCTGACTTCGTTGGGCATACAGCGAGGAGAAGAGTCCGACCGGGACCCCGGTCAGGAGGCCGGCACCGTACGCCTCGCTGTCGGTCGATCCGAGCGCGACCGGCACGGCGACCCCGAGCCACAGGCCGTACAGTGTTCCGAAGACCGGTAATTCGAGTCGGCTGACGCGATCGGTGCGAGAGGACGGTGGCCGGGAGAGCCGCTCCAGCGCTTGCCGAGCCGCGACCGTGCCGGGGTAGTGCTCGATGATGTGGACGAGAAGGGCCTCGGCAATCTCTTGACGTCCCTGGTCTTCGAAATCCATCGCCGTACGAAGCAGCACCGATGCCTCGTCGGACGGCGATACCTGAGCAAGAGCAGCGGCCGGTCGCACGAGCATTCCCGTCGCGAGTGCCGACACGACGAGCAACGGGACCATCAACCGGAGTCGTCGGGCTTGTCCAATTATCCTGGTCATGGATGCTTGTATGCCCAACTGCGTTCCGAGTTACACGTCATACCGCCAGGGTCGTCGACACCGGTATCTTCTCGTCGGAACAAAGCATTCCGTGGGCGCGAGGAAGTGGAGCGATGCAGACCAGCGACGTCGTCGTGAT
Organism: Gemmatimonadales bacterium; assembly: GCA_038120095.1. Lineage (GTDB taxonomy): Bacteria > Gemmatimonadota > Gemmatimonadetes > Longimicrobiales > Gaopeijiaceae > UBA2589. Next base: position 102,462 of record JAYOKZ010000001.1, read on the forward strand.
CGGGGCCGGTATCAACGGAGCCTCCTGCGCGTGGCATCTGGCCGAGCGCGGACTCGGAGTGACCGTACTCGATCAGGCGGCCGGTCCGGCCATGGGATCGACCGGAAAGAGTGCAGCCGGCGTTCGGGTTCAGTTCACCACGGCAGCGAACATCCGCCTTTCATTGTACTCGCTCCCTGTCTACCGGACGTTCCGGGAACGCTTCGGACGCGATATCGGGTACCGCGACATCGGATACCTCCTCCTCGTTCCAGAGGAACGCTGGCCGGCGCACATGGAATCGGTGCGCTTGCAGCACGACTTGGGCGCACCGGTCGAGATCCTCGATGCAGATGACGTTCAACGCTACATCCCCGTCTCGAAGGAGGGCCTGGCGGGAGCGACATACGGGCCGTGGGACGGGGTCATCGACCCGCATATGGCCTGTCTGGCCTGGGTCGAGATGGCGAAGGAATGCGGCGCCAGCTTCAGAATGAACGCCCCGGTGACGGCCCTCCGGTCGGAAGCCGGCGGGTGGACTGTCGAGAGCGGCAATGAACGCTTCTCCTGCCAATGGGTCGTCAACGCTGCCGGAGCATGGTCCGGCGGGATCGGGCGACTCGCCGGCCTCGATGTGCCGGTCGGCCCCAAACGTATTCAGATATTCCTGTCCGGTCCGATCGCCGATCAACGGACGTACCCCCTCACCATCGATCTCTCCACGGGCGTGTATGTGCGCTCCGAGCTGGACCGCGTCCTGTTCGGCCTGGACAACCTCGACCAGGCCTTCGGGTTCACCGAGGGGATCGATCAGGCATGGCTCGAGCACGTTCTGCTGACCGGCGTGGCCCGTTATCCGTGGTGGGGGGAGATGGGGATCGATCTCGCCGGCAGCTGGTGGGGCTACTATGGCGTCAGTCCGGACAACAGTCCGATCATCGGGCCACACCCCGAGGCGGAGGGCTGGATCGATGCATGCGGTTTCTCAGGACACGGGATCATGCACGCGCCGGCTACGGGGGTCGCAGTGGCAGAGATGATCGTCGACGGCCAGACTGCCACCGTGGACGTCGACCACTTCCGGCACTCTCGCTTCGGCGAAGACGTGCCGGTCGAGACCAACATCTTCTGAGGCGGGAAGCCCCCAAGGGGGGACGTTCCGGTATGGCACGGATCGCATGGAAAGCCTGATTCTCTTCTTCGAGCAGATGCCGACGTGGCAGCGGCTTTTGTGGGTGATGACGTGCCTCGGCCTGAGTTGGACTCTGGAGGGCAGCCTTCCGCTCGTTCAGCTGAAGTACAGCAAGTGGCGTCACGCGCGCTCGAATTTCGCCTTTCTCGGAACGACGCTTGCCATCAACGCCGCCTTCTCCGCCCTGTCGATCGGGGTCGTAGCGTGGACGGCAGCGACCGGCTTCGGTCTCCTCCACCTCTTCGAGCTACCGATACTCGTGGAGATGTTGATCGCAATCGTCGTACTCGACCTCACCGCGCAGTACTTCGCCCACTGGCTCCTGCATCAGGTGAAGTTCCTGTGGCGCTTCCACGTCGTGCATCACAGCGACACCAAGGTCGACGCGACCACGGGGACCCGACTCCACCCCGGGGACTTCGCCGTCCGCGAGATGATCGCCCTCGCGGCTCTCGCCGCGACCGGAGCTCCTCTGGGCTTCTACGTGGTGTACAGGCTCCTGACAATTTTCTTCACGTTCCTCACCCATGCGAACGTCTCCCCACCCCGATGGCTCGACGCCTCGCTGAGCCTCCTGTTCGTGACTCCGAACATGCACAAGTTCCACCACCATGTGGAGCGGCCATGGACCGACACGAACTATGGGGGGATCCTGTCGATCTGGGATCGGATGTTCGGCACCTTCGTCTACGGTGACCCTCGCGACGTGGTGTATGGGGTGGACGTTGCCGATCCTGCGCTCGACGAAGACGTCCGGCACCAGATGAAGCTCCCGTTCCAGAGAGGCGCGGGCCTCGATCGAGAATCGCGGGAGTAGTCCGCGGGGGCGTCCGTCGTGCGCCGCGGCCTCGACGATTCAGCTCCGTCGCGCCTCCGCCAGCTGAACGATCAACGTACCGGCATCATGAAGCGGTGTAGGAACGCCATACGTGCGCCCCAATCTCGAGATCTCCTCACCGAGATCACCCATCTCCGTGCGTCGTCCCTGATTCAGGTCGTGGATCACGCTTGGGAAGAAGTCGTCCGGGAAACGGTCGAGCGTCTCATCGATCTTCGCATTGGTCTCTGGCGGAATCGGCACACCCTTCGCCCGTCCTACGTCCAGCACTTCAGCGATGGCCCGTCGCTGCAGTTCGCGTCCGAAGGGATGGCTCCGAACGGAGCCCATGTTTCGCTCACCGATCGCGCAGAGCACGGAAAGCGCACATACGACCGACATCTTTTCCCACAACTCGACTCGGATGTCATCCACATCCTCGATGCCGACCAGGGTTCCCCGGAATGCCTCGCGCACCCGATCGATTGCCCCTGCACCCGCATCAAGCACGATCCGCTGATGCGCTGCCTTCCGCTCCACGATGCCCGGCGCGACGCGAAATGACGTCATGTATGCCACACCATCAGCGAGTGCATCCCGCGAGATCCCGGAGGCTTCGAGCCGGTCCACGGCCGTCACACCGTTCAGTAGAGAGACGACGTGAGCCCCGCGTTCAACGAGATGACGCAGCTGATCCGCAACGTCATCGAGCGAGAAGGTCTTGGTGACGAGGAACGCCAGATCGACCGCGTCGACCTCCAGAGCAGAGCCGACACACCGCACCTCGACATGCACGTCACCGGCATGACTTCGTACCTCGAGGCCCCTCGCCTCGATCGCTGCCCGGTGGTCTCCTCGCACGACCAGGGTGACATCGTGTCCAGCCTCCGCCAAGACCGCGCCCACGTAACTGCCGAGCCCCCCTGCCCCGACCACCACGATCTTCATGCGTCGGTCACGCAGCCGAGGGATGCCGACGACACGGAACGTACGTAGCGGAGGAGGACGCCTCGCTCGGCCGGAAGCGGCGGTGCGACCCAGGACGAGCGGCGGCGCTCTGCTTCACCGGGATCGACATCCCAGTTGATCCGATTGGCTTCTGCGTCGATCACGATTCGGTCTCCGTCCTGAACAAGGGCGATCGGGCCACCTTCCTGGGCTTCGGGCGTCACGTGCCCGATCACGAAACCGTGGCTTCCGCCGGAGAAGCGGCCGTCGGTCACGAGGGCGACCTCCGCACCGAGCCCGGCCCCCATGATCGCAGAGGTAATGGTCAGCATCTCGGGCATCCCCGGCCCACCTCTTGGTCCCTCGTACCGGATGACGACAACGTCGCCGTGTTGCACTTCCTTGCGCTCGAGGGCCTCCAGTGCAGCCTCCTCGCGGTCGAAGACCCGCGCAGGACCCGAGAAGGACACGCCCTCCTTCCCGGTGATCTTGGCGACGGACCCTTCCGGCGCGAGCGACCCGGTCAGAATTCTGAGGTGGCCCGAGGCCTTGATGGGGTCATCGAGCGAGCGGACGACGCGCTGATCAGGACCGAGGGGCGGGACCTCAGCGAGATTTTGCGCCATCGTCTGTCCGGTCACGGTCATGCATTGTCCGTTCAGGAGCCCTTCGTCGAGGAGTGTCCGAAGGACCGCCGGAATCCCCCCCACCCGATCGAGGTCCTCCATCACGAATCGACCGCTAGGCTTCAGGTCCGCGAGGTACGGAGTCCGATCACTCACGGCCTGGAAGTCTTCCAGGCTCAACTCGACACCGACCGAATGCGCGATGGCGAGCAGATGGAGTACCGCATTCGTCGAGCCGCCCAGCACCGTCACCAGGACCATGGCATTTTCGAAGGCAGGGCGCGTCATGATGTCCCGAGGTGTAATCCCCTGCTCGAGCAACAGCCGCAGGGCCGCGCCAACACGCCGGCACTCTTCTCTCTTGCGAGCCGTGGCCGCCGGGGTCGACGAACTGAACGGCAGCGTCATGCCGAGGGCTTCGGCCGCGCTCGCCATGGTGTTCGCCGTGTACATGCCGCCACACGCACCGGGGCCGGGGCAGGCATTCTGAATGACGGAGTCGAAGTGCGACTTGTCGATCGAACCGCCGATGAGCTGCCCATAGGCCTCGAACGCACTCACGATGTCGAGTGGCTCCCCATCCAGGTCGCCCGGCGCGATGGTGCCGCCGTAGACCATCAGGCCCGGACGGTTCAGCCGTCCCATGGCCATGAGGGATCCCGGCATGTTCTTGTCACATCCGGGAACCGTCACGACACCGTCATACCACTGGGCGCTCACAACCGTCTCGATCGAATCGGCAATGAGGTCTCTCGACGGCAGCGAGTAGCTCATCCCATCCGTGCCCATGGAGATCCCGTCGCTCACGCCGATGGTGTTGAATCGCATCGCCACCAGGCCAGCATCCCGAACGCCGACAGCCACCTCGGAGGCCAGATCCAGCAGGTGCATGTTGCACGGATTGCCTTCCCACCACATCGACGCGATCCCGATCTGCGGCTTCGCCAGATCGTCCGCGGACAGGCCCGTCGCATGCAGCATCGCGCGGGCACTTGCCTGAGCGGGCTCCTGCGTGATCCGCGCGCTGTACCGGTTGAGCGTAGGAAGCTTCCTGGTCACGAGGCTGGAGGACGCGACTCGATGACCTCGAGGGTCGTCCCCTGCTGGCAGGTGCTCATCTCCACGTAGCGAGCTTCTACCACGATCGGGTCGCCGGGGGACAGCCCGTCCGTGTTTCCAACGAGGGAATAAAGGAACTCATCCCCGTCTCTCATGGCCAGGCACTCCACGCCCTCGTCCGTGATTCGCCCGGTCCGCTGCAGTGTGCCGTCGGGCCGCGTGACGTGAAACGGGTCCGAGAGACCGATCGGAGCGAAGATCGCGTCGAAGGCGACGATCAGGAGCGCCCGGTCGTACGGGGCCGTTTCCGGAATCCGTATCGAACCGGAAACCTCTCCCCACATGCCCTGCTCACCTTCGGCCAGGGCTTCGAAGCCGGTTCGGGTGGCGCCGACACCGACATGCACCTTCGCCTGCAGTGGAAGGTTCTCGGTGTAGACCGTCACCAACGAGCCACGAGGCCCGTGAAGTGGCTCAATCTCCTGAATCATCCGAAGCGAGTCCGGGGCGACACGCCGCTGGGCCTGGATGTCCCCGGGCATCAGCACGGGCAGGGCCACGCCCAGGGCGGCCACGATCAAGAAACGGTTGGCGCGAGTTTTCATGGGATCTCCGGTTCAGATCGCCATGATCGTCCTCGTCGAGCCGTCCCGAAAGGGGAGTGGATCCGGAACCCTTCGAGCGACGGCACGGGGTGCCGACCCATCTCCGCCGGTTCGGCAAGGCGGAATCCGGACAGAGCTCCTCCGCGGGGACCAACACCGGTCAAGCCGGTCCGCCGCCATCGTCGTCATCGCCCCGTTGACGGCATGCGACCGACGTCGGAGCTTGGCCACCATGACCGCTCCACTCGTCGCCCGCCGCCTGCGCGAAGGCCAGCTCAAGAAGTCGCCCATCCGCGAGATCATGAAGCTCGCCGACCGCCGCAACATCGAGGCGATGGGACTGGATCCGGACGACGTCATCTCGTTTGCCGGAGGTTGGGTGAATCACCCGGCACCCGAGGCACTCCGCGCGGAATACGCGGCGATCGCGGACAGCCCGTCTCTCTTCCACGACCTCGGAGCCTACTCGCCGACACGAGGCCTCCCGAAGCTTCGGGAAGCCATCCTCGCCGTGGACGCGAGCCTCTACCGAACCCCGGGTCTCGGAGACGAGCACCTCCTGGTGGGCGGCAGCTCGACGCAACTGACGCACACACTCTTCACGACGCTCCTCAACCCGGGAGACCGAGTCGTCCTCTTCGACCCGTCGTATGCGAATTATGGGCCACAGCTCAACCTGGGCCCCGAGGGCACGGAAGTTCTGTGGCTCCCTGTGTTCGACCCCTCCTCGTGGGCCTTCATGCCCGACCGTGAGGCTGTCGTATCTCAGTTCGAGACCCTCGTGGCGGAACAGCGTCCGCGCCTGATGCTCTTCTCGTCGCCGGACAATCCGACGAGCCAGCTCATCCGGGACGACGTCTTCGAAGAGATCCTGCGTATCGCGGAAGATGCCGATTGCTTCGTCATCGTCGATTTCGCCTACCGCGCCCAGTGCTTCCGGCCCGACATGCCGGATCATTTCTCGACGAGTCCGGCCGATCATCCAAACCTGATCCGACTCCACTCGAACTCGAAGTGGTGCCGTGGCCTGGGACGTCGCCTCGGCTGGGTCGAGGCTCCCCCGCATGTGGTCGAGGCTCTGGAGGTGGTGCAGCAGAGCACGGCGCTCTGCCCCGACAGTGTGCACCAGTACGCTCTGGCGGCCTATCTGGAGAAGGCACTGCCTGATGGATCACTCGAGGCGTACATGGCTGAGACAAACGCCCTCTACGAGCGTGCGGCTCGCCATACGGTCGCGTGCATCGACCGATACCTCGAGATGCCGAGACTCGATCCGGAGGGCGGCCTCTATACCGTCATGAACGTGGGCCGCGACGGGGACGACTTCGTTCGCGACATTCTCCCGAAGACAGGGGTCATCTTCGTGCCGGGTAGCGGCTTCGGACCTTCACTGACCAACGGCGTCCGGATCTCGTTCGGCCCGCTCGTGAACGACCTCGACCGGATCGAAGAAGGGTTCCGCCGCGTTGGCGAGGCGGTGAGGGGCTAGTCGGCGCGCGCGTCGAACATCCACCCCATCACCCACCATCGCTCGCCGTCCCAGAAGAGCGTGATGCTGTTCGTGCCGGTGTCGAAGGGCTCTCCACCCGGTTCACGGGCGGATGCGTAGTGGCTCCAGACGTGGACCATGTTCCCCGAGCGCCGGATCTCCCTTGCGGTTTCCCACTCGTAAAAGGGGGCTGACCGAACGCCTCCGTCGCCGTGATAGTCATCGAGCGACATCACGTCGACATCCGGGTTCCCCGCTTCGTCGACGCCCGCAATGGCGACCCACGCCTCGGGATGATGCAGAGACCGATCTCGCGCGACGTCTGCCGGCTCACCGGCAGGCCCGGAGATCACGTCATAGTACGCCTCGATGATGGCGTCGATCGAACTCACGTCCTCCGATCGAGCCTGCTGGGCCTGGGCCGCATCGACTCCAAGCAGGGGCACCACGAGCCATGCGAGCGCAGAGAGCCGCCTCACGAGACCGGCCTCCTGGGCCTCGGCGGCGCAATGATGATCGAGAACCCGGCCTCCTGAACGAGTCGATTGAACGCGTCGAGTCGGGGGCCCAGCAGTTCATCGTTCGTCGCCTGATGCACTGTCCATCGAGCACGGAGATCGCTCAGGACGTCGCGGGAACCCATGCTCACTCCCGTCTCGGCGGCATCCGCATTTCCGTGCAAAAAGACGTACTGGAATTTCAGACGTGACGGGAAGTTGATGACGGTCTGACCATCAACGGTTCGACGCTGGTACAGGGAGTCAGCCACCGTCTCCAGGTCCCCGGCCAGCGACGTCCCCTCCTGGATCACCTCACTGGCATCCGGATCGTCCGCCACGCGCTCCAGCAGCCCTTCGATCTGACCCTTCACGTCGTTGTTCTGCGTCACGGCCCTGTGAATCGCCGTGAGTTCAGCTGCTACTTCGGCAACGAACAGATCCTGTGCGCCATACTCCTCCGGGGTGGTATCGACACGGGGATCCGCGCGAACCTCGAGTGGGTGGGACTCGCTCCAGTCTCCGACTCTCAACTCGACCGTATAGTCGCCCGGGATCACTCGCCGACCGAGCAGCGAGCCGAACACATACGCGCCCGGGATGTTCGGGATGTTTTCATGCCGCAGATCCCAGACGAGGCGATTATGCCCCGACGTCGCGTTCAGTCGCTGCATTCCAGGGCTGACCTCCTCATCCGGATCCGTGGAGATGGCGCGAACGAAGTCTCCAGCCCTCGTCCGTATCGTGACGGTCACGACCTCATCGTCCGACCTGTCCCCGAGGACGAAGTCGATCACGGCTCCGGACGGACCATTCCGCCCCTCTCCACCCCCGCCGAAGCCGCCTCCACCGGCGAGGCGGTACGCGTGACGGGGCACGTACAGATGGTGTCCTGACGGCACCTCGGCTTCCCTGCGTCGATCGGTCGCGGCCGCTGCCTGCTGCAGGGGCGAAAGATCATCGAGAATCCAGAAACTCCGACCTGACGTCGCCACGACGAGATCGTTCTCCCGCTCGTGCACCATCAGATCATTGATCGGTGTTCGAGGCAGATTCAGCTGAAGCGACTGCCACAACGCCCCACCATCGAAGGAGACGTAGATTCCGGACTCGGTGCCGGCGTAGAGCAGCCCCGGGCTCCGCGGATCCTCGCGAACCACGTGGACCCACGCCTCGTCGGCAAAGCCCTCGGCGATCGACTCCCACGTCGAACCGTAGTCGCGGGTCACGAACGCCATCGGTGTGAAGTCATTGAACTTGTAGCGATTCACGGCCGCATACGCCGTGGCCGGATCGTGGGGTGAGACCGCAATCTCGTTCACCATCACCTCACCCCAGTCGTCGGGGGTGACATTCTGCCACGATGCCCCCCCATCCCGCGTGAGGTGGACGAGACCGTCGTCACTCCCGGTCCAAAGAACCCCTTCCTCGTGGGGTGACTCCGTGAACGCATAGATCGTCCCGTAGATCTCCCCGCCCGCACCCTCGTTGGTAATGGGACCTCCGCCATACCCCTGCTTCTCATCCTCGTCGCGTGTCAGATCGGGGCTGATCTCATCCCACGTCATGCCCCGATCGCGTGATCGAACGACGTAGTTCGACGCATGGTAGATCGTGCTCGGGTCATGCTCGGACACGATGATCGGTGCACTCCAGTTGTAGCGGTACTTCATCTCACGCCCCTGGAGAGCCGCGGGCATCACCGGATACGCAGCGACATCCCTCTGGGAACTGCTCGCATGGTCCCACTCTCCGATGATGCCCATGTAGCACCCGGCATACACGAACCTCGGATCATCCCGGTCGAAAGCGGGCCGTGCGCTCTCGCACCCGGCAATGGAGTACCAGTCCTTCCACGTCACCCCGCCCTGTCCCCGACTCGCGATCGCGATCGCGCTGTTGTCCTGCTGACCGCCGTACACATGGTACGGAAAGCGATTGTCGAGGTTGACTCGGTAGAACTGGGCCGTGGGCTGGTTGTTCAACGTGGACCATGTTTCACCGGCGTTGAAGGAGACGTGCGCACCCCCGTCGTTCGCATTGATCATGACCTCGTTGTCCGACGGATTGATCCAGAGGTCGTGTGTATCTCCGTGAAGTACTCGGACACTGGAGAACGTCCGCCCTCCGTCGATCGATTTCATCATCGGAGCGTTGAGCACGTAGACGGTCTCCTCGTCCATCGGGTCGGCGAAGACTTCGATGTAGTACCAGGCCCTCGCTCGAATCGTCCAATCGTCACTGACCAGCTGCCACGAGCGTCCGGCATCATCCGATCGGAAGAGGCCACCACCGGGATCGGCCTCGACCATGGCGAAGAGCCGATCGGGGTCCGCGCGCGAGACATCGATCGCCGTCTTGCCCATGAGATCGGGCAGACCGTCGTTGATCTCGAACCAGGTGTCCCCGCCGTCCGTGGACTTCCAGAAGCCACTCCCCGGTCCGCCACTTACGACCTGCCAGGGGAGGCGTCGGTGGTCCCAGAACGACGCGTAGAGAATACGGGGATTGGTCATGTCCATCGCGAGATCCGATGCGCCCGTGTTTTCGTCGATGGCCAGCACGAGGTCCCAGCTCTCGCCGCCGTCTTCAGAGCGGTAGATCCCGCGCTCCTCGTTCGGTCCGTACGGGGCACCCTGCGCCGCCACGTAGACCAGATCGGGGTCGTCCGGATGAATTCGGATCCGAGAAATGGAGCGGGTTCGTTCGAGACCAACGTGGGTCCAGGTCCGTCCAGCGTCCGTCGAGCGGTACACGCCATCCCCGTGGGATGTCATCACTCCACGAACGGCGTGCTCTCCCATCCCCACGTACACGACGTTCGGGTCGGACTCGGCAACCGTGACTGCACCGACCGACGATGTGCCGAGTTGCCCGTCCGTAACGTTGCGCCACGTCGTCCCGGCATCGCTCGTCTTCCACACGCCACCCCCGACCGTCCCCATGTAGTACGTGAGCGGATCACCGACGACGCCGGTGGACGCCACGGATCGGCCTCCGCGGAACGGGCCGATACCTCGCCACTGCATCGACGAATAAAGCGTCGGCTCGATGGATGACTCCTGGGCGTCGATCGTCGCTGAGGGCAGAAGAATCGATGCCACGGCAACGTACGCGGCACCCCACCGGAAGAGGGTCGCCGTCGGGAGGCAGGATCGGGCGGTGACGTGCATGCAGGTGTCTCCTTCGGAAGTCGAACCGCCAACTTCCCCGACACGGCCGAACGCAGCAAGGCTGTCGTGACCCTGCGATGGCAGGACCGGAGGCGCGCCGAGAGCCGGTTCCTCCGATGTTTCGCACGCACCGGGCCGCGATGTTCTCTACGAACCGTGCGACCGGAAACCGTTGACCGGACCGGGGTAATCAGATCTTCCATCGTCCACGGCATTCACCACGCGCGACATGCGACCGTATCTCACCTCACTGCTCTTCGTTCTGTCCTCGATCGCGGCGCCTGCGATCGCCGCTGCTCAGGGCATGGAGGACGCGGCCCGTCTCACCGGCTTGTCGACTGTCGATGTGAGGGTCGAGGCCTCATGGGATGATGCGATCACCATGGACGCAGGGGGTGCGACGGCGGAGCAATTTCGGCAGGCCCTCCGTATGACGTTCGAGGAGACATTCGAGTCCGCAGATCTTGCGCCGACCCTGCTGCCGGGCGCTCCGACGACGGTCACATGCCATGTCGACACTTTCTATGAGCCGGGGCAGATCATCTACTCACTGCGCACGCAGGTCGAGGTCCCGGACAACGCGGGAGGCTCTGTCATCACGTGGATCCGATCGTGGGTCGGATCGTTCAACATGCAGCAGATGCACGTGATGTTCACACTCGGTGCGCAATGCGCGGAGCGCTTCCTGGACGACTGGGCACGGGCGAACTAGGCGCATTCGCGGACCCGTCCGACCGAGCCGGAGTGGTCGTTTGCCCACCACGGGTCCTCCCCAACCCTTACGTGCCCGTGGAAGTGTGCCGTTGCGCTGCACGGGGAATCCACGAAACGTCCCGCCTGCTCAGCCATTCACCCGGAGGTCTCCGTGGAATCCTCGGCCCGTTCCTTCCTTGACGCTCTTCTTTCGACGCCGGGTGTGTCCGGCTTCGAGCAGCCTGTCCAGAAGGTCGTACGCGACTACATCTCCCCCTTCGCCGATCACATTGCCACCGATCCACACGGCAATCTGATCGCTACCGTGCAGGGTGGAGATGGCCCGACGCTGCTGTTCGACGGGCACTGCGACCAGTTGGGAATGCTCGTCTCGTACATCGACGACGCCGGATACGTCTTCTTCCAGACGATCGGGGGGTGGGACCCTCAGCAACTGGTCGGGCAACGGGTAACGATCTGGACGGATGGTGAGCCCGTGCACGGCGTCATCTCCCGGAAGGCGATCCATCTACTGACGGACGAGGAAAAGAAGAAGGTCGTGGACCCCAACGACATGTGGATCGACATCGGAGCACACGACCGGGATGACGCCGCGACGGTCGTCTCGATCGGCAATGCCGTCACCGTGCAGCTCGGCATTCAGGAGATGCGCAACGGGCTCGCCAACGCTCCGGCCATGGACAATCGTACCGGGGTCTGGGTCGTATTCGAGGCCATGCGCCGGGCCGTGGACCACGGCCTCGCATGCAGACTCGTGGTCGCGTCGACGGTTCAGGAGGAAATCGGGCTGCGTGGTGCGCGGACGGCGGCGTTTGGAATCGATCCGGATGTCGCCATCGCGGTGGACGTGACGCACGCGACGGACTGTCCGGGCATCGACAAGCGTCAACGCGGAACGATCGACCTCGGCAAAGGACCGGTCATCCTGCGTGGCCCGAACATCAACCCGCGGGTAGGGGGACGCCTCGAAGAACTTGGGCAGCGCGAGGGAATTCCGTTCCAGGTCGCAGCCCTGGGCCGCGCGGCACCGAACGACGCCAACCCAATCCAGATCACTCGAGCCGGTGTCGCCACGGGCCTCGTGCAGATCCCGAATCGCTACATGCACAGCGCCGTGGAGACGATCGCCTTTGCTGATCTCGAGGCCGCGGCAGACCTGCTGGCAGTCTTCGCGACGAACCTCGCAAGCGAGGATTCCTTCATTCCCTGAAAGGCCTGCTTCTGATCCTCCGGGGTCAGTTCGGTGTCAGTGCGATCTCGATACCCGTCACATCATCGGCTCCAACACCGCAGAAACTCGACAGTCGGACCGTCGTGCTGGAAAAACCGGCCCGCACGGCGGATACCGACAGCGTCGAGCAGTCGGGTTCCCGCTGCCCCCTCGGCGGCACGGTCTGAACCGCCCAACCGCCGGAAAGATCGGACACATCCGTGTCGAAAATCTGCGACCCCAGGTCGAGCGGCGGCTGATACCGGAGCGTGACCTGCGCCCCATCGATCCCCTGCCCGGCGGCGAACCCCGACCCATCGGAAGCGGCTACCACGGTACCGGAGAGGAAGAGCACGGTCTCGGGGTCCGTGGACCCACACGATGTCGACGTCAGAAGCACGAACAGGACGAAAAACGTTCGCATGGGCGGCACTGGCGAGGCGTTGGGGTGGGACTCGGGATCATCGACCTCTCCTGAAGCCCTGTCCAGAGCGTGACGCTCGAGGATTTCGACAGTACCGTGGCTCATCTGCCGCAGCTCTGGCTCCTTCGGATGCTCCTCATGGTCAAAACCCTTCCTACGCTACTCCCTGCAGCGATCTGTGCGCTTCTGGTCGTCACCCCGACCCGTTCCGTGGCACAGAGCGGAGGCGACCTCTTCCGGGACGTGTGTGCAGAGTGTCACAGCGGAGCCCAGAGCGGACGAACACCGACCCGCTTTTCCCTGAGCCAGCTAACACCTCGAGCCATCGCTGAAGCACTGGGACCCGGGGGCGTCATGCGCTCGGAAGGGGCGGAACTCACCGAGAGTCAACGCATCCTGATCGGTGAGTACCTGACGGGTCAGACCTACTCGGAAGAGCGACTGCCTTCCCACGCCTACTGTGCCGGCACCGTGAGACCTCGACTTGATCCCGATGCGATCTCGTGGATGGGTTTCGGAGGAGATCTCGAAGGCACGGGCTTTCAGTCGGGCGACCGTGCGGGGATCTCCATCGACGAAGTCCCCCGCCTGGAGCTGCTGTGGGCCTTCGGTTTCCCTGACGCGTCCCAGGTCAGGACCAAACCCACCATTGTCGGGGATGTCGCAATCGTCGCCGACCAGTTCGGCACCGTCTATGCTCTCCACGCCCGCTCCGGCTGCGTGCAATGGACGTTCGAGGCAGAGGCCGGTGTGCGAGGCGGGGTGCTCATCGGAGAAGATGAGCGTGGCCGCACTGTCGCCTACATCGTGGATGCTCGCACGACGGCCTATGCCGTCGACACCGAGTCCGGCGAGGTCCTCTGGAAGACCCGTGTCGGCTGGCACCCCGAGTCCAACAACACTGGACATGCAGTGCTGCACGACAATCGGCTGATCGTCCCGATCTCGACCATGGGCGAGGTCGTGGCAGCCGGTGACCCATCGTACGAGTGCTGCACATCGTCGGGCGCCGTCGCGGCCCTCGACACCTCGACCGGCGACCTTCTGTGGTATCACAGGATCATTCCCGAGGCACCCGAACGCGCCGGCACCAATGCAGCGGGTACGCCTCGGTGGGCTCCGTCGGGAGCTCCGGTATGGTCGAGCCCCACCCTCGATACGAAGCGCGGCCTCGTATACGTGGGTTCGGGAGAGAACCTCTCCCGCCCGACGACCGCGACGAGTGACGCCATTCTCGCGATCGATTGGGAGACCGGGGATCTCGACTGGATCTTCCAGGCGACGGCCGAGGACGCGTTCACGATGGCGTGCTCAGCGAGACGGAATCGGGAGAACTGTCCGTCACCTCCGGGCCCCGACGTGGACTTCGGCATGGCGCCGATCCTCGTCGAGCGCAGCGATGGCAGAGAGATCCTGGTCGTCGGTCAGAAGTCTGGAACCGTCTGGGCCCTCGACCCGGACAACCAGGGAACCGTGCTGTGGTCCTCCCAGATCGGGCGTGGAGGGGCCCTTGGCGGGATCCACTGGGGCATGGCCACGGATGGTCGCCTCGTCTATGCGGCGAATGCAGATCGACAGGCGGAAATCGTCAATATCAACCCCGGGATGGATTGGGCACCCGGCCTGTTCGCGCTCGACCTGATGGACGGGACAGTCGTCTGGAGTGCCCCCGCACCCGACGACACCTGCGCAGATCGCCCGGGGTGCTGGAGAGCGAACTCCGCCGCTCCGACCGTCATTCCCGGCGTGGTGTTCGCCGGCGGACTCGACGGATACATGCGAGCTCACGCTACGGACGACGGGCGACTTCTCTGGGAGTTCGACACCGTGCGCCGATTCGAGACGGTCAACGGAATCCCCGGCACCGGAGGTGCGATCGATGGTCCGGGCCCCGTCGTGGCCGGTGGCCTCGTGTTCGTCAACAGCGGGTACGCGACGTTCGGGCAGATGCCCGGCAACGTCCTCCTGGTGTTCGGACTACCGAGCGACACACCATGACCGGCTGTTGGCACAGGTCCCGGAGGAGGCACACATTGGGCAGCGTGCACCCTCGACCGCCGGAGCATCCCTTGATCCACCGAATGACACGCCGCTGGTCCCTCGGAGTCGGGTTCGCGGTGCTGAGCCTGTTCGCCCTCGGGCCCATGGCGATCTGGGCTCAATCCGGAGACATCCCCCGGACGGCTGCCGGCCGCCCCGACATGAACGGGATCTGGCAGGCACTCGGAAATGCTCATTGGGATCTCGAGCCCCATACGGCACGTCCAGCCCTCGCGATGCAGCCGGGTCCAGTCGTCCCCGTTCCGGCCGAGGAGGTCGTCGCTCTGGGTGCCGTGGGCTCCGTACCATCCGGATACGGAGTCGTGGTGGGCGGCAGCATCCCCTACCTGCCGGAAGCCGCGGCGACCCGGGATGAAAATCGTGAGCAGTGGCTCGATCGCGACCCGGAGATCAAGTGCTATCTCCCCGGCGTTCCAAGGGCGACGTACATGCCGTTTCCCTTCCAGATCTTTCAGAGTGATTCGCACGTCGCCATCACCTACGAATACGCCTCGGCGTTCAGGGAGATCTACCTGGAAGACCCGGGAGAACCACAGGTCGATGCATGGATGGGCCAATCCTTCGGCCAGTGGGACGGTGACACCTTCGTCGTTCGGGTCGACGGCCTGCTGGGTGACGCGTGGCTCGATCGGGCCGGCAACTTCACGGGATACGGGACGACGGTGACGGAGCGGTACACGATGATCAGCCCCCACCACCTTCTGTATGAAGCCGAGATCGAGAACGCTCAGACCTTCTCGGAACCGTGGACGATCCGGATGCCCCTCTACCGGAACATCGATCCGAATGCCCGCCTGGGTCAGTTCAAATGCGTCGAATTCGTGGAGGAGCTGATGTACGGACACCTGCGGAAGAATCCGACCCGCGGAAACGGTTCGTGAGTCCGCTGACCATCCCGCGGGTTGCCACGGCCTTCGCCGCTCCACTGCTCCTGGCGTGCGCTGCGGCAATGCTCTCCTCTCCCGCTGCCGCGCAGTCGTCCGACTGGGTGCGGCCGAGGCTCGCCGACGGCACACCGGATCTTCAGGGTAACTGGAGCAACGCCACCATGACGCCGATCGTTCGTCCTCCGGGCGTCGGCAAGGTGCTCACCCCCGAGCAGGTCGCCGCCCTCGAGCAGGGCCGACAGGACTTCATCTCGGCGGACTACGAAAACAGTGATCCGGACCGCGGCGCGCCTCCTGTCGGCGGCGAGCTGACCGGTGACCCGATCTTCGACGCAGCCACCGGCGGTACGGGGGGATATAACCAGTTCTTCGTGGATGCCGGCGACAACATCGCCATGTATGACGGTGAGCCGCGCAGCTCGCTGATCGTGTACCCGAGCGACGGCCGTCGAGCTGCGTTCACGCCCGAGGGAGAACGCCGCGTGGCCGAACGAGTCGCCTTCAATCGGCAGTTCGACCAGTACGACAACCCGGAGAATCGACCGCTTGCGGAACGATGCATGATGTCGTTCGGATCGAACGGCGGGCCGCCGATGCTTCCCAACTATTTCTACAACAACAACTACACGATCGTGCAGACGCCGGACGCGATCATGATCATGACCGAGATGGTTCACGACGTTCGGGTCGTTCACATGGGTGATCGCCGGCCTCTACCCGGGCATATGCGCCCGTGGCTCGGAGACTCCTGGGGCCGGTGGGAAGGGGACACGCTCGTGATCGAAACAACGAACATTCACCCACAGCAGGTCCTGATGGGGATGTCGAACGCTTCGTTTTACCCCTCGGAGGACATCCGCGTCACGGAGCGCCTGACCCGGGTATCCGACGACCAGATCAACTACGAATTCACCGTCGACGACCCTACGATCTTTGCGGATCAGATTCGCGGTGAGGTCCCGTTTCACCGTCTCGACGGTCTTCTCTACGAGTACGCCTGTCATGAAGCCAACTACGCGCTCGAAAACGTTCTCAGAGGTGCCCGCTCGCAGGAGGGGCGGGAGCCAGACGAACCCGGGCAGGACTGGAGGTGAATCGATGAAACGCACTGCTTCTCTCATGTCGGGAGCCATCCTGGCCCTGGTGCTGACGGCTGGTCCGGTCGACGGACACCACGCATTCGGCGCCGAGTTCGACCGTGACGCACCGATCCGTCTGGCCGGACCGATCGTGCGACTCGAGTGGGTGAACCCCCACACGTGGATTCATCTGGAGCACACCAACGAGGATGGAAGCACAGAAGTATGGATGGTCGAGGGTGGGACCCCGAACGTTCTCCTGCGGCGTGGCCTTCGACGCGACTGCCTCACCCCGGGGACGGAGATCATCGTGGATGGATACCAGGCCAAGGACCACACACTGACCCGGGCCAATGGTCGTGACATCACCTTCACCGATGGCACGAAAATCTTCCTGGGCTCTTCCGGAACCGGCGCACCGTACGAGGCCGAGATGCTCGCCGCTCGTCGGGAGCGTGGACGCTGCTGACGGGCCGAGGCGCGCCCATCTCATCCCGCCGCCTTCGCGGGACATACCGGAGAGGGCACCACCGTCGACGGCTCTCCATGTCACACGGCGATCGGGAGACGATCGAACTCCGGGTTGAGCGGCGATGAGTCATCTTTTCAGGCGGCTGCGCGGTGGGCTCGGAATGGGTATCACCTGGGCAGCGGTCGGCTTCATGGTCGGCGCTGTCATCGAGCTGATCCACAACGTCTGGCCCAACCCCATCGGTTCCGCAGTCGACATCTGGCCGGCCGTGCTGGCGGTCCCGGGGTTCCTCGGTGGTCTGGGATTCTCGGTCGTCCTCACGATCGCCGCACGCCACAGGAGATTCGACGAGCTGTCCGTGGGCATGTTCGCCCTTCTCGGGTCGGCCGGAGGACTCCTGTCCAGCCTCCTCCCAGCCTACCTGCTCGCTGGTTCTCAGACCTTCCCGCGGATGACGCTTCTTCTGGAGCTCGCGGGTCCGTTCGCCATCGGGGGCGCGATCGCCGCCTCGGGTACGCTGGCGGTCGCACGTCTATCGGAGGACCGTGCCCTTCTGAAGGCGAGCGACGACGTGGCAGGCGTCGGACTCTCCGTTGACGAGGCTCGGGAGCTTCTGGGACCTGACGAGGACGACTAGCTGTAGCCGATCCAGCGACCTGCAGCCGCGACCACGAACCAGAGCAGGAGCGAGGCCGAACCCAGGATTCGCGCCTGCATGGGCGAGAGAGTGCGCTTCATGACTCTTGGATCACGGACCAGAAAGGTGAACGTGATGGCGATCGGCAGGGTGACCATCTTCACCCAGAAGGACGTGTTGTAGAAGCACTTGATCGCTTCGGAGAGGAAGAGCAGGACCCCGGAACTCAGCATCACCCCCAGGGCGCCAACGACCCACGGCCGCGCCAGCGTGGCGAGGTCACCGGGCTTCTGGTCCTTCATGCCCAGTCCCAGCAGTCGAAGATCGACCATGATCAGTGCGCCACCCATGACACAGAGAGCGACCAGGTGAACCGCTTCGATGAGCGGGAACGCGTAGACCGAATTCCGAACAGCCGAGCCCAGGGCGGTGGCCTCGCACCACTCGAAGAACCCGATCCAGTCGTCGGGTGGCATCAGCGTGCGACGTTCTCGCCGGCACACTGCGCGACCCAGTTCACCCACGCGGGCTGAGGCTGGATATCGCAGTCGAACCAGTTATAAGCGATCAGTCGGCCTGATACGACGACTCCGGACCACATCAGGATCGAGACCAGCCCGGCAACCCGGGCCGCCCGGGGCGGCGTCCATACGTCATCCCACACGCTGATCGACCGGTGGATGCGGGCATGGAACAGCCAGATGTTCAGCCCCGCAACCAGGAGGATCAAACACTTCACGCGAAAGAAGAGATTGTGGTAGTAGCGCAGCGGCGACGAGTAGAAGAGTAGAAGTCCGGTCGCGACCATGATCGCGAAGCCAATCCTCGTCCACGGCAGGAGCCGATCGACAAAGGACGACGCCGGCACACCTCGAAAGGCAAGACCGACGAGCCGCAGGTCCATCATGAGTGCGGTCCCGACGAAGAGAGCCAGAAAGACGACGTGCGTCGACTCGATGAGTGGCCACACGTAGTACGATTCCAGAAGGGCCGTACTCCACGAGGTGTTACCCAGCCACTCGAGAGAGCTCCGGATCACGAGCCTTCAGCTGCCGTCGGAGCTCGATCGTCGCTCGGTCTCAGCGTCTCGACCGCATAGGTCGCGTGGCACTGGGTGCACACGAAATACATCTCCGCCCCGACATCGAATACCCCTTGCTCATTCCGCTCTTCAGCCACTGCGATCGCCCGGCGACCGATGTCGACCAGGGCGCGGGACATCGTCATCCACGGTCCGTCGTCGAGCGCTCGACCGTCCATCATCAGGAGGTTTCCCGCCTCGGCCACGACGAACGCTGCATTCTCGACAGCCAGCCATTCCTCATCGGATTCAGGGCGCAGCTCCTGCTCACCCTCTGCATCGATGATCCACCCTACCGAACGCCAGAACACCTGGGCATTCGGTTCGACCACATGGGCCATGAGTTCGGACATGTCGGCCACCTCGGCGAAGCGGCCCTCGTCGGGCGATGGCAAACACGCAGCGAAGACGGCAGGCAGGGTGACCAGGCCCCAACGAACACGTCGAAATCGCTTCATCCCGGGAACGTACGCCCGGGAATCACGTCACGCACCCGGTGCCGCGACGTGGCGGATCGCAGACCCGAACCCGATGTTGGAATCGTCGTGCAGGTTAATCGTTCGACCGGGAGGGCCCCGTGCAGACCATTCTGAGGAGCGTGCACCGACGTCCGGTCGCGCCCGTGATCGCGATCGTGGCCACCGCGTGCGTGGGCGCCAGCGATGACGTCGCGCCGATCACGTCGCAGATCACCGAAGGGGTCCCTGAAGCCCACGGATTCTCTCCCGAGGGCCTCGCCACCATTGGTCCTGCAATGCAGGACTTGATTGACGCGGGTCGTACGGCGGGCGTGATGACCCTGGTCGCCCGCGGTGGTGCGGTGGTGCACTGGGAGGCTCGAGGCTGGCGTGTCCTCGACGAGCAACCGCTGGAACGCGACGATGTCTTTCGCATCTACTCGATGACGAAGCCCGTCACGAGCGTGGCCGTCATGATGCTCGTCGAGGAGGGCAAGCTTCGGTTGGACCAGCCGCTGACCGACTTCCTTCCAGCCTTCGCCGCCGTGCAGGTCTATGACGAGGGAGACTTCCGGCCCCCGTCTCGGTCGATCACGATCCGTGATCTCCTTCGCCACACATCCGGGCTCACCTATGGGATTTTCGGAAATTCTCCCGTCGACCAGATGTACCGTAGCGCAGGCAATGCTCTCGGTCGGGAAACAGGGCATGATCTCGCGGAGACGGTGGATATCTTCGCAACCCTCCCTCTGATCGACGACCCCGGCAAGCGCTGGAACTACAGCGTATCGACCGACGTCCTCGGACGAGTCGTCGAAGTCGCTTCCGGCATATCGCTGGACGTCTTCTTCCGCAAACGGATCTTCGAGCCTCTGGCGATGGACGATACGGGTTTCCACGTCGAACCCAGAAATCTGGATCGCTTCACCGCGGTCTATGCGAGGAGAGACGGCGAACTCGTCATGGAGGACTCTCCCGTCGACGGCGCCTTCACCCGGCCACCAAGCTGGTACTCGGGTGGAGGCGGGCTCACGTCGACCGCCATGGACTACCTTCGGTTTGCGCAGATGCTCCTCAATGAAGGGGAGCTCGACGGGCAGCGGCTGCTGCGCCCGGAGACGGTCCGAGACATGCGCTCCAACCACCTTGCCGAAGAGATGGGACCCATTTCCCTGGGCGCCCCGTCACACGAGTACGGCTTCGGCCTCGGTTTCGCGGTCGCGACTGCCGGTGACCAGCCGGAACACTACTGGTGGGCCGGCGTCGCGAATACGTGGTTCTGGATCGATCCCGTCGAGGACGTCATCGCCTTTGCGTGGACGCAATACTCTCCGTTCGGGGGCGTACCGATCGACCCGACCCTGCGGCGCATCGTCTACGAATCTCTCGTCGAGAGCGCGAGGGCACCCGCAGATTAGAATCCAAGCCAGCGACCGGCGGTGTATCCCACTGCCGAGACACTCGCCGTCAGAACCGCTCCCCAGACGAGATCCACCGCCACCACGACCGTAGGAAACCCGCGGAACAGGGCGTAGCACGTCAGATCGAACGTCGCGTACGCAATGAGGCCGAAGAGGGCGCCCAGCCCGATGGCCCTCCCCAGTGATCCGGCTTCGAGCGCTGGCAGCACAACGAACACGAGTACACCCACCAGATAGAGCAGATAGAACGCCGCAGCTGCAGCAACGATGGGGTCCTCGCGCAGCAAGGACCCCAGATGCCTCTGGTAGAACGACTGGGCGACGATGGTCAGCCAGACGAAGTCGATGAGAAAAAAGCCGAATGCGGTCAGGGCGTACAGGCCAAGGATGCGGACGGTCACAAGCCCCCCGATCGTCCAGGTGCCGGCTTCAGCAGACTCAGGCGCCTGCCATCGTCCCGTCGGCTTGCCCGTTGCACGGTATTCGAATCCATCACGGCAGCTCGCTCTGAAGGTCGGCCCAGCTCTGAGACAGCTCCTCGAGCTTGTCGGTCAGAAAGATTCGCTGAGCCTCCTGATCGGCGGCGAGAGGACCGACCCAGCCCTGAAGCGAGCCGTACAGCCTGCTCAGTCGACCGCTCAATTCATCCGATGTACGCTGCAGGTCCCGGAGACGATCCGCCAGACCGTCGTTGACCGTCAACCGATCCGTCTCTGCATCGAGTCGACCGGCCATCGCCTGAACCTCGCGTGACAGTCGCTGTGCAGCTCCAACCGAGCCCCACACCCCGAGGAGCGTCTCGGTCCACTCGGCCCTGATCTCCGGATCGAAGTCGTGCCGTGGATCTTCCCTGACTTCGACCGTCTGTTCGGCTACGACATCTCCAATCGTCAGGCGTACCGTGTATTCGCCGGGGATGACCAGGGGACCCCGCGCCCCACCCCGGAAACCCGGCGTTCCGCCGCCGCCGGAAACACCGTCGCGAGAATGGCGCAGATCCCACACTGCCCGATTCAGGCCACGGCGGGTCTGCATCTCCATCGACGCGACCTGAATACGTCCCGAAGAGAGCACGCTGATCTGCGCGATTTCTCCGCCTTGCCCGGACCAGAAGTCTACGATTCCGCCCGCCGGAGGATTCTCACCCTCGAAAATCATGTTGCCCGTGTGTGCCTTCTCCGAGCGATACCGGATCTGTTCGGCGGGCTCGATGGTGAAGAGGTGAGCGGCCGACGAAGCGATCTCGGGGGACATCTCCTGAAGCGCGTTGAGCTGATCGAAGATCCAGATCCCTCGTCCATGGGTCGCGAGCACGAGGTCGTTGTCGCGAGGGTGTACGACCAGGTCGTTCACCGCCACCGTCGGCATGTTACCGTCGAGCGGGAGCCAGTTGCGGCCGCCGTTCCATGACCAGAACGCCCGCATCTCGGTGCCCAGCCAGAGGACATCCGGATTTCTCGGATCCTCGCGCACGACCCGGACGACCTGCTCGGCCGGGAGATCCCCGACGATCGAGCGCCACGACCGTCCGCTGTCTTCCGACACCCACAGGTAGTTCTCGTAGTCGTCGTTCCGGTAATTGTTGGCCGCGACGTACATCCGGCCATCGACCGATTTCGACATGTGCACCTGGTTGACCCACATCAGTTCCGGCGCACCGGGAATGGAGGTCGTCACATCCGTCCACGACTGGCCGTCGTTCGTGGAGACCTGCACGAGACCGTCGTCCGTTCCGACGAGCAGCACGCCGGGGCGATGCTCGGATTCGGCAATGGCGGTCAGAGTCGGCCAGTACGGGATCCCGTCATCGAGCGAGAGGACGAACGAGTCGGCGACCTGGTCCATGATGACCAGACTCCGACGGTCGGTGCCGCTGGTCAGGTCACCGAGCGATGTCCACGTGTCTCCCCGGTCCGTGCTCTTGAAGATCTCGTTCAGGCCGGCGTAGAGCGTGTTGCTGTCGTGCGGGCTGATGATGAACGGGCCATCCCAGTTACCGGGGGGCATCGCGTTCCCGAGTTCCATATACGGATCGTCGAGATCCGGCCACGTCGTCCAGTTGCGCCGTGCCCCGATAAAGCCTTCCGGCTGGTTCGGACGGATGTTGCGGCTGGCGCCAGTCTCCAGATCCCAGCGCGTGAGACCGAGGTACTGGCTTTCCGAATACAGGATGCGGTTGTTCGTCGTATCGACCAGACTCAGGAAACCGTCGCCCCCACCCCACTTGTTCCAGTCCTCGTTGAGGATGCCCTCCGACCGATAGGTCTGATTCGGCCCGCGCCAGGATCCATTGTCCTGCAGGCCACCATACACGTTGTACGGGTGGGCCATGTCGACGGAGACCCGGTAATACTGACTGAGCGGTAGCGCAGTGTGGTACAGGAAGTGGTCCCCACGATCGTAGCTGATCCCCAGACCCCCGTCGTCGAGCTTGATGACGTGGTTCGAGTCCTCGGGGTTCACCCACACGAATCGGTCGTCACCATGCGTACGATGGTCGCGCGGCACGGTGAACGTCACACCCCCGTCATCGGAGTAGCTGTACGAGTTCAGCATGTAGATCCGCTGATCGTCGTTCGGGTCGACCATCGGCTGACTCGCGTACATCGGCCGTGGGTTCCAATCCCCCTGGTAGGTCCAGCTCTCTCCACGATCCTCCGAGCGGTAGATACCGGCCAGCCGCTGCTCGTACGCAGTCGAGGCGTTGAAGCGCTCCCCCTGCTCGAGGCTGATGTAGACGATCCGCGGATCTGACCGATAGATCGTGATCCCCATCCGACCGATGTCACCGGTCGCGAGTCCGTTGTCGAGACCGGCGTTGGTGAGGAGTGACCATGTGTCGCCCCCGTCCGTGCTCTTGTAGAGCCCACTGCCCGGTCCTCCTCCATGAAATCCCCACGGACGGCGCTGACGCTGGTACATCGCGGCGTACATGATGTCCGGATTCGACGGATCCATGGCCACGTCGACGGCACCCGTCATGGGGTCCACGAAGAGGATCCGCTCCCACGACTCCCCACCATCCCGGGTTCGATACACGCCGCGCTCGGGGTTGGGACCCCACAGGTGCCCCATCGCTGCGACGTAGACGACGTCGGAGTCGTCGGGGTGCATGACGATGCGCCCGATGTGGTGGCTTTCCTCGAGTCCCATGTTCGTCCACGAATCTCCGCCGTTGGTCGACTTGTAGACTCCGTCTCCCCATGACGACGACTGGCGGTTGGCCCGCTCGCCGGTCCCGACCCAGACGACGCTCGTGTCCCTCTGATGCACGACGACGTCGCCGACCGAGTGGACCGCCTCATCCTGAAACACCGGGGTGAAGCGCAGGCCGTTGTCGGTGGTCTTCCACACGCCACCGGTCGCCGACGCCAGATAGTAGACGCGCGTGTCTATCTCCACGACCGCGATGTCGACCAGACGGCCGCTCATGTTCGCGGGGCCGATCTCCCGGGGGCTGAGCCCATCGAGATGCGCCGGCAGGAGTTGTCCGGTTCCGGTGGAGGGAGCTGACACGAACAGCATCGCGACCGTCAGAGCACCTTTGAACGATCTGGGCACGGCCACCCAGCATGAATGGGCGTGTTCGTAGAGTCGAGGGGTCGAAGACACGGGCGGCCTCATGGAAGGGCTCGAGGAAACGTCAAGCGCGAGGGCGGGCCAGATCCGTTCGACCGGCCTCTGAGCAAAGATGCAGGTCCACCCGAGGGAGGGCCAACCCTCCTCCAGCGGGGATGCGCACCTCGGTACCGCAGGCACCACCCATTGCGGGAACTGCTCCGCGCTGAACCTTGTAGAGCATCGCAGGGTTTCGAGCGATTCGCCGAAGACCACAGCACCGCACTCGTACCGTCACACATGATCTCCTTCGACGTCCGCACAGCCTGTACACTCGCCCTGAGCGTGTCGCTCGCAGCGTGCTCCACCGGGCGGGCAGGCACCGCCTCCGTGGGCCCGGAAGAAGGAGCGCCCGCACGAATCGTGCAGCCCGGTGCGCCCGGTGAGGCGGGTCGGACCTTCTCGGCCGAAGAGCTCGATCAGGTCGAAGGGGTTTCGTACACCGAAGCCGACGTGCGCTTCATGCAGGGCATGATCCCTCATCATCGGCAGGCGCTGCAGATGACTGCCCTGGCCCGCCAGTACGCGACGACCGAGGCCGTTCGTCAGATGGGCCTTCGCATGGAAATTTCCCAGCGAGACGAGATCGCGATGATGTCTACCTGGCTTCGCGAGCGGGGGGAGCCGGTCCAGATGCCCCGGATGGGCGGCATGCTTCATCAGGGGATGGGCATGGGGATGCTTTCTCCGGAAGAAATGGAGCAGTTGGCCAATGCACGCGGGATGCAGTTCGACCGCCTCTTCCTCGAGGGCATGATCCGCCACCACCGGGGCGCCCTCGACATGGTGACGTCACTGTTCAACACATCCGGAGCAGCCCAGGAATCCACTGTGTTCAAGTTCGCCGAGGAGGTGGACGCAGATCAGCTCATGGAGATCGAGCGGATGCAGGCCATTCTCGATCAAATGGGGCGCTAGATCGTGGTGTGGACCGTTTCACACCGCCGGCCGGATGTCAGCTTCACTCAGCACCGATTCACGAGTCAGTCCAAAACACACGAGGTATGACGGACATGGGTAAGAAGATCACGGGAGCATTCGGGCTCCTCGTCGCGGCGGCGTTGTTCGCGGGAGCGCTCGTCGCCCCCGAGGATGCGTCCGCGCAGCAGCAGGGTCAGCCGTCCCCCGCCCAGGTGCCTCCGGCAGCGCCGGCACTGGAGTGGGATCCCAACGACCCCCGTATCGGTCTGGGCGCCGGCTGGATGGACGCCGAGTCCGCCATCAGTGGCCTCGAGCTTCTGGCGGCCATTCCGAGACCGGACGGCTTCTTCAATCCGTCCACGCCGGCGGACGGCCGGTTCAGCAACACCGACCTGGCATTCCGGGATGGCCTCCTGATTCAGGGGAATTACAACGGCTTTCAGATGTACGACATCTCCAACCCGGCCGATCCGACACTGAGCGTGTCGGTCGTCTGTCCGGGTGGCCAGGGTGACGTGTCGGTCTACGGCGACCTGGTCGTGATGTCGGCGCAGGAAACGCGTGGTCGGCTCGATTGCGGGGTTGAAGGTGTCGCTGATTCGATCAGTGCCGAGCGCATGCGCGGTGTTCGAATCTTCGACGTGTCGGACATGAACAACCCGACGCAGGTCGCGGCCATTCAGTCCTGCCGTGGATCCCACACCCACACGATCGTGACGGATCCGGCCGACACCGAGAACATCTACGTCTACATTCAGGGAACGAGTCGTGTGCGTCCCGGTGAAGAGTTGCCCGGTTGCTCGGGCGGTGGCCCCGATGATCCGGAAACGGCGCTCTTCCGCATTGAGGTCGTGAAGGTCCCTCTGGCGAATCCGGCCGCGGCCGAGATCGTGAACATGCCCCGTATTTTCGCGGATGAGCAGGGCAACCTCGCCGGCCTCTGGCAGGGCGGCGACCATGGCCCGGGAACCCAGAGCTCCCGTCTGACCAATCAGTGCCACGACATCACGGCGTATCCCGGGATCGGACTCGCAGGCGGAGCATGCTCCGGCAACGGCATCCTCCTCGACATCTCGGACCCGGAGAACCCCACGCGCGTAGCGGAGGTCTCCGACCCGAATTTCGCCTACTGGCACTCCGCCACGTTCAACAACGACGGTGACGTCGTCGTGTTCACGGACGAGTGGGGCGGCGGGGCAGCCCCGCGCTGCCGCGCGACGGACCCTGCCACGTGGGGTGCAAACGCGATCTTCCGAATTGGGGCCGACGGTCAGATGGAACTCGCCGGCTACTACAAGCTGCCGGTTCCTCAGACCGACACGGAGAACTGTGTCGCCCACAATGGATCGATCATCCCGGTGCCGGGGCGTGACATCATGGCCCAGGCATGGTACCAGGGCGGCGTGTCACTGATGGACTTCACCGATCCTGCCAACCCGTTCGAAATCGCCTTTTTCGATCGTGGACCGCTCTCCATCGAGTCGCTGTTCACGGGCGGCTACTGGTCCGTCTACTGGTTCAACGGACGTCTGTACGGAGCCGAGATCTCGCGTGGGATCGACGTCTTCCGACTGACACCGAGCGAGCATCTCTCGGCGGCAGAGATCGCGGCGGCCGAGTCGGTCGTGATCAACGAGTTCAACGCTCAGCTGCAGCCCAAGGTCGATTGGGCGCCGACGCGCGACGTGGCGCAGGCGTACCTGGATCAGATGACCCGGGCGAATCGGATTCTGAACGATCGGGCGAGTGAGATTCAGGGCGCGCTGGATTCGAGTGCCAGCTCGATGACGCTGAACAGTCTCGCGGCCGAAATCGAGGCCGACGTGGTTCAGATCGAGGCAGGAGAGCTGGGGGGTGATGCGGAACGGATGGCCAAACTGGCGGCTGTTCTTCGTGGGATGGCGATGCAGCAGTAAAGCCGTCAACGCAAGACTGTCGCGTAGAGGATCGCGCGACGGTGAAGGTCCCGGTGCCCGCGCGGCGCCGGGACCTTCGGCGTTTCGCCCCCCCCCCGGCGGTATCCGGTTCTCGCTGCGGGCGGCTGGACGAGCGATCGAAGCCGACCCCGTGGCGAGGGGTGCTACGCGGTCGGCGTGGACTTTCCCTGCATCCCGGGTCGATCTTCTTACCATGATCGTCGTCACCGGAGGTACCGGCTTCATCGGCTCGAATCTCGTCGGCGCGCTTGCCGGCTCCGGCGAGCGGGTGTCCGTATGCGACACCCTGGGAACCGGTGAAAAGTGGCGCAACATCGCGAAGCACGAGATCGACGAACTCGTGGATCCATCCGCCCTGAACGAGTTCCTCACGCGACGGGCTGAAGAAATCTCCTTCGTCTATCATCTGGGCGCAGTGTCCGCGACCACCGAGACGAATGCGGACCTGATCGCCGACTCGAATTTCCGGCTGTCTCAGCAGATCTGGCGACGGTGTGCGGCTCATGACATACCCCTGGTGTATGCATCGTCCGCTGCAACGTACGGTGACGGAACGCAGGGCTTCGTTGACTCGGACGACCGTGGCTCCCTCGCCCGATTGAGACCGCTGAATGCCTACGGCTGGAGCAAGCTGGCCTTCGACCGCTGGGTGGCTCGTGAGGCAGAGGAGGATCGTCCAACACCGCCCTCGTGGGTCGGTCTGAAGTTCTTCAACGTGTACGGCCCCAACGAGTACCACAAAGGCGACATGCGCAGCGTGGTCACCAAGGCGTACCCGGGGGCAGCCTCGGGCGATGGCGTTACCCTCTTTCGGTCTCATCACCCCGACTTCGAAGATGGCGGGCAGATGCGTGATTTCGTGTACGTCGGGGACTGCATCGATGTCATGCGGTGGATCCGTGAGCACCGGCCTGCCAGCGGCATCTACAATGTCGGAACCGGACGCGCACAGACATGGCTCGAGCTCATGGGCGCCCTCTACACGGCGGTCGGCAAGGATCTCAGCGTGACCTGGGTAGATACCCCGCCCAACCTCCGCGAGAAATATCAGTACTTCACGCAGGCGGACATGACGAAGCTCCGAGAGGCCGGGTATCAGCGACCGTTCGCATCGGTCCAGGAAGGGGTCACCGATTACGTGGCAAATTTCCTTTCGACCGAAGATCCGTACCGCTGACCCGCCACCCGGATCCTCTGCGTCCCGTCGGCAGTATGACGTAGGGCATTCTCTTGACACAGATTCGGCTCGACACGCACAATCGCTGTGTGTGCGTCCCTCCATGCACGGTCGGTTAGTATCCTGAAGACGTGGCGTGATTTCACCCGCGGCGCAGCGGCGCTCGCGCTCCTGGTCGGTCAGATCAGCGCATTCGCAGGCTTGCCCATCGCGGACGCCCTGCTCGAAACGCGCTCCGTCGCGGAGTCGGAGCACATCGAGCAGACCGAAGCGGACTGCTCGACGCACCACGACGATCGCTTCTGCCAGATCATTCGGTCTCTTTCAGGCCAGTACGGCGCTTCCAGCGCCGTGCCGCAGCTGCTGCTCCGCCCACTCGAAGCAAGCGTCCCCGTCCTCCGAGAGTCGGACTTCAGGCGGTCGTTCGAGTTTTTCGTTCCAGTAGGGCTGCGAGCTCCACCCGTCAGTTAGTCAGGCGGAATTGCCGTGCGCGTTGGCGCGGCTCACTGGATGTGACTCTGCAATTCCGCACGCTTGCTCCATTTGAAGCCTCATCATGTGATCGCATGGTGAGACCCCAATGACAAACTGATCCCAAGAGACATCATCATGATTTTCAGAGCTATGCGCAGTCTCCCGCTGGCAGCGGCGATTCTAACGGTCTCGGCATGTGATGACCCCACTTCCCCGATTGCGAACGAGGAGGAGTTGATCACCGACGTGACGATCACCCTCACTCCATCGGGTGGTGGACAGGCGATCGTCTCGACGATCGCCGACGCAGACGCAGGTGGACCCAATCCACCGAGCGCTCAGACGGCGCCCATCGCCCTGAGCGCGGGCGTCACCTACCAAGGAACCATCGAGTTCTTCGACCGCTCCGATCCGGCCGACCCCGAAAACATCACGCTCGAGGTGGCTGAGGAGAGCGACGAACACCGCGTGTTCTACAACGTCAGCGGACTGCCGGGGGTCTCGGTTCCGGTTGGCTCGTTGGACACGGACGGGAACGGTGCTCCCCTCGGTCTCACCTTTCAGGTCGTGGTCACCTCGGGCGCCTCCGCCAGCACTGGGGCGATACAGGTGGTCTTGAGTCATTATGATGACGCGCCCAAGGGGGATGGATTGACCCCCAGCGATGAGACGGACGTCGATGTCTCGTTCGTAGTATCAGTGAATTGACCGACGAACACCGCCGAGGGGGGATCGTCCTGTCCCTTCGATTTCTCCTCGGCGGTGGCGTTCTCCCTTTCGTCCTCCCCGAGGTACATCCAGAGGCCCTTCGAAGATGATGCCGTCCGCGTTTTGCGTCCGGTCGATTTTGACCCTGGCCATCACCTTGATGGTCTTTGCCACGCCCGCACTCGCGCAGCAACCGTGGTCTCTCGCCGGTCGGGTTGTCGACGCCGCGAACGGCCGTCCCGTTGCGACCGCCCGGATTCACTGGGTGGAGGAAGACCGGGACGTTCTGGCAGACGACGACGGTCGGTTTATCGTCGCGGACATCCATCATCACCGGATCACATTGCTGATCGAAGGGCTGGGCTACGCGTCTGAGACATGGGACGTATCCGCCGACGTGGGTTCGACAGTTGTAGAGTTCCCCCTCACTGACGAGGCACTTCGACTCGAGGGTATCGACGTCGGAGTCCGTCAGTCCGCCATTGACCTTCGTGTAGCGCAGTCGACGTCTCGGCTGACTCCGGCCGAGGTCCTGCGTGAGCGAGGTCAGACGCTGGGGGAGACACTGAAGGGGATCGAAGGTGTGTCGGTCATTCAGTATGGACCGAGTATCGCAAAACCGGTGATTCGTGGCCTCCACTCACAGCGTATCGTCGTTATGAACGACGGTGTCCGTCAGGAGGGACAACAGTGGGGGACCGAGCACGCACCTGAGATCGACGTATTCGCCGTCAACGAGATTCAAGTGATCCGTGGCCCCGGCAGCGTGCTGTACGGCTCGGACGCCCTCGGCGGCGTTCTTCGTATCGAGCCGGCCGAAGCCCCGTCAATGAGCGGCTTGGCAGGTGAGACGGTCTTCAACGCGTTTTCCAACAACCGGCAGTTTTCCGGGTCGGTCATGATTGAACATGGCTTGCTGGATGTACCGGCTCTCGGTTTGCTGGGTGCGAGAGCCCGGGTGAGTGCCCGAAAGTCCGGCGATGCGAAAACGGCCGAGTACAACCTGACGAACACCGGCTTCACGGAATTGAACCTGGGCTTCACCGTCGGTATGCAGCGGGAGTGGGGCGGTATCGAGCTGGATTACAGTCGGTTCGCCACGGAAATCGGCCTCTTCACCGGAGCGCACGTCGGAAACTTCGAAGACCTGCTTCGCGCCATGGAGGAAGGGCCAGTCCCGACAAGCTTCCAGTACACGATCGAAAACCCGCGGCAGGAAGTCACCCACGATGCGATCCGCGTTGACGGTCACATCCACGCCGGCTCGGCAGGGACCATTGAGACGACGTACGGTTTCCAGCTGAACAGGCGTGGCGAGTTCGACAACCATGGCCCTCTTGCGGGGCAGGACCGCGCTGCATTCGGCCTGGATCTTTACACGCACTCGCTCGAAAGTCGTCTTCGGCACCAGCCGATCGGGCAGATAGAGGGAACGACAGGCTTCAGCTTCATGCGGCAGGGCAACATCAGCACGGGAAAGGGATTCCTCATTCCTCAGTATCGGCTCTACACGGGGGCGCTCTTCGTCGCAGAGGAGGCGGATCTCGGGTGGGCGACCGTTTCCGGTGGGGCACGATACGAGCTTCGATGGCAGCGGGTGTTCGGAGTCGACGACGTCTCCATCAATGTCCCGGACGAGCAGCGAACGTACGGAGACGTCGCCGCGGCCCTGGGGCTTTCGGTGCCCATTGGTGATTCGTGGTCGATCGGTGCGAGTACCGGTCGCGCATGGCGGGCACCAAACGTGAATGAGCGTTACAGCCAGGGCGTCCACCATGGGAGTGCTCAGTACGAGCTGGGGGATGCGGATCTGGGCAAGGAACGAACATGGAATCTGGACGCGACCCTGCGACACACGGGCGAGCGTCTGAGGGGCCAGGTCGCTACGTACAGGAACGCAATATCCGGCTATATCTATCTGGAGCCGCGAGCCCCGATCCTCAGCATCCGAGGCGCCTATCCGGGTTTCGAATACGCGCAAACCGACGCCGTCGTCTCCGGCGTCGAGCTGTCGGCGGAGGCAACCGTTTTTCCCGGTGTAGACTTGACCGTCAGCGGAACGGCGCTTCGCGGATCCGACGCGGTCTCGGGAGAGCCTCTCTACGACATGCCTGCTGACAGGGGAACGCTGGGACTCCGCTTTACCCTTCCGACCAGGTCCTGGGTGACCCGCCCCTTCCTCAGCGCCGGTCTCACGATCGTGCGTGAGCAGGATCGGGTTCCCGAAGGGACGATCTATGCGTTACCGACGGACGGCTACCAACTGGTAGACCTTGAACTCGGAGCGCAGTTCCTGGAACTGAACGGACGGCGAGTCAACGCTGGATTGGAGGTGAGGAACGTCTTCGACACCTCCTACCGTGACTATTTGAGTCGCTACAAGCTCTTCGTAGATGACCTCGGTCGCGACGTCGTGCTGCGCTTCCGTGTGCCGCTCGGTGGAGCGTTCTGAAACTCCAGCCCTAGAACCCTGCCAGATTGAACTGGCGCGTGAACTTGATGAACAACGAGCGGCCCTGGGGACCCTGCAGCGTGTCGAAACCCTGCACGTCATTGTACACCAGGAACAGGCCTGTCCCCGCCGTGTTCAACCACCCGAAGCGAAGGTTCGTCGACCACTGGTCTACCTGGGTCGAGTACTGCACGAGGCCCTGCACATAGATGCGGGGTGTAAAGAAGTAACCGAGCTTCACACTTCCCAGCGTGGTCGTGAAGCTGCCTTCCGGAAGATCTACGTCGTTGTACGCCAGCGCTGCCGTCACACTCGATCGATCTCCATACCGGTACGTGAGGTCCGCGCTCGGCGTCTTCTTCGAACCCGAGAGAAAGCTGCCCCAGTTCAGCCGCGAGTTGAACGACAGGGCCCGGGACTGGTCGGTAAAGAAGACGAATGCGGCTTCCCAGCCGCGGTAGATGTCCGCGGGAACGGTGACTCCCACGCCCGGGATCGTGAATGGCTCGTACAGGCCTTCCGTCACGTGATTGGCGCCAGTGTGAAGCTCCATGCCCGAAGCCCACTGCCAGTGGTTGTCGATGTGCCAGCGTGACGAAACCTCGAAACCCTGCGGTGCGACGTCCGCACGGTTGCGATAGGTGAAGTAGGAAACGTGAGGTCTGAGCTCACGGAAGACTGAACTGGGGCGGATGTAATACATCCCGAAGAGCTGGTAATACCGATGGCCACGCCGCGGTACGAATCCGATCTGCGCATCGAAGTCCTGGCCAACCTGTTGGACCGTGGCATTCGCACGGAACGCACGGGTGGTAACCCCGGCTGTCACGTCGAAGGCCTCGTCAGAGGGAGCCCCCTCGGTCTCCGAGCGGGCGAAGTACGACGTGACCGTCACCGCATCACCCAGGCCGACCTGCGCATCCATGGCGTAGACCCGGTTGTTGTCGCCGCTCACGTCACTTCGTCGATCGGTGACGATGCCTCCGACTCTGGAGCGCCCCGGGAGTTCCTTGGCCAGCCGAGCCACAGACCAGGAGCTGCGGTCACTTCCATCCATCAGGCCATCTGTTTGAATGTGCAGAAGGCCGACATTCATACCTGCGGCTCGCCCCGAGAGACGTCCACCCCCCTTGATCGGCACCGGAGCTCCCGCATCGATCCCGATCCTGCGGCTGAAGAACAGGTCGACGCCACCACCACCGACGGTAAAGAACCCGGCATTTTCCAGGAAGAAGGGTCGCTTCTCGGGAAAGAGCAGCGGAAAGCGCGTCAGGTTGACCTGCGCGTCGTCGACTTCCACCTGGGCGAAGTCGGTGTTGACGGTCACGTCCAACGTCAGGCCCTGCGTGATCTGCGCCTTCGCCTCACCGCCGAAGTCGGCGTTCTGCTCGAAGGCTGACCCTGGTGCGGTATAGTCGCGCGCGGTGGACCCGAGCGCATACGGGGTCACTGTCACGGCACGTCGCACAGGGGGCTCCAATCCCGAAAGCACACCGGCGAAGTCCAGCCGATACAGATTGAATTCTCGCGGAACAGCGGACCAGAACACCTCTTCGTTCAGCCGTCGCACCCGGCGTGAGACGTTGAAGCCCCACTCCTCGACATCGGACCCATAGCGGAGCGTGTTGAACGGAATCCGGAACTCGGCATAC
Source organism: Gemmatimonadales bacterium (assembly GCA_038120095.1). Classification (GTDB taxonomy): domain Bacteria; phylum Gemmatimonadota; class Gemmatimonadetes; order Longimicrobiales; family Gaopeijiaceae; genus UBA2589. The sequence goes on from JAYOKZ010000001.1 coordinate 136,230, forward strand.
CACCCCTCCGAATCCTGAGTCGCCGCAACGTCCCAACTGCCATCCCAGTTCTTGTTGAAGCCGCCCCCGGCCCCGGCTTGAAATCGACGCTGGTTGTTTGATCCGCCCCCCAGGAAGAAACCTCCACCCGACCCAGCAGAAGCGACCTGGCCGTCGTATTCGATTCCCGCTGGCGTCGTGCCGAAGACGAAGCCGTTCTGCTCATCCTTGAAGGTGTCGAACACCATGATCACGGCGTCGGCATCCGTCACTTCAAAGTCGCGGATCGCTTCACCAGGCACGATCTGCTCAGCCCGCGAATCATAGGCCCAGACACCTACGTAGATGGCTTCCTGATCGTACAGCAAACGCACCTCGGTGCGTTCCGACGCCAGCGCGCCGTCATCAGGCTCCCTTTGGATGAAGTCGGTCATGGCGGCGGCTGACCGCCACACCTGCTCATCGAGCTGCCCATCGATGTCGGGTGCTGCATTGATCCGCTGGACCACGGCCGAGCGTGGCGCTACCTCCTGCGCGTCGACCCCACCCGCGCCCAAGAGGGCGACGGTGCACACCAGGAACGCGTTCCGGGGGTGGCTTCCGTGACGGATCGTCTCGCCGCCGGGTCGGGAAGAGAAGTCGGTCATCCGGCCCATGATTGCGTTCACCATGCGGTTCATCCGTGAGTTTTGTGGCTATCGAGGCAAGGATCGGGGCAACCGGGCGGCGCCCACGGGTGTCTCACCCCGGGACAAGGACAAGCGAGAGACCGACAGCGTTGATGTTACCCTTCGGCATGACGGCTTCAACTTCGCAACCCATTCTGACAACTCCGCGCCGGCAGTCCACTGTGCGCGGTCTGCTCGTCGTTTCCGCCTGTCTCGTCACCTCCGTCGGCCTCACCCCCCGCGGCCTGCAGGCTCAGGTGAACATCGAGGTTCTTCGTACCGACAGTCTCCCTCTGGGCCAATCCGGTTCGGTCGGCGGAGACCTCTCCATCCGGACAGGTAACGTCGATTTCATCGCACTCGACTTCCGGGGGCGCGTCTACAGCGTCACGCCCGACGAGACTCGACTCATTGTCGGCAACGGGGGCCTTGGCTTTCTCGATCGCAGTCGGTTCGCGTCCAACGGCCTCCTTCACTACCGACGCTCGTACACCGCGATCTCCCGGTTTGTCGATCCCGAATGGTTCGGGCAACTGAATTACGACCGCGCCCAACGCCTGACCTTTCGAGCGGTTGCCGGCGGTGGCCTGCGAACGGCATTCGCGTCGGGCATCTGGGGGCAGTTCGGGGCCGGCTCCTCCGGAATCCTCGAGTACGAGCGCCTCGACCTGCCCGACACCGCCAGTCACCTGCGACGCACGCTCGACGTTCGCTGGAGCAATTTCCTGACCCTCCGTGTCGTCCCGACGAGCAATCTTGTCATCACTTCGACCACGTATGTGCAGTCAGCCCTGACGGATATGGGGGATTTTCGAGCCCTGGAAAATTTCCGACTGTCCGCTGGCGTCACGGAAACTCTGGCCCTGACGGTCAGCTTCGACCTGCGCTACGACAGTCGACCCCCTGACGGACTCGCAGCCCTCGACACACGGCTGCGGACTGGCGTCACGTACACGTACTGACCGAGGTCGCCAGCACCCCCGGCCACTCCGAGACCTGCTGGCCGCGCTACTGTGAACCTCCGTCACCTCTGCGAAACATCTGGATCAGATCGCCCACCGTGCAGTGCGATTCCACGGCGTGTCGAAGCTGACGGGCCGGGTCAATCGTGTAGTGATTCCGGCGTCCCTCCCGTGTCCGCTCGATCACACCTGCCTCATCCAGTTCTCCGATGATGCGCATCACGGCGCGCTCCGTGATCCCGACCCGATGGGCCAGATCACGGACGGTGATGTCGGCATTCTCCGATATACACAGGAGGATGTGCGAGTGATTCGTCAGGAAGTGCCAGGTAGAGAATTCAGACACATGACCCCTCAATGATTGACTCACATTTCATGCAAAATTATTCTTGTGTTCTTTTTCGTGCAATTACTGCCCTGACCCGCCGCAAGCGCGTCAGAGGACTTTTCAAGCAATGAATCAACCAAACGTTCTTTTCGAAAACGTTCGTGGCAATGTCTTCGGCGGTTTGACCGCTGGAGTTGTGGCGCTCCCCCTGGCGCTCGCGTTCGGGGAGCAGACGGAGATGGGCGCGATCGCGGGGCTGTACGGTGCAATCGCATTGGCCATCCTCGCGTCCATTTTTGGAGGAACTCGGACTCAAATCAGCGGACCGACCGCACCCATGACCGTGGTTTCTGCGGTCGTGATCGCAGACGCCATCGCTTACATGGGAGGGTTCGAACAAGCCATTCCGCTCATTATCGCGACCTTCCTGCTCGCCGGGGCGATCCAGGTGGGGATGGGTCTTCTCGGCATCGGGAAGTACGTGCGCTACATGCCCTATCCCGTTGTGTCCGGCTTCATGTCCGGAATCGGCGTCATCATCGTCATTACGCAGATCTTTCCGTTCTTCGGTGTTTCTGCCCCCTCAGGCGGACCCATGGGCACGATCCGCTCGATGCACACGATTCCTGAGATCATCAACGTGGCTTCGGTCACCGTGGCTCTGGTCACCATCGGAATCATTTACGGCTTGCCCCGCATCACGAAGGCCGTGCCCTCGTCGCTCGTCGCACTGATCGTCGTCTCGTTGGGCGCCTTCTTCGTGCTGGATCCGGATTCCATTCTGCGCATCAACTCGCGCGGACCCATCCCGACGGGTCTCCCCCAATTACAGCTCGGTTTTGTCGCGATGTTCAGCGACTTCTCCCACATGGTCGTGATCGTCGAGTACGCCTTCACGCTCGCCGCCCTCGGCGCCATCGACTCCCTGCTGACATCACTTGTCGCCGACAACATGACCAAGACCCGTCACGACTCGAACCGCGAGCTCGTGGGACAGGGCATCGGTAACATGGCCTCCGCGGTCATCGGGGGGCTTCCAGGAGCGGGCGCGACGATGCGCACGGTGATCAACATCAAGTCCGGGGGTACATCCCCCCTGTCCGGCGTCGTGGCGGGCGCGTTTCTTCTCGCCGTTCTCCTGGGGCTGGGCTCGCTCGTAGGTCAAATCCCCAATGCGGTCCTCGCCGGAATTCTGATCACCGTCGGCATCGGGATTGTCGACTACAAGGGTCTGCGTCACCTCCGCGAAGTACCCCGGGCTGACGCGGCCGTCATGTTGATCGTGCTCGGCCTCACCGTCTTCGTGGATCTTCTGGTTGCCGTCGCCGCCGGGGTCGTACTCGCCGCTCTTCTTTTCATGAAGAAGATTTCCGACGTCATCGAACACCGGACCGTGGCCGCTCCTCTCAAGGAGTTTTCGCGGGAAGTTTCATGGGCGGACGAGGGCGACCTGATCGCACGGCGTGGTGACAAGGTCTTCATCAAGCACCTGGACGGACCACTCTTCTTCGGATTCGCGAATCGTTTCCAGGAGTTGATGAGCCGTTTCCCCGATCTGGAAGTCGTCATCCTTCGCTTCGACAAGGTCCCCTACATGGATCAGTCGGGACTGTACGCCCTCGAGGATGCGGTGATGGATCTCGCTGGCAACGGCATCCGAGTGATCTTCACCGACATCCACGGCCAGCCGAGAGACCTTGCGGAAAGAATCCGCCTCATTCCTGACCTCGTCTCTGAGGAGGACTGCTTCAGCAGCTTCGACGACGCAGCCCGTTGGCTCGAGGCGTACCTGTCCTCCAAGGACCAGGTATCCTCGGAAGCGGTCGAGACGCTCGTCGAGGCCCCCGCAGTCTGATCCCACCTTTCATCCTTTCTCATCGCCAAACGACTGTCTCCGAGGACTATTACATATGACCAGCTCTACCATTCGCCCTCATGACCAAAGCTCGCAGGCCGCCGTCACACCACGGGGCGCGATCGACATGCTTCGGCAGGGGAATCAGCGCTTCCTCGATCAGACTCCGCAGGAGAGAGACTGGTCGAGTGACATCGCAGCGACAGCGGGTGGGCAGTATCCCTTTGCCGTCGTGCTGGGCTGCATCGACTCCCGAGTCCCGGTCGAGACGGTCTTCGATCAGGGTATCGGAGATATCTTCACCCCGAGGGTCGCTGGAAACGTGGTGAATGAGGACCTTCTCGGGAGCATGGAGTTCGCCTGCAAGCTGGCGGGATCCAAAGCGATTCTGGTCCTGGGCCACACCTCGTGTGGTGCGGTCAAGGGTGCGATCGGCAAGGCGCGGCTCGGCAACCTCACCGCACTCGTGGCGAAGATCGAGCCCGTGGTCGAGCAGGTCGCCGGCTCGGTCGACCGCGACAGCCCCGGCTTCGTGGACGCCGTCGCCGAGGCGAACGTCGTCGCTACCATCGATGCCATTCGCTCCAGAAGCGCGGTGCTTGCAGAAATGGAGCAGGCAGGGGACATCGTGATCGCCGGCGGGATGTACGACGTTGCGTCCGGCAAGGTGCGCTTCTTGTAGAAGAGGGCGTCCACCCTCGAAGCATGAGGCCACAACGACGCGATCGGGGGCCGGTGTTCAGAGACCACCGAGCGCCGGCCCCGCGATCGTTGCCTGTTCGAGAGGAGTGTCCGAGGATCGAGGATGATCCGACACATTCGAATGCAGACGCGGGGCTCCGGACTCTACGAGATCACCTCGGCCGTCCAGTCCGTGGTCGACGACAGCGGGCGCGACGAGGGACTTTGCACGGTGTTGATTCGTCACACCTCTGCGAGTCTCACCATCCAGGAGAATGCAGACCCGACAGCGCGTCACGATCTCGAGCAGTGGATGCAGCGGCATGTCCCCGAGGGTGATCCGCACTTCACCCACACGCTGGAAGGGCCTGACGACATGCCGTCCCACATTCGCGCCGCGCTGACGCAGACCTCACTTTCCATTCCGTTCGAGCGCGGACGTCTGGCGCTCGGGACCTGGCAGGGTCTTTTCATTTGGGAGCATCGCCAGCGCGGATCCGAACGACGATGCGTGGTTCACCTGTCCGACTGAATGAATGCCTTGAAGCTGCCGGAAGGACGCACGCGACGCTTCGCGCTTCTGACGATCGCGCCCTTCTTCTTGCTGGCCGGACTCAATCATTTCCGCGACCCGGCATTCTATCTCGCCATGATGCCACCCTACCTGCCGGCCCACGGCGCCCTGATCGCGATCACCGGGGTCCTCGAGATCGCGGGCGGAGCCGCTACTCTTTCGCCCCGGTTTCGATGCCAGGCCGGCCGCGGCCTCGCTGGTCTTCTCGTTGCCGTCGTTCCAGCGAACCTCCATGTGGCGCTGAACCCCGACATCTTCCCGGACCTTTCCGTTGCGGTCCTGTGGGCCCGGCTTCCAGCTCAAGTGCTTCTCATCGCATGGTGCCTCTGGGCAACCGACACCCGGGCGGCAGCGACCACCGGGCCGGGCCGCTGAGTTCGTTCACGTCGACGCACCGGATCAGTTTGTGAGCAGTTCCACCATCCGAGGCAGGGCCTCCCCCAAACGAGCCTCTACCTTGACCGCTGCCAGGTCGTCGGCTCGGGTGGGTCCGAGGTTCAATACTGCGACCGGCAGCCCCCGGTCTTTCGCCCCATACACGAAGCGTCGTCCGGAAAAGACCGTCAGCGATGATCCGACCACGAGGAGCAGATCTGCCCCGTCCACCAGGCGCCAGCACTCGTCGACCCGTGACTTGGGAACATTCTCACCGAAGAACACGACGTCAGGCTTGAGCCTGCCGGCGCACTGCTGACAGGCGGGCACGACGAACTCCGCGTCATGGTTACTGGCGATGTCCGAGTCTCCGTCTGGTGCGGGCTCGACAGAGCCGACCCGCTCAGCCCAGTCCGGGTTCTCCCGCTCGAGACGTCGCTGCATCTCGGAACGACGGATGGTGCCACCACAATCCATACAGAGCACTGACGCCAGCGAGCCGTGAAGCTCGACGACGTTGAGACTTCCCGCGCGCTGGTGAAGGCCATCGACATTCTGAGTGATCAGCCCGGTCACATGTCCGGTGCGCTCGAGGCCGGCGAGCGCGTCATGCGCCGCGTTTGGTTCCGCACGGTTCATCCGGCCCCACCCCAGCGTGCTCCTTGCCCAGTACCGCCGACGGGCAGCGGCGGAGCGAGCGAACTCGCCGTACTGCACCGGTTTCCGGGTGCGCAGGCGTCCCTCCGCTCCACGATAATCGGGGATCCCGGACTCGGTGGAACACCCCGCTCCAGCCAGAACCACCGCTCGCCGCCCCCGCATCAGGGCGACGAGCGGGGACAGGTCAGCCAGCAACGTGGGGGCGGCAGACACCCGCGCCCGGGGAGATCCCCGGGCATCTCAAGGGGACGAGCCCCACCGGGCGGGAGGACTCCTGCCCCCCTGGAGAGTCCGGCCGCTCGCACACGGGGACGACGGACACGACGGTCAGGGTCCGACGGGTGCGTCGTCTCCTTCCACACATCCGATCAGCGACCGTTGGGGTCCCAAAGGCGAGGAATGAATTTGGTGAGCCCCTGAACGGGGCCTACCTCTCCGGCGATCACATTGCCCTCACGGTCAACCGTGACTCCCTCACCCATCGATCCATACCCACCCATGCCGGACGCACGCTCGGACATGTGCTCGGGAACGAAGTACCACACCTGTCCCGTGATCGCACTGCCGACGCGCAACCCCTTTCGCCACCCACCGGGGTTGTAATTCTCATCCGACTCCGAATCGATCGCATAGAGGATGTCGTTGTCGTCAATCCAGATACCGCTATTCCGACTGAACTGGTACCACGTTTCCATGTGGTTGCCCCGCTGATCGAAGATCTGGATCCGGCGGTTGCCCCGGTCCGCCACGAACAGCCGGCCGCGTGAGTCCATCGCCAGCGAGTGCGGGGAACGAAACTGCCCATCAGCGTATCCCCATTCGCCGAACTGCAGGAGCATCTCCCCATCTGGCGAATATTTCGTGATGCGGCTCTTGGCGTTCGGCCCGGCGTCGTCCATGTACTGGGCACCGTGTGTTTCGGCGACGAAGATGCTGCCGTCGGGCGCAACGAGGACGTCGTTCGGCTCGGTCAGATGCGTCGGAGGATCGCCCGCTTCGCCGGGAACCCCGATGGTCATGAGGAGCTCACCGGTCGGGCTGAACTTGCGCACGACGTGTCCGTTCATGGGCGCGCCGGGCGTTCGCTCGAGCTCGCGTCCGTTGGGAGAGCGAGCATCGGCGACCCACACGTTACCCTCGGCGTCTACGTCCATCCCATGCGGCCACGTGATAAGCCCCGCTCCGAAGCTGAGGACCGTGTTTCCATCCCGGTCGAGTTTCACGATCGGGTCGACGCCCGACTCGGCGCACGAATTCACGCCGCATCGATCACCTGCCCACACATGCACGCCGTCGATGTCGATATTGACTGCGCTGACCGAGCCCCAGCTGCGATCGTCGGGAAGCACGCCCCAGTTTCGCACCGTCTCGTAGGGATTCGGCAAATGATTGATCGGCTGGACCTCGGCATGTTCCGGCGGTCCGGACGCACCACGTTGCCCCGCGACTGACAGAGGGCTCGAGAGGAGGCAGATCACCGCGAGGGCGAACCGAGGACCGGTTGCAAAGGTCGAATGGTGAAGCATGGGTTTCCACGTCTGAGCGAAAGGTACGAAAACGCGATTCCGGCAAATGTGCGCGCGGCGCCATGCATCGGCCAGTCGTGCCCACCCGAATCTCGCGCTACGGCATTCCACGCCCCGTCCCCCGAACAGGGGGGAGAGCATGATGGCCGGTACCGCCACCGAATGCCCGAACCTCGTCCAGCGAGTACGGATGATGGTGAAGCGCGCAGCCGCGGCCTACGTTGCCGCCACCGTCCGATCTCTTTCCGTGATTCAGCATGCGCAAAGCTCCTGACCTCAGCCACGTTCTCGCCGCCGTCACCCTCGCCGTCGTCGCGCCCGCGCCGGTCTTCGGACAGACGACGGATACCGAGCGCGCGGCCGCGCGGGATATCCTCGCCGAGATCGACGCACTGCAGTCCCGCCTCGATCCAACCGGAATGGCGCGGCAACTCGCCGGCCGCCAGGATGCCGAGCGGGACGCGATCGTCGCGCGAACCGCCGCGCTCTGGCAAGCCGAGATGCGAGATCTCAGCGACTACATCGGCAACAACCCGGAGGTCGCGTGGGAGGAATTCCTGGCCGTGGATACCCTCACCTCCGTTCTCCGACGACGAGGCTGGGACGTAGAGACGGCGGTCGCCGGACTGGAGACCGCCTTCGTGGCAACCTGGACATCTCCGGCAGGTGCGGACGGCATGACCCTCGGTTTTATCGGAGAATACGACGCCCTTCGGGATGCCGATGGCCCATTTCACGGTGACCAGCACAACGCGCAGACCCCCATCGTCCTCGCCTCGGCGTTCGCGATCGCGGAGTACATGGAACGGTCGGGCACGCCCGGCCGTCTGCAGGTCTTCGGAACACCTGCAGAAGAGGTCGGACCGCCCGCCAAGGTGATCATGCATGACGTGGGCATCTTCGACGACGCAGACCTGCTCATCCGCAGTCACGGGGTGACGGAGACGTCTCGCTCCCGCGCAGGGTTCGGCAGCTGCTGCCTCAACATCAACGAGGTCAAATACACCTTCCTCGGGCGCCCGTCACATCAGATGGCATCGTGGTTCGGACGCAACGCTCTGGAAGCGGCGGTACACTTCTACACCCTGGTGGATGGTCTCCGATCGACCTTTCGGCCAGAAGCTTCGATCCAGGGTGTCATCCCGGAGGGCGGCGAAGCCCCGAACGTCGTGCCTCAGCGCGCTGTCGTGGACTACTACATCCGGTACCCGGACCCCGTGTATCTGGAACACATCACGAGGATGATGGACGACGCTGCGCGGGGCGCCGCCCTCGCCACCGGCACGACCGTTGAAATCGATCGGTACGGTGAGTATCGGGACGGCATCTCCCTGGGAACCCTTCAGGAACTCGCCTTCGCATACGCCGAAGAACGGGACGCCCCGAACATGAACCCCGAGCCGACCCGACCATCAGGGTACGAGGAGACCGGTGCCGTAACGAAGGACATCCCTGGTATCGGCATCAGTGTCTTCAGCTCCCGTGGCGCAAACCATACACGTGGCATGCTCGACGACACCTTCAACGAAGTCGGCCACACGGGATTCCGGATCAGCGCCGAAATCATGTCATCCATTGTGTACGACTTTATGACTCAACCCGAACTCAGAGACGCCATCACCGAAGAGCAGGCGACGCTGTCGAGCCTTCTGGATGCCTATCATGAGGCTCTTCGCGAAGCCTACTCCGCCGAAGTCGGCTCTCCGATCGGCCAGAGATAGTCGACACGCCTGGCGGCCTTCCTGACGCCACCCGGTCTGTCGGCCGCGAAGCCGAAGTTCGGGACGAGGGGGCCGGCTAGAGATCTCCGAAGATCAGACCAAGCGAGGCAGACAGCAGGTCGACTCCAAGCGAACCGATCGACCAACCCGGTTGCAACGGCGCCCTGCCCCAGGAGTATTGCTCTTCCGGATCCGTCCGCATCGCCTCCATGGACGCGAGCGCTCGCGCCTCCAATTCCCGATCATGAGGATCGACCTCGTTGCGCCGCCGGTCGGCGTCCTGAAGGCGACGCAGGGTGTCCTCCACGGCATTGGGATCGAGGACGGTGATCGGCGATTGGCAGTGCTCACACCGAAACGCTCCGGCAAGATCCACCGGCGCGCCGCAACCGGAGCACTGCGCGGTCCGAATCTCGGCGCGAATCCTCTCCTGCTCCGCCGGAGTGAGCGAGCGGACGAACTGTTTCTCCTTCAGGAACTCCGAGAACGGCGTGAGGCGACCATCGTCAGCCGGACACGAATAGTACGTAAAGCGTCCTGCCTTCCCGATGTCGTGGCTGAGCGAGAGCCTTCGTCCACACCGCGGACACCGGTTCCCATTCTCAAGCGAGTGCCGGGGGTCCTCCCGATGATCGCTCAGGACCTTGAACAGGTCGAGCGTGCCGCGGGGCGTGAGGTGATAACTCTCTCTCTTGTCCAGCCACAGAACATGGCAGGGAAAGCACAGGTCGATCTCGACCCCGGGTCCGTACACTCCGTCGAGGACCACGTGGTCCATCTCGCCGGAGCAATTCGGACAGTTCATCGACCCCGGACGAGTGGCCTTCGCCGACCGGTGTCCGCCCGGGGAATCAGGCGAACGTCAGGATGAGCTCGTCGATCAAGCGCCTCGACGAGGCAACAAACGGCTCGAGATCCCCACTCAAGACGTTCAGTCGCTTGTCGGTCTGCTGCAACTCTTCGAGCATCTGAACACGAAGCTTCCCCCACCGGTTCAGGCTCTTCTCGATCGTCTGAAGCGTCTCCTTGGCCTGCGCTGCGTCCTCGAGCATCGCCGACTCTGTCTTGGTAAAGAAGCCCTGAGTGATGTCACGCGCGGTGTGGGAGTACTCTACCTCTGCAGGAAACGCCTTCTCCGACTTCTCCGAGAGCTTCGTCAGAGACGCGACCACTTTCTCGAGGCCTCTCTCTTCCGTCTTCTTCTTCTTGAGTTCGTCAGCGACTTCGGCCTTGAGCGTCTTGGCACCGGCCTGAACCAGCTTCTTGAGATCCTTGACGACCTCGGACATCGGATCGGCGCTTGTCGCTGCCTTGACATCCCAGGTGAGCGCCTGGCCGGCCTCTGCCAACGCACGGCGGAGATTCTCGTTCTGACGAACATTCAGGGCCCCGTCCTGCTTGACATGGACCAGACCCAGCGTCGTCAGTTCCCTCGCGATTTCCTGGACCTCGCTGGAGCGCAGCGTGAGTCGCTTCCTCGTCACTTCGACCTTCGTAGCGATGACTCGCCTCCATCGTTTTCTCGTATGCGCCGGAGCACATACAAACCCGGAAGTTGTTACTCCAAAGCTAACCGCACGATCCCGAAAACGGGCCCGGGGAGCACCACAGGCATGCGCCCCCAGTCTACACGTTGAACCGGAACAGCATGATGTCGCCGTCCAGGACCGTGTATGCCTTCCCTTCGGATCGCAGAAGCCCCTGATCGCGCGCTGCCTTCCAAGATCCCACGGACTCGAAGTCGTCGCAGTGGATCGTCTCCGCACGGATGAAGCCCCGCTCGAAGTCGGAATGAATTGCCCCTGCCGCCTGCGGTGCAGAGCTGCCCCTCCGAACAGTCCACGCCCGACTCTCATTGTCACCGGTCGTGAAAAAGGTGACGAGCCCGAGCAATCGGTACGCGGCACGAATCAACCGATGAAGCCCGGTTTCCGTCAATCCGACCTCCTCCAGAAAGAGTTGACGATCGTCCGGGTCCATCTCGGCGAGCTCGGACTCCAGGGCACTGCAGATCGTAACGATACCGGCCTCGTCCTGATCGTCCGAGCGGTCGGAACCCAACGATTGCCGCAATGCTCCGGTCCATGTGTTTTCACCCTCCGGAAGGTCACCTTCCGACACGTTGGCGACGTAGAGAACCGGCTTCGCCGTCAGCAGTTGAAACCCCTTGAGAATCGGGAGGTCGTCCGCTGTCAAAGGTGCCGCACGGACCGGTTTGTCCGCCTCGAGCGCCGCGAGAGCCTTCTCGAGGACATCTCGCTCCCGGATCGCCTCCTTGTCCCCGGATTTCGCCTTCTTCGAGACCTTATCCAGCCTGCGTTGAACCGTATCGAGGTCGGCGAGCGCCAGTTCCGTCTCGACGATCTCCCGATCACGGACCGGATCGACGCCCCCGAGCACGTGCGTGATGTCCCCGTCGTCGAAGCAGCGCAGCACATGCACGATCGCATCGACTTCGCGGATGTTCCCGAGAAATTTGTTGCCGAGGCCCTCACCCTCCGAAGCCCCCTCGACGAGGCCGGCGATGTCGACGAACTGAATCACCGTGGGCACACGGGTCTTCGACTGTGCAAGCTGGTGGATCCGGTCCAGACGTCGATCCGGTACCTCGACGGTACCGACATTCGGCTCCACCGTGCAGAACGGGTAATTCTCCGACGGCGCTCCCGCGGCCGTCAGCGCGTTGAACAGCGATGACTTCCCGACATTCGGAAGGCCGACAATTCCGACCTTGAGCATGACGATTCTCGTTCGGGGCCCAACTCGGCCGACCATGGCGCGTCAGTGACGACGGAGGCTAGTGGCAAGTGCACCGGCAATCAACGAGGACCAGTCGGGTAGCGCGGTGCCCTCATGGGGCCTTCATCGGAAACGAGGCGCCACCGGGAAGAATCCTGGAGAAGGTCGTGAAGGTCCTGCTCTACACCGTCGATCACCACGCGACGCGACACCAGCCGAATTCCATGACTGTAGTCGACCCAGTCATCCACGTGACCCGTGTAAAGCGGCTGGATCGGCGAGCCGTCCTGCTCATGCCATCCGTAGATCGCGACATGGTCGGAATCGTCCGCCAGACGCGGCGTCAACACGACGTCCTTCTTGATGCCGGCCACCAGAACGCCACTCGGAATCCCCGACGGCCATAACGCCTCGATCAATGAGTGGTGGCTGGCGAACACCGGAATCGTCGTCATGGCTTCGCTTGGAGGAATCGGCTGGGGCAGCATGCGCAGGTCAGCTGCAGCCCAGACGGCGTCCGAAATCTTCGACGTCGGGAGGCTCGTTCGGGTTCGGTCGGCGATGATTTGAGCGGCTCGAGGTGACAGGGGAACACGAACGAAGTCCTCGTTGGAGCCGATCGCAATGACGTCGGGGAGAACACCGAGTCGCACGAGTCGGTCCCGTCCGTCGAACGTGACGGTCATTTCCACGGTCACGAAGCTCCGCAGGAACGAAGGGACGTTTCCCTCGAGAATCTCCGAAAGCAGCACGCCCTCTCGTGCGACGAGGTCCAGATCCTTCACGGCGTCGAGGACCGCACTGCCCGTACGCGCGTCGGAGCCCCGGGGCGGGAGATCAATCGACTGCGCATTCAAGGGACAGCACGGGATCATCAGGAGCAGCACAAGAAGCCGCATCACCGGGCCGAGGACCTCTCGAGCCAAAGAAGCGTACTCCAACCTCCCGACGCAAAATCCAGATATCGCGCCTTGCGAGGTTTTCCCCATGTTCCGCATTCCCTCCGTCCCCGTCCTTCTGATGCCTCTCGGGATCGCCGCGTGCGGCGGCAGTTCGACGACCGAGCCGACAGGCGAGCCACAGACGACCCTGACGATTTCCGCAGGGAATGAACAGTCTGGCTTCGTCGGCGATGCGCTCGCCCGGCCCGGGGTCGGGCGCGCGGCGGGCGTTGCAACCCCTCGGGCGGGGGCGTCGAACCGGGGGGCAGTCCCGTCCGGGGGCGGTTCGGTCAGCTCCGCCACCGGAACGACGGGTGCCGATGGCCTCGCATCGACGATGTGGACCCTCGGTCCAAACAGTGGTCCGAACACCCTTCAGGCATCGAGCGCAGGGGCTATCGGGTCCCCCGTCACCTTCACCGCGACCGGGGAACTCCCCTCCCCGCCCCCAAACGCAGCCAGCGTGACGGTCGGGGACTTCTTCTTCGAAGCCGCGTCGACAACGATTGCGGCCGGAGGTCAGGTGACATGGACGTGGTCGGGATCAGCGCAGCACAACGTCACCTTCGCAACGGGAACGAATTCGGCGACGCAGACGTCCGGCACGTTCTCGCGCACCTTCGCAGATGCTGGAACGTTCGCCTACCAGTGCTCGCTGCACCCGGGCTCGATGCAGGGCACAGTCACCGTGCAATAGCAGCGGAGGCAGCTACCTCCACACCTTCTGCAGAAGCATGACAGGAACGGTCTTCGCCATGATCAGAAGATCCTGGGCCGCGGAGCGCTTTTTGATGTACTCGAGGTCCAGTTCAACCTTTCGACGCACGTCCTCGATGCTCGTGTCATAGCCCAGATTCACCTGAGCAAGGCCCGTGATGCCGGGCAGGACCTTCTGTCGGCGACTGTATCCGCGCACTTCTTCCCTGAGATCTTGGAAGATCGCAGGCTGCTCCGGTCTTGGTCCGACGATGTTCATGTCACCGCGAAGCACATTGAACAGCTGGGGAAGCTCATCGATCCGCGTTGCCCGAAGGATTCGACCCAGTCGTGTGATCCGCGCATCATTTTGCGTCGCCCACCGCTCCTCACCCGTCTGCGCGATCGTCATCGTGCGAAACTTGTAGATGGTAAATACTCGACCACCGAAGTTCTGCTCGCGCCGGCGCCCGTTGCGATCCATACCCCGTGACCACCTGCGGCACACGCCAACCCGCTGTTGCCGATAGATCGCCGGACCCTCGGAGTCCAGTCGCACCAGAATCGCCACGGCGGCCATCAGCGGCGCCGTCAACAAAATGCCGATCACGGCAACGACGACGTTGATGACACGGCAGGCGACCTCCACGGACCGGCTCCCACTCTGGTCGAAGGCTCTCGAGCGGATGGACCCGGGGGATATCGCCGCAGGCCTCGAATCGCGGGGCGCCCGGACGGCTCTGGGTGCGTACGAACGGACGGAAGAGGACATGACCCACTCAGTTTCAGGCGTGACCGACGTAATGTCGTCCGCGTCGCGCGACTTGCAACGCCTGTGCCATACCTGACAACGATCGTAACACCAATGATTTCAATGTGTTACATCTTCACTCCATCGCCTGGGTGACGACAAACCCCTCAGTCGTTCTGACCGAACCGGACAAAGTGTCCGTCTGCGGGATCGGGTATCCGGACGAACCCACCCGGACCGGGCGCGGGTAACCGGGTCTTAACGCCTCTCGGTGGGGAACACCACGATGCTCTCGTGTCCGCCGGAGCCCACGGATGCCACGCCGAAGAGGTAGTTGTCGATCACCATATTCTCGAGCGTGAATTCGGTGACGTTCCCGACATACCTTGAATGTGTCCATTGGGGAGACGTCGTGTCCCGCCAGTAGATCCTGTAGCCCGCCAGGCCGGGGTCGTCCACCGCGTCCCAGCTGAGCGTCGTCGACGGACGAACCGCGCCGCCGATCGCCACACCCGTGGGCTGAGGGGGCGCCCAGGCGAGAGAAGCGAGGACCGTCGCGTTCACCGCTGTCAGTCGCGACGCGAATTCGAAATTCACTCCCTCGATCACGTCCCCGTACGCAATACCGTTCTCGGTTCGCAGATTCTGATGCTGACGCTCGTACTGCTCGTTCGTTTCCATGATGCGAACGCCCGGAAAACCCGCATCGTTGAATGGACGGTGGTGACCACCCCGTCCGAAGCGGTCGAGGCGGTACACCATGATCGCGTCGAGGTTGGTGAAGTACTGGTCGGTGATCCGATCCACATATCGAGCGATCTGGCGCGATGGACCGTCGACCTCTCCTCCGAAGATCCTGTAGCTCCGGATCTCCTGCTCCGACGCCGTCACCGGGTACGGCTGGGAGAACACACGGAAGGTGTTGTTCTCGATGACGCCGTTGATTCCCTCGACGTTTCCGATCATGTCGTTGTTCAGGACAGCGGCGATGTCCCAGCCTTCCTCACGCGCGACCCGGGCCATGTGCTGACCACCCCAGAGTCCCTGCTCCTCTCCCGAAAGCCCCACCAGTACGACGCTCGTCGGGAATTCGTATTGTGTCAGCAGTCGTGCCGCCTCGATGACCCCCGCCATGCCGGAGGCGTTGTCGTTCGCCCCGGGAGCATCGGTCTCGCCATCCGCGGTATTGGACGCACGTGAGTCGATGTCTCCGCTCATGATGACGTATCGCTGCGGATGCACGGTACCGCGGATCACTGCCACGACGTTGACCACGTTCACCGGGTCGGGAATCCGGTTGGTCGGCCCAGCCATCGACTCCTGATAGAACACCTCCATACAGCCACCGCACGCGGCGGAGATCCGTTCCATCTCGCTCTTGATCCACCGTCGGGCAGCCCCGATGCCTCGGGAGTTCGAGAGTGTGTCAGACAACGTGTTGCGGGTCCCGAAGCTCACCAGCGTCCGAATGTCCTGCTCGATCCGTTCAGACGACGAGGCTTCGATGATGTCGTAGATGCGCAGGTCCGTCTGAGGCGGCACGCTTTGGGCCGAGGTGGGAGCTGCGACGGCGAGAAGGGCTGCGAAAACCGAGATGGCCGTGCGGCCACGAAGAAAAAGCATGGGAGTCGCGGTTGGAAGTCGGAGGATGTCGACCTCTAAGTATGCTTCCTCACGTCGAGTCACGCAGCGCGAGTCGACCCGGCCCCAAAAAGACGGGAGGTGCTCCGAACGCGCAGGGTCAATGCCGACCCTGGACCCACGGGGGATCGATCAGGAGGTTCGGGTCCGCACCCGGTCGAGGCACGAGCTTCTGAGTTCGCCCGAACTGGTTGTCCCCTCCGTAGAGATTCCCCTCTGCATCCACCGAGAATGCGTGGACCTCCAGATAGCCGTCCGGCATCTCCCGAGGCACTTCCCACTCGTAGAGGCGGTTCCCGTCAAAGTCGAATTTGACGAAACGCAGCGGCCCCAGGTCAGTGAGCCACACGGCGTCATCGTTGACGATCAGATCCAGTGGGAGAGCGAGTCCCTCCCACGTCGCCACGTGTGCCACACGCCCCGGATCTTCGGTCGTCCGGAATACGTTCACCCGGCCACCGGAGCGATCGAGTGCGAAGATGCGACCCTCCGGGCCGACGGCGACTGCATGGACGCCGTTGAACTGCCCGGGCCCCTCACCCCTCCCACCGAACTCACCCAGATAACGAGCATCCTCATCGAGAATCACGATCCTGTGGTTGTCCAGGCCATCGGCGATGAGGATCCGCCCATCCGGAAGGAACGCGACATCCTGCGGCTTCGCGAAGTGCGTTTCATCGTCCCCCGGCACCCCCTTTTCGCCGAGGGTCATGAGCAGCCGGGAGCCATCGTTGGCGAACACGTGGATCACGTGGAACGTCTCGTTGATCACCCAGACCCGCCGTTCGGAGTCGTACGGGCTGATCCGGACACGATGTGGCCCCGGCCCATCGGAATTCCGGCACAGATGATCCCACTGGTCCCACATCTCGAGGACCCGCCCCTCCCGGTCGAGCGTGTAGAGGCAGTGGCGCCACGTCCGGCGCTCCGCCTCGAAGAGAACGTTGATCCCGATGGACCCCGCAAATCCCCGGTAACCCGCGGGGACCGGGGACGGCAGTCGAGCCTCGCCACGCATGGCAACGAAGATCCGATCCGGTGACTCGGCGAAGACACCGGAGTTGCCGCCGAATGCATAACCGACACCGGAGAATGGCTTGTGCCACCCCCGAACCACCTCGTAGGGACTCGGTCCCGTCGGCCCGCGTATCTCGGCTGCCATCTGGCCCGCCAGAGCCCCGGTGTCGACCAGGGAGCAGGCCGCGATCGTCAGCAGCATACGCAGGGATCGGCTCATGACGACTCCGGGGAGACGAGAGGGAGAACATCAACCCGGAGAGTATGAAGTTCACGCGGTCTTCGAAACGTGGACAGGCGGTCCTCCAGGCCAGTCGCTCGTATTTGCCGGCCCGCAGAAGCGGCTACAGCTTCGTGCACCATGGATGTTCAAGCCTATCTCGACCGGATCGGCTTCGTCGGAGCAGCTCGCCCCGACCTCGCCACGCTGAAGGCGCTCCACCATCAGCATCTCCTCAGCATCACGTACGAGAATCTCAGCGTGCAGCTCGGCGAGCCGGTGGGCCTGAATCCGATCGCTGCCTACGCCAAGATCGTGCAAGGCCGACGGGGCGGTTGGTGTTACGAAATGAACGGTCTTCTCGGCTGGGCGCTGGAGAAGCTCGGCTTTGACGTCACCCGACTCTGTGCCGGCGTCCTACGATCGACCCGGGGCAACTGGATCATGGGCAACCACCTCGCTCTGGCAGTGCATCTGGACAGCGGTCCGTGGCTTGCCGACGTGGGGTTCGGCGACGGTCTTCGATTGCCGATCCCGATCCGTGACGGTCCCATCGAGCAATTCGGCCTCCGCTATGGACTGGAGCAGCTGGAGGATGGGCACTGGCGGCTTCACAACCACGAGCACGGAGGCGCTGCCAATTTCGATTTCCGCTTCGAGGAGGCCGACGAGGATCGTCTGGGGGAACTGTGTCACTGGCTGCAGACAGATCCCGAGTCGTCCTTCGTGCAAAATCTCGTGTGCCAACGATTTCGAGCCGACTCGATCGAGGTCCTCCGGGGCCGTGTCAGGCGATCGATCACCGCCACTGGAACGCGGGAATGGCTCCTGAATAGCGCGCGTGAACTGCAGTCGGAGGTGAGCGACACGTTCGACCTGAACGTGGACGTCGGGCACCTCTGGACCAGGGTCGTGGAACGTCACCGAATCCTCTTCGGCGGACACGGTTGACGTCGGCTCTGGCACGATTGTGAGCTGCCGCGTGTAACTCTGCGGATCGACGCTACATCGCACAGCTCGCAGGTCTCATCAGAGTCAACGGGGGTTCCCATGGTCACCTTTTCCGTCAACGGCGAGCGACGCTCCGTCGAGGCATCCGATGGCCATCCACTGCTCTGGGTTCTCAGAGAACGTTTCGGACTGACCGGTACCAAGTTCGGGTGCGGAATCGGGCAATGCGGGGCGTGCACGATCCTCATCGACGGCGAGCCAGGTCGTGCATGCCAGCGAACGGTGGAGAGTGTCGAAGGAGCTTCCATCACCACGATCGAAGGGATCACGAACGACGGCCTCAGCTCCGTGCAGAGGGCGTGGATCGAAGAGCAGGTCCCTCAGTGCGGCTACTGTCAGTCAGGACAGATCATGTCTGCGACAGCGCTCCTCGCTTCAACACCGGACCCGACAGATGAAGACATCGATCGCTACATGGCAGGCAACATCTGCCGTTGCGGTACCTACAACTCGATCCGTCGTGCAATTCACCGAGCGGCGGCGATTGAAGCGTCTGACCTGACGACGCAACAGGTACCCGAAGCCGAAGCAGGCGACTCATGACTGACCAGACCTCTCAACGTGTTGCAGGAGAGAGATCTGCGTCAGCAGAATCGACGGGACGTCCCGTCTCGCGGCGCACGTTCATCAAGGTCGGGGTCGTCGCAGGAACAGGCCTGACCCTCGGAGTCGCGTGGCGTCTGACCCGAGACGCCGAACTACCCGCCAGTGACGCCACCTTCGTCCCGAATGCGTTCCTGCGAATCGACGAAGACGGGTCGGTGACCGTCCTCATCGACAAGGCCGAGATGGGGCAGGGCGTAACGACGGCACTCCCACAGATGATCGCCGAGGAACTCGACGTCGCGTGGGACGACATCACCTTCGAGCTCGCAGCAGCCCACGACGCCTATGGCATGATGGTGACGGGTGGCAGCACGACCGTCATGGAAGGATGGCGTCCTCTTCGTGAGGCAGGAGCCACGGCTCGGTGGATGCTGCGGGAAGCGGCCGCGAGGCGATGGGGGGTTCCTGCCGATCGGCTTCAGACCAGCAACGCAACCGTGCTCGCGCCGGACGGCTCACGCCTCACGTACGCCGAGCTGGCTGCGGAGGCTGCGAACCTGACTCCGCCCGACGACATCGCACTCAAGGCGCCCTCCGACTTCACTCTGATCGGGACGTCACTCCCCCGCCTCGACGTGCCCGACAAGGTTACCGGTCGGGCAATCTTCGGAATGGATGCGGGCCCGGCAGACTCTCGGGTCGCCGTCATCGTCCGACCTCCCGTGTTCGGTGGTCGCCTCCGATCCTTCGACGCGACCGAGGCGCTGTCCCTGCCGGGCGTCGACGAGGTCATGGCCGTTCGAGCCGGGGTTGCCGTCGTAGCTCGCGGATACGTCGAGGCCCGTGCCGGGCGAGATGCACTCAGGGTCGACTGGGATGACGGAGAGGCGGCGTCACTAAGTGACGAGAGGATCTTCGAAACCCTGCGGACGGCAGCGCAGTCCACCGGTCGTGCCGTTTCAGGGGAAGAGGATACCGGAACGATTCTCGACGCGGCACCGGACCCGATCCTCGCAACCTACCGCCTGCCCTATCTTGCGCATGCGACCATGGAGCCGATGAACTGTACGGCGTGGGTTCGCGATGGACGGTGCACGATATGGGCTCCGACACAGTACGCGAACGGGCCCACCATCATGGGAGGGGGTGGCGCACGACAGGTCGCGGCCGATGCCGCCGGGGTCTCCGTCGCCGACACCGATGTCCACGTGACCTACCTAGGCGGAGGATTCGGTCGTCGAGCGGAACGGGACTTCGTGCAGGAGGCTGCCGAACTCGCGAGCAAGGTCGAAGGTCCGGTGAAGGTGGTTTGGTCACGGGAAGACGATACGCGTCACGACTTCTACCGACCCGCGTCGTGGCACGAGCTCCGTGCGTCGCTCGGCGATGATGGAATGCCGGAAGCGTGGGAGCACCGTATGGCATCGCAGTCGATCCTCGAGCGCATGGTTCCCGAGTGGGTTCCCGGCCCGATTGCCCGATTCGCCGGCCGGAGGGACCCGACGTCGACCGAGGGCGCGTCCAACCACCCGTACCGAATCCCGCACGGGCTCCTGACGTATGCGCGTGTCGACCTTCCGGTCCCGGTCGGTTTCTGGCGATCTGTCGGCCACACGCACACCGCCTTCGTGGTCGAGTCGTTCATCGACGAGCTGGCGCACGCGGCCGGTCGCGACCCATTCGAGTACCGTCGTGACCTGCTGACCGATCATCCCCGCCACCTACGGGTTCTGATCGCGGCGGCGGAAGCGGCGGGGTGGGGCTCTACGCCCCTCTCTGGTCGCGCGCGGGGCATCGCGGTCGCGGAGTCGTTCGGCTCCTACGTTGCTGAAGTGGCTGAAGTCTCGATCGAGAACGGACGACCGCGCATTCACAAGGTCTGGTGCGCCGTCGACTGCGGCACCGTCCTGAACCCCCGTCTCGTGCGGGCTCAGATGGAGAGCGGGATCGTCTTCGGGCTTTCCGCCGCGCTCTACGGGGAGATCAACATCCGGGACGGGCGAGTGGTCCAGGGCAACTTCACCGACTCTCCGATGCTGCGCATCAACGAGATGCCCGAGGTAGAGGTCGTCCTCGTACCCAGCGGTGATGCCCCGGGCGGTGTCGGCGAACCCGGGACACCGCCGATTGCTCCTGCCGTCACCAACGCGATCTTCTCACTCACCGGGCAACGGATCCGGACCATGCCCATCCGGCTCTCCGCCCCGTAATTCGACCCTTCGGCCAAAGGGTCGTGCGCGATGTGCGACCGGCCCTCGCCGGATCGTCCCAACACACGCAACGAACGCTCCTGCCCCAACGCGCGCATGCCCGGACGACCTCACCCCCGACACGCTTCCACAACCGTGATGATGGTCATGGTCTGGACGGTCATGCTCGTCGGCCCAGCCGCTGCGTTCGGCCAGTCGCGTGACGCAGCATCCGTCGTCGCGAGACTCAAGACAGCGCAGCGCGAATTCGAGCACTTTCGCGAATCCCGGACGCCGCTGGTTCGTGGGGGTCCCCTCGGTGGCCGCTGCGACGAGCGCATCGGGCGAATGTGCATCTGGTTCGGAGGCGAGGACGAGGGTGACGTACCGGTGGAACTGCGCGAGGTAGACCAGGCTCGGCAACAGCTGGTCCGCACCCTTGCAAACGGTTTCCGCACCGCCCCGGATCGCTGGACTCTCGGCCAGCTGGTGCACTACCTGGTCGAAGGGGGGAACGAGCGGCAGGCAATCGCTCAGGCCTCCGAATGCGGGATTCCCGAGGTGTGGTGGTGTCATGCGCTGCGCGGGTATGCGATGCACATCGAGAACGACTACGAGGACGCGGAGCAAGCATTCCGGGATGCGTTCGCGATGATGCCGGTGAACGAGCGGGAAGCGTGGCTGACCCCGACGTATATCGTGACGGATGAGGTGAAGAGGTCCTTCGACGACATGTCACCCGAGGAGCGCGATGCGAGGTTCGAGCTTTTCTGGCGCCTCTCGGACCCCCTGTTCCTGTACGACGGAAACGATCGGTTGACGGACCACTTCTCCCGCTGGGTGGTCGCCATGAATCGAAGAGAGGCCCTCGATCCCATCGGACTCGAATGGGGAGAGGATCTCGAGGAGACACTGATCCGTTACGGCCGAAACACCGGCTACGGGCGCACGCATGATCCCGGTGGCATGGTGGGTCGCCAGCGCGGCAGCGAAGGATTCGGTCGCCCGGGAGGCTTCGGCAATTCGCGTCTGAACGACACCCGCCGAGTCATAGGTTTCCACCATCCCAAGAGTCGTGGATACCTCTTTCCCGAGGAATTCCTGTCCTCGCCGAGCGACATTCCGCCGGAAACCTGGATCACGGCCCCGAGAGAGGCTCGGACATGGCACGCACCGCTGTACGCCCCTGACGTGCGAGGTCTCGAAACCCAGATCGGTCGGTTCCGTCGCGATTATCAGATGCTCGTGATCGGCGCCTACCGGCCCACGATTCCCTCCCGCGGTTCGCAGACCGGCGTCGTGCCGGCCTGGGGCCCCGAGGGCGGACTCGACGGCCCGCCGGCGGCCGGATTGTTCATGATCCCGGAGGATGGGCGAGACCCCATGTTCGTCCGGGGTCGAGATGCAGAAGGGGTTCTCACCATCCGAGTCCGGCCGGGGCGCTACGTGAGCGGACTCGAGGTCGCGGACCTCGCCGGCCGACAAGCGTGGCGGGCTCGCCAGGGCGTGGTTCAGGAGCCGCTCCTCGACGGAATGATCGACGTGTCCGACCTCATGATCCTCAAGAGTGGAAGTCCGCTTCCCGAAACGCTCGATGAGGCGGTCCCTCACATTCGTCCCGGGATTCGCGTGCGGTCCGGAGAGCGCGTGACGGTGATCTGGGAGGTGTACGGCCTTCGTCTGCAGGAGCCCGTCGATGTCACACTGGGCTTCAGCGAGGGCAGACCGGAGTTCATGGGTGACCCGGACGACTTTGTCGAGGAACTCGACGCGCGTCAGGCGATCGACGTGTCCTTCGAGGACCGAGGCCCCGATGTCGTCGAGGCCATCTTCCGGTCCGTGGAACTACAGCTGCCCGAGTTACGACCGGGAGACTACACGCTGCACCTGCGGCTGGAGATCTCCGGACGAACACCGCTGATCACGAGTCGGCCCATCATCGTGTACTGACCAGCACACCGGGCGGCATCGCCTGACGAGGCTGACGGACCCGTCATTTCATGAGGAAGCCCCCCATGCAGGGACCGGATTGACTGCGACCTAGTTGCCTGCGACGTACTTCGTGAACGCTCCCCCGGCCCAACGAAGAGAGTTTGGTCCCTCGGCCGCGTAGATGTTTCCGTCTGCGTCGACGGCGACACCCTCACCGGCTGTTCCCTGATAGACGCGACTCTCCCTCTCGAATGGAGGAACGAAGGCGACAATGCGGTCCTCTCCCACCGGACCGATCCGGACCCCATTGCGCCAGTTCGGATGATTGGTCGGACTGGACTCGGAATCGATCGCGTAGACCATCTCGTCCTTGATGAACAGCCCGCTGATCCGGCCGTAGCTGTAGCGCGAGTCCAGGTAGTTTCCGTCCTGATCGTAAATCTCGATGCGATGGTTCCCCCGATCGGCGATCCAGAGTCGACCCTGTGAATCGAACACCAGCGCATGGGGCGTCCGGAACTGCCCGTGCTCCACCCCGATCTCGCCCCACTCCATGATGAACTCACCGTCGGGCGAGAACTTCTGAATCCGTGCGGTCTGTCCCTGCTCACGGCCGGCGTTCATCGCCTGATTCGTGATCATCCCCTGCCCATTGTGGCCGTCGGATACGTAAATCGAACCATCCGGTCCCGTGACCACGTCGTTCGGCTGGTTGAACTGCCCCGCAGCATTTCCGGGCTGCCCCGCGATCCCGAGCGTCAGGAGGACCTCACCTTCGGGGCTGAATTTCCACACCTGATGACCGCGAGTCCCCTCCTGATTCCCGGCGAAATCCGCGATCCATACGTTCCCGTCCGCGTCGACGTGGATCCCGTGCGGCGTGACCATCAGGTCCGCTCCGAAGTTGGCCAGAACCTCACCCGTGTTTCGATCGAACTTGAAGACCGGCGGTACGGGGTTCGTCTCGCAGTTGATCGGCTCGCCTCCACCGAAGCTTGCCGCCCCGCAGCGCTCATAGGCCCAGACGTGCCCGTCGATCGGGTCGATGTCGATCCCCGCACTGGTGCCCCACTCACGCCCGTCCGGCAACTGCCCCCAATTCGCGACGACGGTCGGAGTCGGATTCGGAAGCCCTTCTCCCGTAATCAGGTTTCCGGCGGGACCCGCTGCCGAAGACTCTCCAGCCGGAGCGCAGGAGGTCAGGACCAGCGATGCGAGGATCGTGGCCGAGACGACGGAGGGATAGGACGACATCGGCTTCTCCTTGAGAGAGTTCGAGGCGGTCGGCGTGCCAGCGTTCCGACTCATCGAGTAACATTGGTCCTGCACGAGCCGCGCGCCAATCGCTTCAGCCGGAGCAACGACGACGCACGCGGGCCAGCCGCGAACCCGTCACCCTCGGTGCACCGAATCACACAGCGAACCCGCCGCCGGGGCCGACGCGCGGACGGTCCCCGGTACGGAGGGTCAGTGCAGTCCCGAACGCCAGGACCTCTACGCCGGCTGTTCCCTTCGCGTCACTCCGTGCCCGTGCGAGCGAGGACGTTTCGAGGCGGACATTGATCACGGTGTCATGGCCCCGCTCTCGAGCCTCCTCCTTCATCCGAACGATCGCCTCTCGTCGCGCACGCTCGAGCAGCGGTTCGTACACGCCGATTCTGCCTCCGACGACACCCTTGAGGCTCGCGGCGACACGTTTGAAGTAATCCTGTGAGATCACGACGTTGCCGATCACGAGATCGCACGCCTCGACGCTCCACGCAGGTGGAACGTCCTCGATCGTCACGGCAAGGATGTCCTGTGCACCGCGTTCGAGGCGCAGCAGTTCGTCGAAGTGCCGGCGCTCCAGCAGAGTACCGGTAATCCATGCACCCATCAGCAACGCGGGCGTGATGAGGTAGACACCGAATTCGAACATTATTCGACCCGAACCGCAGTGCCGTACGCGAACAGCTCTGCAGCACCCTGCGCGACGCTGCTGGTTGCGAATCGAACGTTCACGATGGCGTTCGCACCCATCTGCTCCGCCTGCTGACTCATCCGGCGAATGGCCTCCTGACGAGCCTCGGCGAGGAGCTCCGTATAGCCGCGCAACTCTCCGCCCACGACGTTCTTCAAACCCGCAGCGATATCGCGACCGATGTGCTTCGCGCGAACGGTACTGCCACTGACGACCCCGAAGAACTCGACGACGGGCTTTCCGGGGATCTCCTGCGTGTTACTGATGAGCATGCTGTCGATCCTGAGTGGACGTTGTGGAGGGAGCCCCGGGGCGATGCTGCCCCCGCCGACCCGGACCACGCTGGCTGGACCCCGCCACACTAGGATGTCGGGGCAGCGTGCGCACGCCCGGGAACGCCTCCAGCATCTACTTGCGGTGCCGCTTGTACCAGGGACCGAGCGGTCCCGTCGTCATGGCCATGGTCCCTACCGAACCCCACGCTCCCGCGAACCGACGCCACGCCTGACCTGAGAGAGGCTCGAGTGAGCGCCACGTCTCCCACTCGGGCCCCTCATCCGTCTCGTCCCCATGGGGGTGGGCCCCGGCCCTGGCATAGGACGCGTGTGAGCCCCGGGCGGAATAGACGATTGTCCGCCCTTTTCGGACTTCAAGCTTGTCGGCCGGGACCCTTGCAGGCCGGCCATGGGCCGCGAAATAACCGCCGTTCAGCTGCCCGCCCCGATCGAGCAGGAGCGATATGTGCTCCCAGTCCCCCTGATGACCAAACATGGGAGCAGCCTGGTAGCGGGAGTAGCCGTAGAAGAACCAGAAGGTCAACAAGCCCTCGCCATTCCCCGAAGACTTCCAGAAATAGAAGCTGGGCACCGTTCCGGTCGGGTCACCTTCGCCGGTCGGAACCCTCTGTCGGTGTTCCAGGAACACGTTGCCCCGACCTGCCGCCTTTCGATCGAAGGGTCGGCGGTTGCTGCCATCAGGGTGGAGAGCGAGATCGCCGAGAAGATCGAGAGGCGGACCGAAGAACTCCTGACCCATGAGAGCCCGGACCGCAGGAGGCTTCATCCACTTCCGGGTCTCGATGTTCAGGACGGGATGAAGAGCAGAATGTCCGGCCCGACGCCGATCGTACATTCGCAGTCGGCAGCCGCTGACGAAGGCGGTGGGTGACATCGGACCTACACGGTCCTCCGAGTGCAGGCGGACGATCGGCGAATGGAGGCGCGCCAGAGTCTGGAGGCGTTCGGGGGTCACGCCTCAGGCGGCCAGACGTAGCCCCGAGCGATGGCAACGAACGCGGAGACCTGCGACGTCACCCACGTACCATCGAATCCCAGCTCGTCCGCCATGACAGCTGCGACGCGAGGAGCGGCCTCGATCGCCGCACGGGCATCGAGGATCAGCGAGCGACTCCGGCGTGCGAGCATGTCGTCCAGGGTCCGAGCCATCTCTTCCCTGCAGCCCCAAACGATCTCGGCGGGGGTCAGATCCAGGCGGGGGTGGATGGGCTCTCCCATCCCCGGCCCCGACCGCATGAGTTTCTCGATCTCGGGAGCATCCGCACCAAACACCGACAGACGTCCAAAGCGGTCCGCGTTCGCATGGTAGCCGTGCAGGCGAAGGTGACGAGTGGGGCACCCTGCATCCTCGAGATCACCGAGCGCCTGCGCGGCGCTGACCGCGTCCTTGGCCATCTTTCGGTACGTGGTCCACTTGCCGCCGGCGATCGATATGAGGCCGCTGTCGCTGACCCGGATCGCGTGTTCCCGTGAGACTCCGGCTGTATCGGCCTCATCGACGTCGGAGACGAGTGGCCGAATGCCGGCGAACACGCTGAGCACGTCATCCGCCGAGGGGTCACGTGTCAGGTACCGGGCCGCATGCCGCAGGAGGAAGGCGACCTCTTCGTCTCGCGGTCGCGGCTCGGACACAACCGTATCCACGGGGGTATCCGTGGTCCCAACGAGGACCCGATCGTGCCACGGAATCGCGAACAGGACACGATCGTCGTCTGTCTTGGGCACCATGATCGCCGAAGATCCGGGCAGAAAGCTCCGATCGAGAACGATATGGACACCCTGGCTGGGTCGGATCACCGGGGACGCACCTTTCTGATCCAGGTCGCGAACGGAGTCCGTCCATGCCCCGGTCGCATTGATCACCACCCGAGATCTGACCCGTATCTCCTGATTCGATTCCACGTCACGCACGATGACTCCGTCTACGAACCCATCACCGCTCTTCGTGACGTTCACGACGGGGCAGTAGTTCAGGATCACGGCTCCCTGTTCCCACGCGGTCATGGCCATGTGCACAAGGAGGCGGGCATCATCGAACTGACCATCGTGGTAGACGACGCCTCCTCGAAGGCCCCCCGTCTCGATGGTTGGCAAGCGATCGATGGTCTCCGCGACCGAGAGGTTCTGCGAGCGTCCGAATCCGTACCTGCCCGCGAGGACGTCGTACACCCTCATCCCGATGCCGTAGAACGGGGCCTCCCACCACTGGTAGTTCGGAACCACGAAAGGGAGGTCCCAGACGAGGTGGGGCGCATTCGTCCGGAGGATCCCTCGCTCTCGGAGGGCTTCCATGACGAGAGGAACGTTACCCTGCTGCAGATAGCGCACACCGCCGTGAATGAGCTTCGTCGATCGGCTCGAGGTACCCTTCCCGAAGTCACTCGACTCGAAGAGCGCCACGCGGTAGCCGCGGGCCGCTGCATCCACCGCCACACCGAGACCTGTCGCCCCACCGCCAATCACGACGATGTCCCACGAATCCCCGCTGCCGGTCTGTTCCTGGACCCGGTGAAGCATGTCGGAGCGATTCATGGGGCGAGCGCGGGTTCGAGGACCGTGACCGTGGGTCGCTCAAGATATGCCAGAGGGGCCCGTGCCTCACCTGCGCAGGTCGGACCCGCTCGCGACGAAGCCGGATCGGTCTAAGTTGGCCATGATCGCAGAGGGTGATCCCCACGACTCGCCACGGATCCCGGCACCTCCCATCCATGACCTCACGAACTTCGCTCAACGCCAGAACACTCGAGCGCCGATACTACACCGGCGACGATGTCTACGCTCGGGAGACCGAGCACATTTTCTTCGATCGTTGGCTTTTCGCCGGGCGCGCATCGCAGGTCGAGACGCCCGGCTCGTATATGCTTTTCGAGGTGGAGTCGGAGAGCATCATCATTCTTCGGGCCCACGACGGTACGCTCCACGCACACCACAATGTCTGCCGTCATCGTGGGACCCGACTCGTGACGCAGCCGGCGGCGACCTTCGGGAAGTCGATCCAGTGTGGGTATCACGCCTGGACGTACGCCCTCGACGGCCGACTGACGGGAGCACCGTTCATGGATGAAGTGGAATCCTTCTGCAAAGAGAACTATCCGCTGCTCAGCGTGGAACTGGCCGAGTGGGAGGGGTGCATCTTCGTGAACCTCTCGGGGGCTCCCGAGCCGTTCGAACAGGCGTTTGCCCCCCTGATCGACAAGTTCGACCGGTGGGGTCTGGCTGAGCTGCAGATCGCACATCGAATCGAATACGAGCTCTCCGCCAACTGGAAGCTCGTCTTCCAGAACTACTCGGAGTGCTATCACTGCCCCGCGCTGCACCCCGCGCTGAACAAGTTGACCCCGTTCCGAAACGCATGGAACGACCTGGAGGAGGGACCGTTCCTCGGTGGCCCGATGAGGATGTCCATCGAGGGCGGCAGCATGACCATGAGCGGTCAGCGGTGTGCGGCACCCCTCGGCCGTCTCGACGGGGAGGATCTGAACCTCGTTCAATATTACACCGTCTTCCCGAACCTCCTGTTGAGCCTTCACCCGGACTATGTCCTGATCCATCGGATCGACCGACTCGCGACGGATCGAACGCGGATCGTCTGCGACTGGCTCTTTCACCCGGACGAGATGGCTGGTCCGGATTTCGACCCCGAGCCCGCGATCAAGTTCTGGAACATGACGAACGAGCAGGACTGGATGGTGAGCGAACTCTCCCAGGCCGGGATCAGTTCACGCGCCTACACGCCCGGTCCCTATGCGGAGCTGGAGAGCATGATCGCGGCATGGGACCGTGAGTACCTCAGGTCGCTGGACCCGGAACCGGGCGACTGACCGGATCCGGATCCGGATGGCACGCCGGATGTCTGGAGGCGCAGCTCGCCTCAGTCGATCGGGGCGGACAGGACAGTGTGCTCCGTGATGATCCCGCCACGATCCCCGATTTCGATGGATCCGTATCGCTGAGTGAAACACTCCGGAAGTTCGCGGTCGCCCGAAGGTGACAGCCAAAGCCTCATGAGGTGCCGCCGTCGCTCGGGCTCGGGCCAGTCGATGAAGTCGGTCCGATCGTGCAGCTGGGAGTGGTTGTAGACGAACTGCATGTCACCCTGCTCGAGGCGCATGCGGACGTGCATGTCAGGGTCGTTCGCGAGGGCATCGAGCATGTCGAGCGCCTCCTCGTGGGCCGGCGTCAGACGCATGGCTCCCTCGAATCGTTGCGCGCTGTCGATGTATTGACGCTGGTAGAAGACGGTCAGATGCCCCGCGTGCCAGTTGAAGACCGGGATCTCCATGTACGGCTTCGCTCCGGGCGGCACTTCACCCCGTCGATCGGTCGCGATCGGATCGAACAGGCGGTCAAGCAGATCAGGCCGCTCCGCCCTCATACGGTTGTAGATCGCCAGCGCGCTGACGAGGAGCGATTCGCCTCCCTCCTTCGCATCCTGAAGGCAGAGGAGTCCCACAATGTCCGCGCTGTCGGTATGAAAGCTCTGCCGCTCCGCTGTCTGGTAGATGCGGGTATTGGGGTCCCTCGAACTCGCGCCCGTGTCCCGGACGTGACCCAGGATGTGACCCTCGGCGTTCTGTGAACGCGCGCTGCCGAGATGGGCGCCAATGCCACAGAAGATCGTGGCAGAAAAAAGCTGATCGTATCGGGCAACCGGGAGCCCACGAAGAACCTCGAAGCCGATTCCATGCAGCAGCTTCAGCTTCAATTCCGCGAGGTGAGTCCCGAACGTCTCGAGCGGAAAATCCGCAGCCGTGATCTCCCCGACATCCCGTCCCAGGGCCAGATAATGCTGCGCCGCACGCTCGAGGTCGGCGATGTCGTGTTCGGACAGCGGGACGAGCCACTCGTCCTCTCGTTGCGTCATGTCGGCGCCGAGCCACGCGGCAGGTCCGGAAATGGAAACCGGAAGCTGATCGTAACGGGTCATGAGTTGGCAAACCGTGAAGGGGGTGTCGACACGGACTCCTGTCCGTTCGTCACTGCTACCGCTCCGATCACCGTGCGGCAACACCCCCTGCGTGGTCCTCGCCATCCGGCGATTGCTGACCATGAGGCATCCCGTCATCGTTCGAGGTCATCACACGCTCATGACCCGAGGGAAGAGCCCCATGACCGTAGGAAGATTCCGAGGTTTTCTCATCGCAGGAGCACTGCTCACGGCCCCCGTGAACGTGAGCGGCCAAATGACGGTCGGCCCACTCCTCGGCTACGAGAACGACGCAGGCTTCGGGATCGGTGCGAGCCTTGGAAACGCTTTGGGGGATCTGGGGGATCTGGGGGAGGGCTTCGGTTGGCTGGCCGATCTGATCGTGTTCTTCCCTGATGCCGGGAGCTATGCCGAACTGAACGGCAACGTGACGTACGACATCCCGCTCGACGACTCGAACGTCGTCCCCTTCGTGCTCGGCGGTCTGAATCTGGCACGAACGTCGATCGCGGGAGACTCCAATACGAGCCTCGGCCTGAACCTGGGAGGCGGTGTCGACTTCGACCTGGGCACGTTCCGACCGACCGCGGGCGTCCGGGCGCAGCTCGAGGGCGGGGATGGCCTGATCTTCTTCATCACTCTGCCTCTTCAGACCGGCGGCTGACTCCGACCGCTCCACCCATCCACATACCGGACGATCCCGCAGCGCACCATCTCGGACAGGGGTCGTCTCGGGCGTGGCGTCCTGGCCCGGCATGGCGCGCATCCCGCGACCCGGCCCATGTTGCCCGTCCTTCGACGGATCGGCCGGATCCGACGATCTTCCGACTTTCCCGCCACGACCATGCTCCAGGTATCCAAGGCGCGCTGCGTGTGCATCGCCCTGCCCCTCGTCCTTGCTGCCTGCACACCCGCAGCCTCCGAGCCGTTCGATGTCGTCGAAGCGACAATCCTCGAGATGCAGGAAGCGATGGAGGAAGGTCGGGTCACCTCCCGCGACCTCGTCGAAGCGCACCTGCTTCGGATCGCGATGTACGAGGACCAGGTGAACGCCGTGATCACGGTGAACAAGCATGCTCTCGCCGAAGCAGACCGACTGGATCGGGAACGAGCCGAAGGTCGCGTCCGCGGACCACTGCACGGAATTCCGGTGGCACTCAAGGACAACGTGCACACGACTGACATCCGAACCACCGGAGGGGCCGTCGCATTCGAGAACCTGATCCCGCCGTACGATGCGACGCTGACCACCAACCTTCGCGAGGCGGGCGCGGTCATACTCGCGAAGACGGTCATGACGGAGCTCGCCAACTTCACCGCCGCGGGGATGCCGGGGAATTACAGCGCCGTCGGTGGCTACGGCCTCAATCCCTACGATCCGCGGCGAGACCCCCGCGAGGGCAGGAATGACGGGCGCCCAATCCTTGGAGTCGGTGGATCCAGCTCCGGGATCGGAACGGCCATGAGCTTCTGGGCCGGCAACGTGGGCACTGAAACGTCCGGGTCGATCCTGTCTCCGGCCAATGCCAACATGCTCGCCGGCATCAAGCCGACGGTTGGTCGTATCAGCCGCTGGGGGGTCATTCCCATCACGGGCGATCAGGATACCGCAGGACCGATGACACGCACCGTCGCCGATGCTGCAATCATGATGGGTGTCCTGGAAGGCTCCTCGCCGGACCCGAACGACCCGGCTACGACTGTGTGCTCACCCCCGCAGGGCAATGACTATACCGCGTATCTGAACGCCAACGGCCTGCAGGGAGCACGGATCGGGATTCCCCGGGCCATGTACTACGACTCCGTGCGGACGCCGGGTCAGGACCGTTGGAGTGGAGGGCTGGCCGAGGAGGCCCGCCAGGCGATGGATGAGGCCATTCAGATCCTGCGTGACCAGGGTGCGACCATCGTCGACCCGGCCGATATCCCCAGTGTCCTCGATCCGGATCCGGCACAGAATCTCATGACCGCGGGGGCAAGCAGCGTCCTCTTCTACGGAATGAAGCGGGACTTCAACGTCTGGCTCTCGACCCTCGGTGAGGCTGCACCAGTGAACACGCTCACCGAACTCCGCGAGTGGAACGAGGAGCATCGCCGGGCAGGCTCCCTGAAGTACGACCAGCTTCGCCTCGACCAGTCAGACGCCATCGACCTCGAGGCAGACCGTGCGACGTACGAAGCGGACCGCGCCCGTGACCTCCTTCTCAACGGAGAGAGGGGGATCGATGCAGCCATGGCGGCGCACGATCTCGATGCCCTGCTCTTTCCGGGCTCGGGCGGTGCCGGCATCGCCGCGCGACCCGGCTACCCGACGGTGATCGTGCCGTTTGCGCTCATCGAGTCGGAGTACGATCCGCCCCTGCCAGCCGGATTCGATGTCCAGCCGCGTCCCTTCGGGGTCAGCTTCACCGGGAGTGCCTGCAGCGAGCCACGCCTGATCGAACTCGCCTACGCCTTCGAACAGGCCTCCATGAGGAGAATCGCACCTCCCGGCATGCGCTGACGTCTGAGCAGGATGTCCGTCTTTACGGAGCAAGGCCCAGCACCCTTCCGACGGGCTGCCGGCGGAGTGCTGCTTCTCGGCCTCTTTCTCGCGCGGAGTGTGGCGGGCCAGTCGGCTGAAGAACTGCAGCTGTTGGCGTGGGTCGACGACCACAGAGGTGAGGCAGTCGACCTGCTCGAGCAGATCACAAACATCAACAGCTACACACTCAATCCGGATGGAGTCCGGGAGGTCGCCCGGGTCCTCGCTCCGCATTTCGACGCCCTCGGCTTCGAAACCCGCTGGATCGACGGCTCTGCCTTCGAGCGGAGCGGCCATCTTTTCGCGGAACGCCGGGGCACGAGCCCGCGGATGCTCCTCATCGGCCACCTCGATACCGTGTTCCCCGAGGATGATCCGTTCGACACGTTCAGGCTCGTGGACGATACAACCGTCGCCGGGCCTGGCGTCGGAGACATGAAGGGTGGTCTCGTCATCATCCTTCAGGCGCTTCAGGCTCTCCACGCTCAGCAACTGCTCGACGACGCGAACATCACCGTCGCGCTGATCGGTGATGAAGAGCGCAGCGGATCACCGCGCGAACTCGCACGGAGAGACCTCGTCGAGGCCGCACGCTGGGCGGACGTCGCCCTCGGTTTCGAAGGGCTCGAGACCGCCACATCCGCTGCGATCGCCCGCCGTGGGGCCACGGGCTGGACCCTGACGACCCGGGGGATCCGGGGGCACTCCTCGCGAATCTTCGATGACGAAATCGGCTATGGAGCCATCTTCGAGGCTGCCCGAATTCTGAACTCGTTCCGTGAGGAATTCGCAGCTGAAGCGTTCCTCACGTTCAGTCCGGGGCTTCTCCTCGGCGGGAGCGAGATCTCGCGCGACGAGATCAGCAGCAGCGGCACCGCCTCAGGTCTGTCGAATGTCGTGGCCGAGAGCGTCGTCGCGACCGGGGACCTCCGGACCATCTCGCGCGAGCAGGGTCAGCGCGTGATCGAGCGAATGACCGAGATCGCAGAAGATCACCTCCCGGGGACGAGCGCGACGCTGGAATTTCGCGGCATTCCGGAGGGCATGCCCCCGAAACCGGGCAGCGAGCGACTCTTCGAACTGTACGACGAAACCAGTCAGGACCTCGGATTCGGTCCGGTCGATCTCATCGACCCGATGCGGCTCGGGGGTGCTGACATTTCTACCGCCGCGCCCTACGTCGATGGAGCGCTCGCCGCGATCGGGGGCATGGGAGCAGGTTGGCACTCCCCGGACGAGACGGCCGATCTGAAGAAGATCACCATCCGCACGAAATTGGCGGCCACCTTCATCCTTCGCCTCATGCGAACGCAATGGTCGCGAGGGTCCGACTGACGATTACCCCGTAGGTGGCCCGGGGCCGTCGACGTCGGGGCCGGCCGCCCCCGAAGATGATCCAGAGCCCAGCTGCTCGGGCCTCACGGCGACTCCTCGATTGCTGCGGCAACGATTCAGCGTGGCATGACTCCGCGCGGTGACAACGCCGCGCAAAGGTGCGACCCTTGCCGTCCAGTTCGATCGAGCGACAGCTTCCGAGTGTACAGGATCCGGTAACGAGACCAGCGGACTTTACCCCCCATGCGAAGGAGCTCCGTGAGGCGACTTGGCCCGTGCTGCCTGATCGAAATCGCCTGCCCCACGCCTGCCATCCCCGAGATGGCTCCTGTCGAGCCGGAGGTCGGGGTGATCCTCGATCTTGATGCCGCACCCGAGGCCTCCACCGGGGCTCTTCCATGACGTACGCTGCAATCACGGGATGGGGCTCCTGCATGCCCCCTGCGGTCCTCTCGAATGACGATCTCTCCACCTTCCTCGACACCTCGGACGACTGGATCAGGAGTCGCACCGGGATGAGAGAGAGGCGGGTCTCGCACGTCTCCGCAACCGAGCTGGCGACGCTCGCCGCCAAGCGGGCACTGGCGTGTGCAGATCTGGACCCGACAGAACTGGACCTCATCGTTTATGGGGGCGTGAGTAACGAGGAACTCTGCCCGAACAGCGCCTCTGGCGTCCAGATCTCCCTGGGTGCGACTCGGGCGGCCTCGATGGACTTGAACACGGCGTGCACGAGCTTCTGCTACGGCCTCGCCGTCGCAACCGGGATGATCCGGACGGGCCAGATCCGAAACGCCGTCGTGATCGGCACCGAGTTGATCAGCCGCTACATGGATTGGAGCAATCGGAACGTCGCCGTGCTCTTCGGCGACGGATCAGCAGCCGTGGTGCTCCAGGCTACGGACAACGAGGAGGGCATGCTTGCCAGCGTTCTCGGCTGCGACGCTACGGCTCGAGCGACGCTGCGGGTTCGAGGGTTCGGCTGTGGCTATTCCGGCTACGGCATCACGCTGGGGGACACGTTCTGGGACTTCGACGGCCAGCAGATTTTCAAGAGGGCCGTGCTGGGTATGTCTCGAGCGTCAACGGACGTTCTCGCACAATCGGGTCTTTCCGCCGATGACATTTCGCTGGTCGTTCCACATCAGGCGAACCTCCGCATCATCGAATCCGTTGCGAAGCACGCCCGGATCCCCATGGACCGGGTCATGCTCACGGTCGAGAAGTACGGCAACATGAGCGCCGCGACCGTACCCGTTGCACTCGTCGAAGCATTGGAGGGTGGCCGGGTCCAGCCAGAGAGTTGGCTCCTGATGCCGGCATTCGGTGGCGGGCTCACCTACTGCTCACTCCTCGTGAAGTGGGGCCACCGCACGACCCCACTGGCTCAGAGTCCTGACCGGCTACCGCCCTGCGAGGAGTCCGCCCTGCAGATGGTCAACCGCATCCGGGAGAATCAGGATCCCTACGGCCGCTCGAGGGATGGCCTGCTCGCCCCCGACTTTCCGGAAACGCGACTCGAACACGGATGGTCCGAGGACTAGCGGGTCCTTGCCAGCACCCCGGTTGTCGGGGAGTTTGCGCACCGCTTTCGACCGGTCGGCCGCCCCCGCCCGGGCTCTTCCTCTCTGCCTCCTCGAGTGCTCGGATGCGCACCCTCCTGAATCACCTCTCGTCTCCACCCCTGGTGGGGGTCTTTCTCGCGATCGTCCTCCTCCCCGGGATCGTGGGCGCTCAGGCGCAAGGGGAACGCCGGACGTCCGTCATCGACGGGTCACCCCCGCCCGTGGCACCGGAGTCCATCACGCGCGACAGCCGTGGCCGTGCCACCGTTCGAGCCATTCGCCTCGACGCGCCACTTGTTCTCGACGGGCGCCTCGACGAGGCCGTCTACCAGGACCACCAGCCGTTCGGAGACTTCATTCAGGTGGTCCCTGTCGCGGGGAACCCATCGTCCGAGCGTAC
Organism: Gemmatimonadales bacterium; assembly: GCA_038120095.1. Lineage (GTDB taxonomy): Bacteria > Gemmatimonadota > Gemmatimonadetes > Longimicrobiales > Gaopeijiaceae > UBA2589. Next base: position 172,249 of record JAYOKZ010000001.1, read on the forward strand.
CGATGTCTGGGTCACATTCGACGACGAGAACATCTACTTCACGTGTCGCTGCTGGGAGTCGGCGCCGCCCGGGGACTGGGTCATCAACGAGTATCGAAGAGACACGGCAGGCCTGCGCAATAACGAACACTTCGGTGTGATGCTGGACACGTTCTACGACCGCCGGAACGGCATGATCTTCTACGCCAACCCACTCGGGGCTCGAGCCGACTACGCGGTCGTTGGGGAGGGGAGTCCGAACAGCGACTGGAATCCTGTCTGGGACGTCGCCGGCGGCACCTTCGATGGGGGTTGGATCGTCGAGATGGCCATCCCCTTCAAGTCGCTGCGCTACTCCGCGGGCCCCGACAGGATGTGGGGCCTGCAGCTGCGTCGTGCGATCCGCCACAAGAACGAATGGACGTACCTCAACCCGGTCCCACCCGTGCTCGCCGGGCCACAGGCCATGAACCGGATCTCTGCGGGGGGCACGCTGGTCGGACTCGACCTGCCGGCGGCGGGGAGCAACGTGGAACTCAAGCCGTATGCGATCGGAGGCCTGTCTACGAATCGACTGACGACGCCGGCGATCGAAAATGAGGGCACGGGCGACATCGGCCTCGACCTCAAGTACGGCATTACGGCGAACCTGACCGCCGATGTGACGGTCAACACGGACTTCGCCCAGGTGGAGGTCGATGAGCAGCAGGTCAACCTGACCCGATTCAGCCTCTTCTTCCCGGAGAAGCGCGACTTCTTCCTCGAAGGCCGGGGGGTGTTCGATTTCGGTCAGGGCGGGAGCGGCGGTTTTGGAAGAGGGGGGGGCGGCGGCTTTCGTCGTGGTGGCGGGGATCGGCCCACCCTGTTCTACAGTCGCCGGATCGGCCTCGATCAGGGTTCGGTGGTCCCCATTCGCGGCGGTGGTCGTGTGACCGGCAAGGTCGGGGCCTTCAACGTGGGACTGGTCAACATCCAGACGGGGGACGTCGAGTCTGCCGGAATCGAAAGCACCAACTATTCGGTGGTCCGCATCCAGCGCGATATCCTGACTCGGAGTTCGATCGGCGCGATCTTCACGAATCGGTCCATCGCGGTCGGGTCGAACGGCTCGAACCAGGTCTACGGTGTCGATGCGGCACTCGGGCTCAGCCAGAATTTCGAGGTCGGCGCGTACTGGGCCCGGACACGGACGCCCTCCCTGACGGGTGATGACCGGAGCTGGCAGGCTGCGCTGAACTACAATGGCGACCGTTACGGGGCCTCGGCCTCACGCCTCAAGGTCGGAGACTCCTTCAACCCGGAAGTCGGTTTCCTGCGGCGCAGTGACTTCCAGCAGACCGCAGGCAGCCTGCGCTTCAGTCCCCGTCCTGCGTCGATCGATGCCATCCGGAAGCTCACGTGGCAGACCGATCTCAACTACTTCGAAGACGGAAGCGGACGGTTGCAATCCCGGCGCCAGACCGCGCGCTTCGATGTCGAGATGGAAAACAGTGACCGTTGGTCCTTCGAGGGCATTCGTGAATTCGAGCGTCTCGACGACCCCTTCGCGATCACCAGAGACCAGGACATCCCGATCGGGCGCTACTCGTTCCAGAGCCAGCGCATCTCGTACAACGGTGGACCACAACGGAGACTTGCGGGCAATGTCTCGTTTCAGTGGGGTGACTTCTACCACGGTACGATTCGGTCTCTCAGTGTAAACCAGGGTCGTGTCGTGGTGTCGGATCACCTCTCCATGGAACCGGGGGTCAGTTTCAACGTCCTCGATTTGCCGGAGGGAGAGCAGACTCAGGCTGTCCTCCGCCTCCGCACGGACTACGCGTTCACGCCGCGGATGTTCGCGAGCGCCCTCTTGCAGTACAACGACGCCGATCGGATCCTGTCCAGCAACGTCCGCTTCCGTTGGGAGTACGCACCCGGCAGTGAACTCTTCGTGGTCTGGACTGACGAACGGGATCGGACGCCCCATGGCCCGGGACTCAGGACACGCGGACTCGCGATCAAGGCAACACGGCTGCTCAGGTTTTAGGGCGGCGAAGGAACCTCTCACAATGCGCTCGAACGTTCTCACCCTTGCCCTTCTCGCCTCCATGACTGCCTGCTCGGGCGGAGCGACCTCGGATGGTCCCTCCGGGGCCGCATCCATCACGGAGGGGGAGATCGCCCATCACATCGAGGTGCTGGCCTCCGACGAGTTTGGAGGTCGGGCACCATCCTCCCCGGGGGAGGAGTTGACGGTTGCCTACCTCGCGGAGGAGTTCGCCTCGTACGGCCTGCGCCCCGGCAACGGTGACAGCTTCTTTCAGGATGTACCCCTCGTCGACATCACGGTCGATCCGGATCAGGCGCCCTTCACGATCGAGGGCCGAGGTGGGTCCATGCGCTTCGCCTACGCGGACGATGTCGTGACGTGGACGACACGTGTCGTCGAGTCCTCCGCGGTCGAAAACAGCGAAATGGTCTTCGTGGGGTACGGGATCGTCGCGCCGGAGTACGGCTGGAATGACTACGAGGGGATCGATGTCACGGGGAAAACCGTCGTGATCCTCGTCAACGACCCCGGTTACGCGACGCAGGATGACGCGGTCTTCAACGGCAACTCGATGACGTACTACGGCCGGTGGACGTACAAATTCGAGGAGGCCGCGCGTCAGGGTGCCGCCGCCGCCCTGATCGTGCACCAGACCGCACCGGCTGCATACGGGTGGGAAACGGTTCGAAACAGCTGGACCGGCCCGCAGTTCAATCTCCAGCCCGAGGACGGTAACGCCGGACGTGTCGCCATCGAGGGGTGGATGACCGAAGAGACGAGCCGCGCCGTCTTCGAACGCGCCGGCCTGGACTTCGACGCGCTCTACGCTCAGGCTGCGACGGGGACGCTGCGTCCTGTCGAATTGGGCCTCGAACTGACCACTGCCGTACGAAATCAGCTGCGGTTCTCGAACTCCCGTAATGTGGTGGCACTTCTGCCGGGCTCGGAAGCTCCCGACGAGTACTTCGTGTACATCGCCCACTGGGATCACTTCGGAACGGACCAGGCCCTCGTTGATGCCGGTGAGGACGGCATCTACAACGGCGCGCTCGACAACGCATCCGGCACGGCCGCCATGCTCGAGCTGGCCGAGGCGTACGCCAGTCTTCCCGAAGCGCCACGACGTTCCGTCGTATTTCTTGCGGTAACGGCGGAGGAGCAGGGCCTCCTTGGGTCCGCTCATTACGCCGCAGAACCCGTATTTCCCCTTGCCCAGACTGTCGCGGGATTGAACATGGACGGACTCAGCAACTTCGGCCCGACCCGGGAGCTGGTGGTGCAGGGCTACGGCATGTCCGAACTCGACATGATTGCCGATGCGGCAGCAGCCGCTCAGGGGCGCCGGATCGATCCCGATCCGGAACCCGAGAAAGGGTACTACTTCCGGTCAGACCACTTCGAGCTCGCCAAGCTCGGCGTGCCCATGATCTACCCGGGCGGCGGGATCGATCATGTTGAGCGGGGATCGGAATACGGCCTCGAAATGAATGCGCGTTACACGCGCGAGCGATATCACATGGTCACCGACGAGTTCGATGAGACCTGGGATCTGACCGGCGCCGTCGACGACGTCCTCCTCTATTACGAGATTGGCGCCGCTGTCATCCAGTCCGACCGCTGGCCCAACTGGAACGAGGGGACCGAATTCCGAGCGATCCGAGAGGAGAGTCGACGATGAGGCGGGGCGCGTTGATCTTCGCAGCAGGGCTGATCGGGCTGACCGTATCGGCTTGTACGCCAACCGCGGACGAGCGACCTCCCAACATCATCTACATGCTCGCCGACGACCTCGGGTACGGTGAGGTCGGCGCGTACGGGCAGAACCTCATCCGCACGCCGAACCTCGATGCCCTCGCTGCGGACGGCATCCGATTCACTCAGCACTACTCGGGAAGCCCCGTATGTGCGCCGTCGCGCGCCACGCTCCTGACAGGACTGAGCACGCTCCGGTCCCAGATCCGTGACAACTTCGAAGTCGGCGGCTACCCGGATCCGGACGAATTGGGCCAGATGCCGCTCGATTCCGGAACGTACACGATCGGGACCATGCTCCAGGACGCAGGCTACGTGACCGGCGCCATCGGCAAGTGGGGCCTCGGTGGTCGGGAGTCGCTCGGGCAGCCCCGGTTTCAAGGCTTCGACTACTTCTTCGGGTACCTCGACCAGCAGCTGGCCCACAACTTCTACCCCACACACCTGTGGCGTAACGGCGAGCGGGTCGACCTCGACAACGACTACTTCCACCCGCATCAGCGCTTCGACGGGACGGATCCCACCGACCCGGAGCAGTATCGACAATATCAGGGGAACGAGTACTCGCTCGATGTCATGGCCGACGATGCCCTTCGCTTCCTGGACGAGCACGCAGAGCAGCCCTTCTTCCTCTACCTCCCCTTCACCATCCCTCACGTCGCGCTTCAGGTGCCCGATTCGTCGTTGGTCGAGTACGAAGGCGCCTTCGAGGAAGAGCCGTACCTCGGTGACCCCTCGTATCTACCGCACTATCGACCGCTGTCGGCCTACGCGGGAATGATTACCCGCATGGATGCGCATATCGGTCGGATCCTGACGCGACTCGACGAGCTGGGCCTGACGGACAACACCGTCGTCATCTTCACGAGCGATAACGGCACGACGTACACCGGGGGGGTCGACGCCGACTTCTTCGAAAGCACCGCCGGCCTCCGCGGACTCAAGGGCTCGTTGTACGAGGGAGGAATTCGCGTTCCTCTGATCGCCCGGTGGCCGGGACACATCCCGCCCGGAAGCGTCAGTGACCACGTCTCCGCATTCTGGGACATGATGCCCACGTTCGCCGAGATCGCGGGAACGAGTGCCCCGTCGGACCTCGACGGGGTGTCGATGCTGCCCGCACTCCTCGGACAGGAGTCCGACGTCGAGCGCCCCTTGTACTGGGAGTATCATGGTCTCTGGAATGGCGCGCAGGCCGTTCGTATCGGCCAATGGAAAGGTGTGCGACTCGGTGGCCACGACGACCCGAACGCTCCCATCGAGCTTTACGATCTGGTGACGGACCCATTCGAGACCGCGAATGTGGCCGAGCAGCACCTCGATGTCGTGATGAAAATCCGAGAGGTGATGGAATCTCGGACGCCATCCGACTTCGAGCCGTGGAACTTTGCGACCGGCGGCGAGGGCTGACCAGCCGATATCCGGCGGTCAGCGGGACCCGGGCAGGCTAGGGAAAGGCTCCTGCGGGGTAGACGCTGTTCGCGTTCCAGAAGAGCCACTCGACGAGGCCTGAGTCCTCGACTGCCTGAATCTGGGCTCGTATCTGTTCGGCACCGTAGTCGGGGAATCCGAGCGTAAAGGCCTGCAACCAGGGGCGGATCGTCGCCACGGAGCCACCTACCGCCGCATTCCGCTCCACCGCCGAACCCATCGCCGCGCGAACCAGCTGATACGGATCCGCGTTCGGGTCCGGGATTCCGAAGCTTCCCGCCCAATACAGGGCCGGGTACACCATCGGCAGGATCACGTCCGTGACCTGAACGAGTTCATCCCAGTCCTGACCTATGATCGTGTCACTGTCCGTCGTGATCACGCGACCGAAGACATCCGCGGTGATCGGCGCGTCGAATGAGGCGAGCGCGCCGCGCGACAGCGAGATGAACTCCCGAATGACCTCGACGGACGACCTCCCGGCTCGTGCCGGAAACACCATGTCGGTTCGGGCAGCGTCCGAGACGTCCGGGAACCGCACGTAATCCCATTGGATCTCGGCGAACCCCGCCTCCAGAGCTTCTCGTGCCAGGTCGATGTTGTAGGCCCAGACATCCGGATTGGAGGGGTCGACCCACGGAATTCCTCCTTCCAGATCCCGCCAGAGTTCGTCGGCGACCGTGCGGATCGCCAGATCCGGCCGAGCCGTCGCGAGTACGGGGTCGTAGAAGCAGACGATCCGGGCGATCGGATATATGCCGTGCTCCTTCAATCGAACGAGAAGAGCGCGGAGGTCCGGTATGTAGTCCCTTTGAGCACCGGCTTCGCTCGCGAGCGGGATGGCAGTCTGAAAGCTGACCTCGCCCCTCTCCTTCACATCGATCACGAAGGTGTTCAGCTCCGACTGGTCAGCCAGCGCCAACAGTGCGTCCAAACGATCGGAGCGCCCCGCGGCCTGAGCATTGACGTACACGCCCCTGACGACAGCCGGACGGGCCACAGGATCGACCCGGCCCGTCTCCGTACCATCGGGGGCGGTGATCGGAGTCTCGCAAGCTGCCGTGAGCAGTGCGATGCAGACGAGAAAGGAGGTCGATCGAGCCATCGACAGATAAGAAACTACTCGGCCCACGCCGAAGCAATGCTGATAAACGACGCCCTATCCGCCGATCGTGTGGATCGTCTGAGTGGGGAACGCCATCTCCAGACCTTCGGCCTCGAATCGCTCGAGGATGTCCAGGTTCACGGCCGTCTGGACACCCATGATGTCGGCACCCTTCGTGATGTAGTAAATGAGGGTGATCCCCAACGCGAAGTCCCCGAACGAGTTGAAGCCCACGATCACGTTCTCGTCGGTGTCGGCTTCCTGCGCGTCGACGATTTCACGCAAGACTTCCATCGCACGACGCATCTTGGTGGGCGTGGTGTCGTACGTAAGCCCGAGCGTGAGCACGATTTTTCGGTGCGGTTCGCGAGATATGTTCTCCACCGGTGAGTCGGCGAATCGGGAATTCGGTATGGTGACCTCGCTACCCGCCAGTGTTCTGAGGCGCGTGCTTCGAAGGCCAATCTCGCTCACGGTCCCGTCGAAACCGCTGATCACGATCCGATCTCCCATCGCGAAGGGGCGATCAGTGAAGATCGTGAAGCCGCCAAAGAAATTGGCGACCGTGTCCTTGGCGGCCATGGCGAGGGCGAGCCCACCGATTCCAAGACCGGCAATGAGCGCCATCACGTCGTAGCCCGCGTTGTTGAGGGCGACGATCACGCCGATGATCCAGATGGCCGACTTTCCACCCCGACGCGCGATGGGGAGCAGCTGGTCGTCGAGATCGGAGTCGCTCGACTCGACGAGAGGCTTCAGGACGCCCGCCACGAACGCGACCCAGAGCCGGGAAAGAGTCCACGTCACGGCGAGCACCATGGTCGCCTGAATCGCAGCCCACAGAAAATCGCCGACGCTGGCAGGCAGGGTCAGGGTCTGCACTGCCAGCCACAGACCGAGGACCGTAACGATCACGACGATCGGCTCCTTGATCGTGTCCACTACGAAGTCGTCGAGTTCGTTTTCCGTCTGGTTCGTCGCCTTTCGCAGAATGCCGCTGACGACCCAGTACACGGTCCGTCCGCCCGCCACTGACAGGACCGCGATCGTGGCTGCGATGGCCCACTGCAGAATTGTATTTCCGTAGAAGGATTGCGTCAGAAACTCGGTCATGGAGAGGCTCCGAGCCGGGGGGGCGAGCGAGCGATCGATCAAGACAATCTCGCCCCACCGAGGACCGTGCCAAGAGGGTTCGATCCAGTCGTACGGAAGAGTCCCAACCGTCCCGACGGATCCGCAGGGGCCAGAGGGCGTGCTCGTCGCTAGCCCGGCAATTCCTCTCGGCACATCGGCTCCGCCGGAGCTGCCTCCCTCAACCGAGCGTCGACCCATCGCACCACGACGTCGATCGTCCGGGGCGAGAACGAGTGGCGGGTGCGCCCCGGGACAATGCACACGGAAGCCTCGCGACTCCCTGCCGTGAAGCCGCGCCGGACGGAATCCACATAGGCCTCGATCGGAGTGTTCGCCTCCTCTTCGCCGATCACGACCATCACGGGGGATCGCAGCGAGGCCAGCACCCGCTGCGGCTCGAAGGAAAGCCGATCCCGCCAGAGGGGACTGGCAAGGAAGCGTGCCTGCCGTTCGTCCATCGGAAACGCCGCATTACGGGGCAGATCCACGGAGGAAGCCTCTCGAAGCACACCGAGTCGGTATTCGCGAACGTACGGCTGTGCATCGCTCAGAGCGATCGCCGCGATCTGATCGATGTAACGGTCGAGCGCCAGCAGTTCATCGCCGCCCGCACCATCGCGCCTCGCCAGCCCCATCTGCTCCCGTCGAAACTCCTGCACGCCCGAAAAAGCCGGTGGGGCAAACAGAAGGAGAGGGATCGGAGAGGATGAGGAGGCCATGGCGAGCATGGCCGGGGGTGCATCGTCTGCCTGCGCGATGACAACCAGACGCCCCGAATCGACCTCGGGCAGAGATCCGAGATAGTCGAGCGCCGCGCGAAGGTCACCACCCAGATCCGCATACGTCGCTCGAAGCAACGGATCAACGGAGACGAACCCGCGACGGATCGGGGCGAGGACCGCGTATCCGGCCTCCACGAGGCTCTCTGTCACGACTTCGGTCCCGGCGATCGATAGAAGCACGACCCCCGGAGACTCATCGACCCCGGTCGGAACCGACAAATACCCGCTCAGCGGGGTTCCGTCTGCGGCGTTGACGTAATCGACTTCTTGTTGTGTCGGGTTGGCCTCCTGGGCGTGGCCATCCTCTGCTGCCGCAAGGAGGAGCATCATGGCTCCAGCCAGACGGGAGATCGTCATCGTGCGACTACGTCCGAGTTCATGCGCCCAGGGTGCTCGAACCCGGCCGACTCGGCAAGCAGTCGATGCGGCCCCACTCCGCCGCCCGATCGTCCACCGAGTCGGAACGGGGCATGATCGGCCTGGCCGCGAGCGATGGAGAAATCGCGTGACCATCAAGGTTCAGGCTCACTATCTTGAGTGATATCGGTCCGTCAGGCCGACCCTCTGTGATTCGACTCACTCCTCGCCGCACACTCCAACGACCTGTGCCACGAATCAACCGCAACGGCAAGCGCCATGCCGAGCCGCCCAATCCGGAAGCGATCGAGTTCCTGACGAAAGGCGGAGACGAGAGATTCGACCGACTCACGCGCCTGGCTCGCCGGCTTTTCGATGCCCCTCTCGCGTTCCTCAGCCTGTCGGACTCCGAGCACCAGTGGGTTCACTCGAGGATCGGTGTGGACACGCACAGACCTCCACCGGAGGTTGCCTTCGGTGCGCCCGGGGAGATGTCGGGTGAGGTCGTCATCGTGCCCGATACGACCCGCGATCCTCGCTTCCGCGACCACCCCCTGGTCGTCGGACTTCCCGAGATCCGGTTCTACGCCGGATGCCCAGTGAGGGGATCGGATGGCCAGCTGCTCGGGACACTCAGTGTCGTCGACCATGAGCCCCGATCGGTCGGCTCCGAGGACCAGAAGATTCTCGAAGATCTCGCCAGCATGCTGGAACAGGAACTGCGCTCCCTCTCACTTGCGATGAAGGACGAATTGACGGGCCTGACGAACCGACGCGGCTTCGATGCGCTGGTGGAACACTCGATCGCCCTGTGCAGCAGGGTCGGTGAGCCTGCGACCCTTCTCTATTTCGATCTCGACGACTTCAAGACGATCAACGACACGCTGGGACACGCGGGGGGTGATCGGGTACTGCGAACCTTCGCGGACCGTCTGACCTCGACCTTCCGGGATTCGGACGTGATCGCACGACTGGGTGGCGACGAGTTCTGCGTGCTTCTCACCGGGGCAACGGCCGAGGATGTCGAACGTCCCCTCGCGCTGCTGCAGCGGGAACTGCACACGCGTGAAGGAGCGCCGCTGGTGGCGTTCCGGGTTGGCGTCGCCTCGTACGATCCCGAGCGGCACACCAGCGTACGGTCCCTCGTGCACGACGCAGATCTGCGGATGTACGAGGGCAAGCGCGCCCGCGACGCGAGACGCGCGGCGCGACTCTAGAGACCTACGGCGTCACCGGTCCACTCATCAACTCGTCCAGCGTGTAGGCCGTTCCGTTCGTAATCACGAGACGGACGTCTCTGACTGCTTGCAGGTTCTCCAGAGGGTTTCCGCCGAATACGACCATGTCCGCGAGCATCCCGGGTCGAATCACGCCGAGGTCATCCCCGTACCCCATCACGTCAGCCGGCACCGATGTCGCGGCGCGCATGACGTCGACCGGCTCCATCCCGCCATACCGCGCGAGGACCTCCATCTCAGCGACGAGCGAGAGTCCCGGCGGACCAAAATCGGTCCCCACGACCACGACCCCACCCTGATCGTGAACCCGGCGTGCGAGCGACCCCATGTCCGTGACCATGCGTCGTACGATGTCGACGTCCCCACCGCGACGGCCACGCGCGGTGCTCCCCCCGAAGTGCTCGAGTCGCACGTCGTCGAGCAGCGATGGATCATCGCCGGCCAGGAGACCAAAGCCACCATACAGGCCTACCGTGGGCGTGAGGGCCATTCTGGAACTCGACAGCAATTCGACGACATCCTGATAGCTCCGATTCAGTTCACTGACCTTCGTCGAGTATCCTCGCCGACTGGTGCCCCGAACGTGCTCAACGCCGTCCGCCCCATACGCCACACCGGGGTACAGTTCGTGCGAGGTCACCGACATGCCCCGGGCATGCGCCTCTTCGATGACCCGCCGCTGCACGGCGTCCGGCAGCCGAACGTAGGTCTTGATGAGATCATACTCGAGCGCTTCAGCCCGCTGCATCTCCAACTCGACCTGAGCGATGGCTCCCATCGACGCGCCGCCACCGTAGTAGATCCGGCTCCCGTCCATGGAGTTTCCCGTCGCGAACACACGCGGACCCATGCGACGGCCCGACTCGACGGACTCGCGAGCCTCCGTCATGTCGTACGGATCCGCCGAGACCCGGCGAATCGTCGTGACCCCGTACGAAAGCCAGTTCCGCCCGACCGCCTCACCCTCCCCGAGGCCACCATGCGTGTGCATCTCGATCAACCCGGGAGAAAGGACACCGTCCGAGGCGTCGATGACTACGCCCTCGTGGAGCGCCTCGTCATGCGGCACCATGCGCGCGATACGGTTGCCCTCGACAACGATATCGACGTTCGAGAGCAACTCGTCAGAGACACCGTCGAAGACGAGACCGGCATGGATCACGGACCGCGAGACCGGAACTCGACGACTCCATTCGAGATTCACCGGGATGTCCTCGATGGCGCCACTCTCCAGCCAGACGCGCCGAAGTCGATCCGTTGTCAGATAGACGATCGACCGCGAGTCCGACGTCCATGAGAGATCCGACGTGGTCTCGTTGTTGAGTCGTCTCGGTGGTCCCGCGGCGTCCCCATCGCGCGTGACCGGGACGACCCAAAGAACACCGTTGGAGACATACGCGAACCATGAACCGTCCGGTGACCATACCGGGCCATCCGTGGATCGGGTACCGGTCGAAGAGTGCGGCAGGAAGTCCAGCCAGCGCTCGTCGGACTGCCTCAACGAAGACGCCAGATCCTCCAGGTTGTCCCCGTCCTGCGCAGCAGGCCGGGGCACCCGCATCAGGAGTGCCTTGTTCACCCCCTCCCGATAGCGGGACGAGTACGGCGCAAGCGTGGACACCCCTACATGGGTTCCATCCGGCGACCACGTCGGCCGGCCCGGTCCGAACAGACCTGAACGGACCGTGACGGAACTCCCATTCGCGACCGAAACCACGCGTACCCCTGCTTCCCGACCTGACCCGCCGACATACGCGATCTCACGACCGTCGGGAGACCACGATGGCATCGCGCCTCCGCCACGGCTCACCTGTCGAGCCTCACCGCTCAGCACATCGAGGACCCACAGATCCATCGGGCCGCCCCGATCCGATGCGAACGCGAGACGGCTCCCGTCCGGAGACCATGCGGCATCCACTTCCACCCATGGATCATCCGTGAGGCGCCGAGGTTCTCCACCGATCGGCATCAGCCACAGATCACCGAGGGCGGTGAACACCACCTGTGCGCCATCCGGTGACACCGCCGGGGACACGATTCCCCGAACAGGCCGCGGGGCCGACGCGTCGAAGGTCCGCAGCCGCTTCCGATACGTGGGGCGATCGAGTGTTACCGTGACGGAGAACGGAATGTCCTGCGCGGAACCACCCATCGTCGGACGTGTCCGGATTCGGCCGTCCGCCGTGTACAGGAGTCGGTCGCCTTCGAGCCACTCGGCCCGGAAGGGGAATACATCCTCCTCTTCCACGCTGACCCTCCGAGCGTTGCCACCCCCCGAGGCCGGCACCACATGCAGCGCGCTCGATCCGTAGGCAGAGACACTGTAGGCGATCGACCCGCCATCGGGGCTCCACGAGGGAGCGAAGGCGGTAGCCCCATCCAGTCCGGCCACCCGTCGAGATCCACCCGACCGAGTCCACGCCCACACGGCGGGATCGGTACCATCGGTCACATAGGCGATCTCGCCTTCGGGACCGAACGCTGGCGAGTACTCGTTGTCGGGCCCATCGATGAGCCGCACGACCCGCCCCGATTCCACCGAAACCTCCCAGATGTCGTACGTACCGCCTCGGTCCGACGAGAAGGCAACTCGAGTACCGTCGGGAGCCCAATGGGGCTCGCGGTCGTCGAAGGGCCCGTTGGTCAGCCGAGTGAGCCCACTGCCGTCCGACTGCACCATCCAGATGTCGTAGTCACCACCCCAATACGCCTGAAACGCGACGTGCTTCCCGTCGGGTGACCAGGCAGGTTGGCGGGCATCACCGAAAGGGTCGGTGAGCGCCAAAGCTTCTCCCCCATCGGTCGGAAGGGTCCAGATTCTTCCGAGAGCGTCGATCGCGAGCGTCGATCCATCCGGCGAGACGGCCGCGGCCATATTCGTGCCTTCACGAATCGTGACCTCGACGCCGACCTCCGCCGCGGCCATCCCGAGTGTCTCGGACGCTCCACCGACGCTGCCGGTCAGACCAAGAAGAGATCCCGCAGCAAACGGAACGAACGCAACCAGCGTGAGCATCCTGACCGACATCGTGAGCCTCCGGCAGGGGCGATTGCCCAGGGTGAAGACTTTATTAGAAGGGTGATGACGGTCCTGCAGCAATGCCCGCGCATCCGTCCGAGTTTAACGCTCGATGGGAGCCCTCACCGAATTGCCCCACTCGGTCCACGAACCATCGTAATTACGAACGTTCTCGAATCCGAGCAGATATGTCAGGACGAACCACGAGTGGCTCGATCGCTCTCCGATGCGGCAGTAGGTGACGACCTCGTCCGCAGGATCGAGTCCGTGATCCTCCTGATAAAGCGCCCGAAGCTCATCTGCCGAGCGGAACGTTCCATCGTCGTTGGTCGCGAGCTTCCACGGCACACTGGACGCACCCGGGATGTGGCCGCCCCGAAGCGCACCCTCCTGCGGGTAGTCAACCATGTGAATGCGCTCACCCGAGAACTCTTCCGGGGAGCGAACATCGACGAGTCGTCCGTTCACACGAAGGTGCTGCATGACATCGTCTCGAAATGCGCGTGCCCTCTCGTCATCACGTTCGACGACCGGGTACTGACTCCTGACCGGCGCGGGAACGTCCGCGGTCATGGGACGCTCTTCCCTCCTCCACGCGGCCCGACCCCCATCGAGCAGCCTCACATCGGGGTGACCGAACAGCGTGAACACCCAGAACGCGTAGGCCGCCCACCAGTTGTAATTGTCACCATAGAGGACAACGGTGGAATCCCGGGAGATCCCCTTCGACGCCATGAGCTCGGCGAATCCTGCCCCGTCGATATAGTCGCGCGTGAGCGAGTCATTCAGATCCATGTGCCAGTCGATCTTGACCGATCCCGGAATGTGTCCCGTCTCGTACAGCAGGACGTCTTCATCCGACTCAACGACCACCACGTCTGGATCCTCGAGGTGGTCAGCGAGCCACGCTGTTGACACGAGATGCTCGGGGCGGGCATAGCCCTTGAAGTGGTCCGATGAATCTTGAACGGCGGGCATTACCCTCTCCAGGTTGACATGTCACGCTCGCCTCAGTGTCGTTACGAGGCAGCATATCACGTAAGTATCACACAGCGTGACCTGACCGGGAACGGTCCGGCCGACCGACGGTATCCGTCGCTATGTGCATCCCCGACCCTCTCCAACGGATCGTCACGCGTTTCGAGCGCGCACCGAAGAATCTCAAGGTTCAGGCGCTCCTGCATTACTCCGAGAAGTTGCCCTCGCTTCCGGCCGACATGCTCGATGACCGCGGGGACCTCGAGCAGGTTCATGAGTGCCAAACACCTTTTTTCGTCGCGACCCGCGTGGATCCGGACGGCTCCGTTCACCTGTTTTTCGACGCTCCCCCGGAAAGTCCGACGGTTCGAGGTTTCGCCGGCATCCTGTTCGAGGGTCTGGACGGCCTGTCGACCCGAGAGGTTCTCGCCGTCCCACCCGACTTTTTCAGTGCGATGGGCCTCGGCGAGGTGGTGTCCCCTCTTCGACTGAGGGGCATGAGTGCGATTCTGGCGAGGCTTCAGCGACAGGTGCGCGAAACATCCGATCGCGACTAGTCCGGCCGAGACCGACCAGGCTCTCGGGGCGGATGACTGCTCCGCACGGTGTAGACGTCCCCGCTTTCCTCCATTTTCTCGTCCTCATACGGGGCCGTCACCCGTCGGTACAGTTCGAGCTTGGCGCATTCGAGGACGCCGATCGCTTCATTGAGGTGCGCATACCTGATCCGGCCGTCAGCTAGAGCACACCGTGCCAGATATGCGTCGACGAGAAGGGTGATCGCATAATTCAATTCACCGGCATTCGCTGGCTCCGCTCCATCGGCCAGTCGTGTACGGGCACTTTGATCGATGTACGGCATGAGCTCTGCTCCAGTGCAAAGGTTCGACGGCGCAAAGTGTCCGCACTCCCCGGAACCCGCGACCCCGAATTATCGAGGCAGAAGTGCAACCGCAGCGGCACGATCGGACAGGCGGCTAACCCGACCCTGAAACATTCGGCCTTTCCCGCCACCGCTTCCGCCCATGGCCTCTGCGATTCGGGGCCCGATCTCGGTTACATCGACGTCTGACATCTCTCCGGCAGCGAGAAGGAAGAAGCCGGCCTCCTCCCCCCCGGCCGTCAGCAGCACCGCACGGGTTGGGTCCAACGAAGCGAACTCTCGTGCGACCCGCTGCATGAACGAGAGATCGTGATTCCCGACGTGCTCCACAGACACGGCTTCGGTGCGCCCCGCGAGCTTGTGTGCGATCGCCACGGTCAGCTCGTCCTCGAGACGCCGCACGGTTCGCGCTCCATCCTTCACCTGCTCGATCCTCAATTCGGCCGCAGCGATCAGTTCGTCGTCTGCCGCTCCGAGCAGGCCACGCAATGCCGCCGACCGCTCGACTTCCTCGCCGAGCCTTCGCCGAACTCGTTCTCCTGCCACGTAAAACAGACGAGTCCCCCCGCGCTGTGATTGCGAACCGAGGAGCTTGATCGCCTCCAGCTCCGCTGTGCTCGAGCAGTGCGTGCCGCCGCAGGTGTTCACGTCGACGCCGTCGATCTCAACGAGACGCACGTCGCCGGAGTGGCCGGCAGGGAGGCCCCGCGACCGGACCTCCGAACTCTGATATTCGCCCATCGTCACCCGACGAGCACGAACCGCTCGAGCTGCTCGGACCTCGGTCGCTATGGCGTTCTCCAGCAACCGCAGCTGCTCCGCGTCCAGGAGTTCCACGTCGAGCTCTACGTCCGAGACTCGTTCCCCGAGATGAAACGCGGTGGTTGGCCAACCGAACTGGTCTGCCGCCACTGCCGTCAGAAGATGCTGCGCCGTGTGCTGCTGCATGTGGTCGAAGCGGCGGACCCAGTCCAGCTCGACCGTCACCTCCCCCGGTTCCAGCGACGCCTCGAGCACATGGATGATCTCACCATCCAGCCTGAGCACATCGCACACCCTGACACCACCCACGCGACCTCGATCCCCGGGCTGGCCACCTCCCTCCGGATACAACACCGTGTCCGCAAGGATGACGAACGGCTCACCGTCCCTCACCCCCACCTCGATGACCGAGGTTTCCAGCCGCGTGAGCCGGGGGTCACGTTCGTAGGCGGGCGGGTCGGTCAAGAGTCGGAATCGTCCATATCGCAAGCACGGAGCCCCGGCATGGTGTTCGGGCGCGCTGAGCGCGTCAAGCGCCTCGTAAGCCACCCCGCGGGACTCCCCAACCTGGAACCGTCCTCCTCCTTTGCGGCAGATCACGGTCAGCTCCGGGCCAGAGGACGTCAACACCGCGGCGGTTTCAGATGTCCAAATGGGCGGAGAAGAACTTGTCGGCGACATCGCCGAACCCCTCAGCGCGGAATGCAGAGCATGAGCGAGAATGGAAAGTGCCCGGTCCACCACGGTCACATGAGCACGACGAGCGCGGGAACATCCAACCGGGACTGGTGGCCCAACCAGCTCAACCTCTCGATCCTGCACCAGAACGCTCCATCGTCCTCCCCGATGGCTGAAGGGTTCAATTACGCCTCCGAGTTCGCCAAGCTCGACATCGACGAACTCAAGCAGGATCTCTTCGCACTCATGACCGATTCGCAGGAGTGGTGGCCTGCGGACTACGGGCACTACGGCCCTTTCTTCATCCGGATGGCGTGGCACAGCGCCGGGACCTACCGCACCGGGGACGGCCGCGGCGGTGCAGGCGCCGGCACGCTCCGCTTCGCACCCCTCAACAGCTGGCCCGACAACGGCAACCTCGACAAGGCTCGCCGCCTGCTCTGGCCGATCAAGCAGAAGTACGGGAACCGAATTTCCTGGGCGGACCTGATGATCTTCGCCGGAAACTGTGCCATCGAGTCCATGGGCCTGGAGCCCTTCGGCTTCGCCGGAGGCCGTGAGGACGTGTTCGAGCCGGAAGGAGACATCTACTGGGGGAAAGAGACCGAGTGGCTGGGCGACAGGCGCTACTCGGGAGAACGGCAGCTGGAAAACCCCCTCGCCGCGGTGCAGATGGGGCTCATCTATGTGAACCCTGAAGGTCCGAACGGTAAGCCGGATCCGCTGGCAGCGGCGCACGACATCCGTGAGACGTTTGCACGTATGGCGATGAACGACGAGGAAACGGTGGCCCTGATCGCAGGTGGCCACACCTTCGGCAAGACTCACGGAGCCGGTGATGCCGCCCTCGTGGGTGCCGAGCCCGAGGGGGCGTCCATCGAAGAGCAGGGGCTGGGGTGGAAGAACAGCTTCGGCACCGGAAAAGGAGTGGACACGATCACGAGCGGCCTCGAGGGGGCGTGGACTCCGAACCCCATCCAGTGGGACACCGGCTACTTCGACACGCTCTTCGGCTATGAATGGGAGCTGACCAAGAGTCCCGCCGGAGCGTGGCAGTGGACGCCACAGAATGGTGCCGCGGCCGACGCCGTTCCCGATGCACACGACCCGTCGAGGCGTCATGCACCGATGATGGCAACGACGGACATTTCGCTGCGAGAAGATCCCGCCTACGAGCAGATTTCGCGGCGCTTCCATGAGCACCCGGATCAGCTCGTGGACGCGTTCGCGCGCGCCTGGTTCAAGCTCACGCACCGCGATATGGGACCACGGTCGCGCTATCTGGGCTCTCTGGTTCCCGACGAGGAACTCATCTGGCAGGATCCGGTGCCGGCGGTCGACCACGAGCTGGTCGGTGCCGACGATATTGCCGCCCTGAAGTCCTCGGTGCTGGCGTCCGGGCTGTCCGTGTCGGAGCTGGTGTCGGCCGCGTGGGCGTCCGCCTCCACGTTCCGAGGGTCCGACAAGCGCGGGGGCGCCAACGGGGCTCGAGTGCGCCTGGCCCCTCAGAGGGATTGGGCGGTCAACCAGCCCGAGCAACTCGCGCGGGTCATAGAGTCCCTCGAGTCGATCCAGAACGAATTCAATGCGGCCCAGTCGGGTGGTAAACGGATCTCCCTCGCTGACCTGATCGTGCTCGCAGGGTGCGCCGGTGTCGAGCAGGCGGCCAGGAACGGTGGCCAGGAGATAACCGTCCCCTTCGCGCCCGGCCGCACAGATGCTTCCGCCGAGCAGACGGACGTGGATTCCTTCGGGGTACTCGAGCCGATCGCGGACGGCTTCCGGAACTATCTCGGTGGCGACTACTCGGTGTCAGCGGAGGAGTTGCTGGTAGACAAGGCGCAGCTCATGACGCTGAGCGCACCCGAGATGACCGTGCTGGTCGGCGGCATGCGTGTCCTGAATACGAATGCTGACGGCTCTGGTCACGGAGTCTTTTCAGATCGGACGGAGACCCTGTCGAACGACTTTTTCACGAACCTGCTCGACATGGAAACCGAATGGACTGCTGCATCGGCCTCCGAGGACGTGTTCGAGGGGCGGGATCGTGCGAGTGGTGACCTGAAATGGACGGCCACCCGCGTCGACCTGATCTTCGGATCGAACTCGCAGCTTCGAGCCATCGCCGAGGTCTACGGTCAGGACGATGCCCACGAGCGCTTCGTGCACGACTTCGTCGCGGCGTGGGACAAGGTCATGAATCTCGATCGTTTCGAGCTGAGATAAATCGACCACGTCCGATCGCCGGGTGGCGACCGTGACATCGACCTGGTTGTGAATTCCGGGGGGGACGAATGAGGGTGCGTCACGATCAGGACCATGACGAAGAGGCGCGGGAGCGCTGGGGTCACACCGATGCGTACCGGCATTCCGCGGCCCGTACGAAGTCATATTCCGACTCGGACTGGACCCGGATCAAAGCGGAGACGGAGGCGATCGAAGCCGATTTTGCGGCTGCAATGGAGGAGGGTGCTCCCCCGGACTCCAGTGCGGCCCGTGCCGTCGCCGAGCGAGCCCGAATGCATATCGACCGCCGATTCTACCCCTGCAGTCACAGCATGCACGTCTCCCTCGCGGAGATGTATACAGTGGACCCACGCTTCCGGGCGCACTACGACGATCGGGCTGAGGGACTCGCGACGTACGTAGCAGCCGCCATCCGGGCGAACGCCGCCTCGCAGGGGTGACGGCCAGAGGGGAGTCCCGTATTCGCGCCGGCAGAAAACCCCTCGCCGAAGAACGTCAAGGAGAGTGATCCGCCTGATTGCGCATGTGATTCGCAACCGACCGGAAACGGATTTTCAAGGCTTCGCGGATCTCCCCGGGGATGGGATGCTCATCGAGTGCGTGGTCCATGCAGGCGACCCAGGCATCACGCTCTTCCACCCCGATGGAAAACGGCAGGTGACGCGCTCGGAGCATGGGGTGACCATACCGCTGAACGTACAGAGGCGGACCGCCCATCCAACCAACGAGAAAGCAAAAGAGCTTCTCCCGGGATGTGGCCAGGTCCGGCGGGTGCATCGCCCGAATCCCCGCCGCTTCGGGCGCCC
>JAYOKZ010000001.1:191531-194206 GCA_038120095.1 Gemmatimonadales bacterium
GGAGCGTCACCGCCCCGGGCTACGAGGATCACGGCCATCGACGCAGTCTGTCGAACATTCTCGTCGTTGCACCTGACATCCCCCCCCGCCACCGACCCGGCTTCGAGGGCCCGCATCAGTCGGTCCGAGAGCCAGTTGAACCCAGCCGGGTCCTCCCACCGGTAGGCATCGAGCGGAGCACTCACCACCTCGGGACTTTCGAGCGTGTTCCCCTGCGAACTCACACCACGGCTGGCATCCGCCATGACACCGGCATAGCGGGTGGATCCGTCATCCCCCGTGGTGATCCCCTGCCGTAGCGGCGTCGTAAAACCGGCCACGTGGACCAGCCCATCGTGCATCGTGACCACCCCATACTGTCTCCGGTCGAGTTGATCATCCCACTCGGGATCCGTCACCCGCAGGATGACTTCTTCTGCGGTCAGCCCCTCCCTGATCGCAGCGAACACCCTGTTGCGGTTGTCGACATCGAAGCCGGCCTGAGTGGCGGCCGCTCCCATGCCCGGCACCAGCGCAGCTACGGCATCCCCATTCCGCGTAACGCAGGACGCAACCGCGACCCCGACGTCCCCGGTGGCGGGATCGACGCCCACGACCGACCACGTCGTCATGTCGAGTTCACGCGGATAGAGCTCTTCAGCGGTCGAACACGCGCCAGTCGACAGCATCAGAAGGATGGACCAGAACCAATGGGCGATAGAGCGTCGCGAGACACGCACGAAGGAACTCCCGGAAAACACCCGGCACTCCGGCGGCCGAGCCATTCGCGAAGGTAGAGTCGCGGCACCCTGCGCCGCTATCCGATGATGCGCCGAGGCACTGGTGCTACGTTGACTGGATCCCCTCCCCTTCCGCCAGGCGAGCGACCGTGCCCCATGTACTCGACCTTGAAACGATCCGATCCCTTCTGGACGCTGACGGACTGATCAACGAGATCGAGGCTGGCTTCGACCTCTATTCCCGGGGTCGAGTCGTGGTCCCGCCCGTCGGCTTTCTGAACTTCAAGACCCCACCCGGCGATGTGCACATCAAGTACGGCGCCATTGCCCCGGACGACGTCTGGGTGCTGAAGGTGGCATCCGGCTTCTACGACAACCCGGCCCTGGGACTTCCACCCTCCGACGGCGTGATCCTCGTCTTCAGCCAGCGTACCGGTGCCCTCGAACTCGTCCTTCACGACCGATGCTGGCTCACGGACATGCGCACAGCTGCAGCGGGCGCGGTCGCGGCCCGACACCTGGCCCCGTCCGTAGTCGATCAGATTGGCGTCATCGGGACCGGTGTCCAGGCTCGTATGCAGCTCGAGATGCTCTGTTCGGTGGTGGACGCGAAGTCCGCAGTCGTCTGGGGTCGGAGTCCGGATCGAGTCGCCGCCATGGTCCGCGATCTGCTGAACAGCGAGAGCGTCATCCGCGCCGGTCTCGAGGTCCGAGCCGCGGCGACCGTGGACGAACTCGCTGCAGAAAGTCGCGTGATCGTCACGGCCACGTCGGCACGCGGCCCCGTCCTTCGCTCGGAACAGGTCAGGCCTGGGACGCACATCACCGCGATGGGATCGGATGACGATGGGAAACAGGAACTGGACCCCGTCCTTCTCGGCCGTGCGGATCGGGTGATCGCGGACAGTGTGGCCCAGTGCAGTGAGTACGGGGAGTGTGTCCACGCGATCGCCGCGGGGCTCCTCGAGAAGAACGACATCATTGAACTCGGCGCCGTCGTCACCGATGCGCGACTGGGCCGCACATCCGACGATCAGATCACCGTCGCAGACCTGACAGGCGTGGCGGTTCAGGACATCCAGATCGCAAAGATGGTGGCCCGGGCTCACCGCAGTCGCTGAGTCGCCTTCCTCGGAGCGGGGGGTCCGGTGGACCCATCACCGCCGACTGCGTTAGGCACAGTCCCAAAAGCCCCTGTCAGCCCGAAGGGCGGGGGGAACGCCATCCTGTTCAGACCCACTGATGGTCAGGCTCCAAACGAGCGCATCTTGTGATCGCCCGGATCAGCACGCCAACATGGAATACACCTTGGGAAGTCCGTGCCTTGCACTCTTCTGTGACTCGGCGCACCAACTCTCCGGGATCTGGCTGCTCAACCAGTGCGCATTATGCTCGAACATCTGCACTCCTTTGACCGTCACCGTCAGCCGACGCGTGGGCGGTTAGGGCGCAGGTGGGTCGTCACCGTTTGCGTGCTGGCCTCGATCTCGTGCTGGTCTGACGCGCCAAGTCCAACCGAACCACCGGCGCCAGTACCCACGAGCATCGAACTATCAGAGCGCGAATTGACGCTGACGTCCCTTGGGTCGACTGCCAAACTGACGGCCACCGTCAAGGATCAAAACGGTGCTGTCATGACTGGTCAGAATGTCACGTGGACGTCGAGCGACGATGGCGTGCTCACCGTCGTCGATGGCCTCGTCACATCCGTATCGAACGGTACCGCTTCGGTCTCAGCAGCCAGTGGCACTGCAACCGCAGTCGTCCACGTGTCGGTGAGTCAGGTGGCAGCATCGATCAACCTCAGCACCGATACGCTGTCGTTTCCCTCGATCGGCGATACCACGACCGTCCAGGCCAGTGTGCTCGATGCTGCCGGTCAGCTGATCGCCGATGCCCCGGTCACGTGGACGTCGAGCGACGATGGCGTGCTCACCGTCGTCGATGGCCTCGTCA
>JAYOKZ010000001.1:194306-243515 GCA_038120095.1 Gemmatimonadales bacterium
GTCACGTGGACGTCGAGCGACGATGGCGTGCTCACCGTCGTCGATGGCCTCGTCACATCCGTATCGAACGGTACCGCTTCGGTCTCAGCAGCCAGTGGCACTGCAACCGCAGTCGTCCACGTGTCGGTGAGTCAGGTCATTGCGACCATCAGCATCGATTCTGGGGTGCCGCCCTCAATGATCCTCGGGGATTCACTGAGAATTCAGGTAGAGTTCGCCGATGCTCAGGGCGTTGCCATGCCTGAAGCACCTCTATCGTGGAGTTCCACCGACTCGAGCGTCGTCTCCGTAGACTCGACGGGTCTCGTCAAGGCACTCGCCGTCGGCACAACTGATCTCGTGGCTTCAGCTGGCAACGTAGCCGACACGGTGACTGTTCTCGTATACGAACGATTGGCAGTCGACCCTCCGCCGCCCAGCACTGCAGTGGTGGGCGTGCCGTTTGCAACCGTACTGACGGCATCGGGAGGTGACGGAGAATACATCTGGTCACCTGGAGATGAAGGCCTGCCTGGGGGATTCACGCTGTTGGCGAACGGAACTCTGGAGGGCACCGCCGCCACGCCGGGTGTGCTTCAGGTTCTGGCGATCGTGACGTCCGGCGATGGGCAGATCGACTCCTTGACTCTCAATCTGCCCGTATACGCGGCGATCTCTGTGGATGCTACCCCGCTGTCAGAGGGCCTCGTGGGTGTGGCCTACGCGGACACGATCCCTGTCACGGGAGGCGATGGATCGTACGTCGTCTCACTCGTAAGCGGAGCCGTCCCCGATGGTCTCGAACTCCGCTCGTCAGGTGAAATCTTCGGAACGCCGCTCATGGTTGAAGCTCAGACGTTCACCATTCAGCTTCAGAGCGGAGATGGACAGGTCCTTCAGGTCGTCCGATCACTCAAGATCCGGAAAGACGCGTCGTTTATCGAGGGCTACGCGGGAGACGTGAGCATCGATCGGGGGGAGTCCATCTCACTCCACATATCGACCGATGGCTCGCAGCACGGTTTGGCAGTCTCGCGACTCGGGTGGTACGGAGGAACAGGCAAGAGCTTGGTCCTCAGCGTCGACTCGGTGGCTGGTCTGGAACAAGCCCAACCCGTCGCAGATGCCAGCACAGGACTGATCGAGGCGAACTGGAGCCCCACCTACACGCTGCAGACAGATCCCAACTGGACGAGTGGCGTGTATTTGGTCGATCTAATATCCGGGGGCGCCCCCTTTGGCAGAATCATGTTCGTCATCCGGGACGATGCGCAGCCTGGAGACCTTGTCGTTCAGATTCCAGTGACCACGTATCAAGCGTACAACAACTGGGGCGGCAAGAGTCTCTACGAGTACAATTCCGATGGGGGTCGCGCGTACAAAGTGTCGTTTGATCGACCCTATGCGAGTGGCTCAGGGGCAGGAGACGTTTTTTCCGGGGACTACAACCTGATTCGCTGGCTGGAGCGGGAGGGATATCAAGCCTCGTATGTGACGAGTATCGATCTTGAGCGAGACCCTTCTATCCTGTCAGGGGCGCGAGTATTCATCTCCAATTTCCATGACGAGTACTGGTCACAAGGCATGCGTGACGCCTTGGTAACTGCCCTCGATGCTGGTACGCACGCCGCCTTTTTTGACGCCAACAACATCTACTGGCAGATCCGCTTCGAAGCGTCCTCTGTGGCAGATCCCTACCGCGTCATGGTGGCATACAAAGAAGCTGCACTGGACGGTGGAGGACCTGCCGGCGCGACGACCGTCCGGTGGCGCGACGCTGAGGTCAATCAACCAGAAAATGGTATTCTGGGAATCATGTACAGCTCCGACTTTACGTTCGGTGAGTCCTTCCCATGGGTGGTGAAGAACTCCGCGCACTGGATCTACGACGGAACCGGAGCTGTCGACGGAGATGAAATTCCGGGCCTCGTGGGGTACGAGTACGATCGGATCTGGAACAACGGCACGTCACCGCCAACGACCGACCTTGTGCTGCTTGCCGAATCGCCCGTGGTTGATCGCAATTCCCTTCCCGACGTGCACCATGCGGCCATCCACACGAGGTCCGACAGTGGAGCGATCGTCTTTGCCGCCGGGACGAACTACTGGTCGTGGTTCCTGGACAATGACGGCTTCACACCGGGTCGACCCCCTACGGATGTTCGGGTCCAGCAGATGACCAGGAATCTGCTCATGCGAATGCTCGGCGGTTGAGATCCCAGCGTCCAGCCCGGCGCCACTGTTCGTCTGACTCTTCTGCATCGCTAAAGGTCCGACACGCGCCCTCCTGAGGTCCGCTGGACCTTATCTTTGAGTATGCGCTACGAGGGGAAGCTCTACCGTCCGCCGTCCGAGGCTCGATCGTACATCGTGCAGGCCACCATCGGCTGTTCGCACAACCTGTGCACGTATTGCGACATGTACCGGGACAAGCAGTTCAGAGTACGCAGCCTCGACGAAGTGCTCGCGGACATTTCCATGGCGGGGCGCACGTACCCCGGCACCGGCAAGGTCTTCGTCGCTGATGGCGATGCACTGATCATGGACATCGATCGATGGCTCGCGATCCTGTCGGCGTGCCGCATGGCGTTTCCCCGACTGCAACGGGTCTCCTGCTACGCCACCGCGGAGAACCTGCTGGAAAAGACGCCGGCGGAACTCCACGCCCTGCGAGAAGCCGGACTCGAGATGCTCTACATAGGCCCTGAATCCGGTGATGACGTGACCCTCAAGCGCATTGTGAAGGGGGGCACCTTCGCTGAGCACGTCGAGGCAGCGAAGAGGGCTCATGAAGCGGGCATCCGCCTCAGTGTGATCGTGCTGCTGGGCGCGGGCGGGGTGGACAGAAGCGTCGAACATGCGAGAGAAACTGCGCGTCTGATCTCTCTCATGGATCCCGACTACGTCGGGGCCCTCACCCTGACCGTGATCCCGGGCACCCCCCAGGAGCGAATGGTCGAGAAGGGCCACTTCCAGTTACCCGGTGTCCCGCAGCTGCTGCAGGAGATGCGCACCATCGTGGAGCACGCGAACCCGACCGATACCGTATTCCGAACGAACCACGCATCGAGCTACCTCCCGATCGCCGGGCGGCTTCCGACGGATCGCGAGAAGATCCTGACGGCCATAGACATGGCTCTCGACGGCTCGATCCCGCTGCGACCGGAGTTCATGCGGGGGCTTTAGGAAGCTCCGCCTACTCCAGCATCGACTTCCCGGCCTCTTCGTGTCCCGGGCGCACATCGGACCGAGCGTTCACGACACGTGCACACGTGTTCCAACGCAGAATCGCATCATCGTTACCGGCTGGCCGAATGATTTCTGCGGCGGCGAAATGGTCCATGGCTTTCATGAACCAGTCGTAGGCGACCTCTCCCGACGCCATCCCCCCGCGCCTGAGGCTGGCAAACGCCATGCGCTCCGCAACGATCCCGGCGTAGTACGCCCGGTCGTACGCATCGTCCAGCTGCTCGACCACCTCCATCACGGCGCGGACCGTCGCGCCCCCCTCGACTCCGAACTGGTCACACAGTGTCAGGCACAGGACGACGAGCGTGCCCTGATCATCGGGATCCACCGCGAGGATGTCACGACAGATACTCTCAGCCAGGAACGGGTGATTCAGAAGGCGGTACTGGTCCGCCTTTTCCCTCGCTGGATCGAGCGCTTCCGCCGAGAGGCGCTTCAGCTCGAACATGCCACGGGCGTCAGTCGCGATCGCCCCCTCCGAACACCGAGCGCATGATTTTCGCGATCGGGTCATAGGAACGGTCGACCACGCGCTCCTTCAACGGAATGATCGCATTGTCCGTGATCGTGATGTTCTCGGGGCAGACCTTCGTGCAGCATTTGGTGATGTTGCAGTAGCCGATCCCCATGTCGTCCCGGAGGTACGCGACCCGGTCCCCCACGTCGATGGGGTTCATCTCGGCCTGGGCCGCAAAAACGAAATGCCGGGGTCCCGCAAACTCCGCGTGCATCTGATGGTCCCGAAGAACGTGACACACGTTCTGGCACAGGAAGCACTCGATGCACTTACGGAACTCCTGCGGACGCTCGACGTCGTACTGATGCATCTTCCAAGAGCCGTCTTCGAAGTCGGGCTCCTTGGGTGTCATCTGCTGGATCGACGCCTTCACCTCGTAGTTCCAGGACACGTCCGTCACGAGATCCTTGAGGACCGGGAAGGTCCGCATCGGTTCGACAGTGATGGGGCCATCGCCGGCAACGTCCTCCACACGTGTCATACACATCAAGCGGGGCGAACCATTGACCTCGGCCGAGCACGACCCGCACTTGCCGGCCTTGCAGTTCCAGCGGCACGCCAGATCCGTCGCCTGCTCCGCCTGAATCTTGTGAATCGCATCGAGCACGACGTACCCGGGCTCGAGGTCCACATCGTACGTCTCGAAATCGCCGCCTTCCTGGTCGCCACGCCAGACCTTGAACGTCGCAGACTCCATCAGCCTTCCTCCTCGATGATGTCCTGAAGCTCCTGCCGGATCGGAGGAATCTCGTGACGTGTGATGGTCATCTCACCGTCTGCACCCTTGCGGACCACGTGATTGAACGTCGACCACGCCTTGTCCTTGTCCGGGTGATCGAGGCGCGAATGCGCACCACGACTCTCCTTCCGCTCACGCGCCGACAGGGCGATCGCTTCAGAGACCGTGAGGAGATGCTTCATATCCAGAGCCGTGTGCCAACCGGGATTGTACCAGCGATTCCCGCCGGCCCCCACGCCGGATACCTGACCGGCAATCTCGCGAATCGACTCGAGCGCCTCAGAAAGCCCTTCTTCCTCCCGTGCGATCCCGACCTTGTTCTGCATCATGTTCTGAAGCTCGAACTGAAGCTGAAATGGGTTCACCGGCGTGACACCGCGCTCGAGCGGGGCAAGAGCCTCAATCGCTGCCTCGTCGATCTCCGCCTGAGAGACCGTGTAGTTCGGATTGTCCTTCGCGAACTTGGCGGCGTACTCTCCGGCACGCTGCCCGAACACGACCAGATCGGAGAGCGAGTTGCCTCCGAGACGATTCGCGCCGTGCAAGCCGCCCGCGACTTCGCCGGCAGCGAACAGCCCCGGCACCGTCGTGGTCATCTGCGTATCTGCGTCAACGGCGACACCACCCATCGCGTAATGGGTGGTCGGCCCCACCTCCATTGGCTCCTTCGTGATGTCGATGCCCGCCAGTTCCTTGAACTGGTGGTACATGCTGGGGAGCTTCTTCTTGATGTGGCCCTCGGAATCCTTGATGTGCTCCTTGATCCAGGCGATGTCGAGGAACGCTCCGCCATGAGGACTGCCGCGCCCCTCCTGAACTTCCTTCACGATCTTTCGAGCAACGTGGTCACGCGTCAGGAGTTCCGGCGGACGCCGTGCGTCCCGATCGCCGGTCACGTATCGCCATCCCTCGTCGGGATTGTCGGCCGTCTGATCGACATAGAGGGGCGGGATGTCCTCGAACATGAACCGCTCACCCTTGCTGTTCCTCAGGATGCCGCCCTCGCCGCGAACACCTTCGGTCACGAGGATGCCCCGGACACTCGGTGGCCAGATCATTCCGGTCGGATGGAACTGGATGAACTCCATGTCCCGCATCTCGGCACCCGCATGGTACGCGAGAGAGTGCCCGTCTCCCGTGCCTTCCCAACTGTTGCTGGTCACGAGGTACGCCCGTCCGAGACCGCCTGTCGCGAGCACGACCGCCTTCGCCTTGAAAATCCGGAATCGACCCTGCTCCCGGTCGTACCCGAACGCCCCGACACAACGCTCGCCATCCTTGAGCAGGCGGGTGACGGTGACCTCCATATGCACGTCGATGCCCTGATGGATCCCGTGATCCTGCAGGGTGCGGATCATCTCCAGACCCGTGCGGTCACCAACGTGGGCGAGCCGCGGGTATTTGTGACCACCGAAATTACGCTGGAGAATCTTCCCCTCCGGCGTTCGATCGAAGAGCGCACCCCACTTCTCCAACTCGCGCGCACGCTCCGGTGACTCCTTGGCGTGCAGCTCTGCCATGCGCCAGCTGTTCAGATACTGACCCCCGCGCATCGTATCGGCGAAATGGGTCTTCCACCCGTCCCGCTCGTCGACATTCCCCATGGACGCGGCCATGCCACCTTCGGCCATCACGGTGTGCGCCTTGCCGAGGAGCGACTTGCACACCAGGCCGACGGAGACGCCTGCTGCAGCCGCCTCGATCGCCGCTCGCAGGCCGGCACCGCCCGCTCCAATCACGAGAACGTCGTGCTCAAACTCCTGGTACGTCGACATCAGAAGAACCTCACGTTGGTCCAGATTCCCATCGCGCAGAGCCGGACGTAGATGTCGGAGAAGGCGACCCACAGCAGGCTCGTCCACGCCCACGCCATGTGCCGCGCGTTGAGGCACGACACGCAGTCGAACGCGGCCTTCCGTATGGGGCGACGTGACAGGATGTCGATGCCACCTCCGACCAGATGGCGAAGCGAGTGGCAGCCGAACGTGTAACCTGAGTGGAACACGACATTGAGCGTCAGAACGACCGTGCCCACGCTCATGCCGATCTCTTTCCCCCCATTGCCGTCATCGAACCACAGCGCCGTCCACGCATCGTAGGCAAGAAAGACGAGGAGCAGCAGCGCAAACGGGAGAGCATATCGATGAAGGTTCTGAATGATCAGCGGAAATTTCCGCTCCCCGATGTATCCCTTGCCCGGTGTCCCGACACTGCACGAAGGCGGACCGGGCCAATACGCCTTGTAGTAGGCGCCCCGATAGTAGTAGCAGGTGAGGCGGAAACTGACCGGTGCCCAGAGAATGAGAAACGCGGGCGAGTAGGGCAGAAAGCCCGGCCACCATCCCGGCGCTCCCGAGCGTTCCATGAGGGCGTGCTCCGACGCGCCCCAGATCTCGGGTGAATAGAACGGCGAGAGCAGGTTCTCATGCCAGTAGAATTGGCCCTGAAAGGCCGCCCACGTGCTGTAGACGACAAAGGAAGTAAAAACCGTGAACACGACGAGCGGCTGGATCCACCAGGCATCCTTGCGCATCGTCTGGCCGAATGACCGCCGCACGGGAAGTGCCGTGGGAGGTGTCGCCATGCGTCGTCCTTCCGCGGCATCAACCGCCGCGCGGGAGAGATCGTCAGCCCGTCGGAGGGCTCAGGAGTCGGGGTAGAATACGCCGAGTCGTCGTCGTCGCAACCGATGCCCGTACGAACGCGTCATGCCCTCGGTGAGACCGGGACGACTCGCTCGAGGACGAGCCTGCACGCGGGACTGAACCCGTCCTCGATGCGTGACACGGCGACCCCGAGCGGACATCCGCGGGCAGCAGCCTCCGGCAACTTATACGCTTCCCAACTCCCGGCAGAGCCACCTCCTCTCGTCCTCGGGTGTCGCCCATGTGCGCCCGCACGCTCGACGTCCGTGGCGGCCACCTTGCGATTCGTGACGACGCCCCGGATGTTGCGAGCAGCGGTCATATTTCAGCCACGGAGCCTGCCTTGACGAGCCGATCCTCACTCGACCGTCGGACCTTCCTCCGAGGCGCCGGTGCTGGCGCCCTTCTCAGCGCAGCGGGGGTCCGACCAGCCAGCGCCAGCCAGTTCGCCGCGGGTATCCCCGGTCAGGAGCAGGTCTTCGACTTCGATGAGGAGCTCGATCGCTTCGGGACGCACTGCGTGAAATGGGATGGAGCGGTTCAGGACACGGGCGTACCGATCGAGTTCGCGATGGGCGTTGCCGATATGGACTTCCGTGCCGCCCCATGCATCACCCGAGCACTCGCCGAGCGCTGTCAGCACGAGGTGTGGGGGTACCTCCGTCGTCCTGCGGAATATTCGGAAGCGGTCGCGGACTGGAATCAGCGCCGCTATGGCCTGGAGATCGACCCCGGGAGTCTCGTCTGGACGACCGGGGTGCACCCCGGGCTGATCGCCGCGCTGCAGACCTTCTCGCCTCCGGGTTCACGCGTCCTCATGACGACCCCGGTCTACAGTGGCTTCTACACCGACCTGCGATTCACACGCACCATCACCGAAGACAGCCCCATGGTGATGGTCGATGGCCGCTACGAGATCGACTTCGACGACTTCGAGCGCCGGGCAGCCCGATGCAATGCTTTCATTCTGTGCAATCCCCACAACCCGACGGGTAACTGCTGGTCAGAGGAAGATCTGCTCAGAATGGGCGAGATATGTCTGCGGCACGGGGTCGTCGTCCTCTCCGACGAAATTCACTGCGACTTCGTCAACGAGGGAGAGACGTACACTCCGTTCGCTGCACTACCCGATCGGGATATCGTCGACAACAGCCTGACGTTCAAGGCAGCGAGCAAATCGTTCAATCTCGCTGCCATGAAGGTGTCGTGGTGGTTCACGACCAATCCGGCATTCGAGACCCGTACCCGGGCGAACAGCCGTGCCGACCTGCCGACCCTCGGACTCGCCGCGAATCATGCGGCCCTGACCGAGGGTGAGCCGTGGCTCGAGCAGGCCGTCGCGTACCTGAACGGAAATCAGGACTTCGCCGCCGACTACATTGCCCAGAGGCTCCCGAGCGTGCGACATCGGAAAGCTCAGGGCACCTACCTCGCGTGGCTCGACATGAGCGAGATCATCGACGCCATCGACGCCGTGGCCATTGCCGCAGAGCAAACGGCGAGTGGGAGCGAGGTCGTCGGACCGGAGGACGTGCTTCAGCAATGGATCGCAGAGCATGCCGGTGTTTTCCTCGGCCCGGGGAACGACTATGGAACGGGTGGTGCCGGCTTCATGCGCATGAACCTCGGGACGCAGAGACACCGCATCCGGATGGCGATCGACAGCATCGCGGACGCGGTCGCTACGCTGTAGGCGGCCATACTGGGTCCGTGTGACCGTACGCGCGGCAGCCTCGAGCAAGAAACGAAGCCGGCGCCGCGATCGATTCCGGCGGTCAGGGGACCGAGCGCCGTCACACGTGAGTGTCCACTTCCTCCTTTCGCAGTCACGGCCAGGCGCTAGAATTCCACTCAGATTCAGGCTTCAAGGAGATTCGAGGTGTTCATGACGAAACGGCTGGCCGCCGCCATCGCGTGCCTCACTGCCTTTCCGGGCCTCGCGCAGGCTCAGGACTGGACCCAGCGCGAGTTCCCGTTGGCTCCCCCGAACGCACTCAACAACATCGTGGCCCCCTACTTCGACGGCTTCTATCAGAATGAGGACGGGTCATACACGCTGTCGTTCGGTTTCCTGAACCGGAACGAATCGGAACTCATCGAGATCGACCTGGGAGCCAACAATTTCATCGAGCCCGCCGAGTTCGACGGCGTCCAGCCCACCAGTTTCCCGACGGTCCAGTACTCGGGCTTCGGTGGCCCTCGCGAGCGCGGTGCCTTTGCGGTGGTGGTACCTGAAGACTTCGAAGGGGATGTCTGGTGGACGCTCCGCACGAACGGTTACGAGACGAAGGTGCCGGGCCGCCTCGAGTCACCGGGCCTCATCATCAAGGGTGCCTACGAGCTGAGCAGTGGTCCGATGGCAGCTGGATCGATGCGCCCCACGATTCACTGGGATGTGAATGATCCCGGTGTCTGGGGAATTGAAGGCACGTGGATGCCCGAGACCCTGTCCGCAACGGTCGGAGAACCCATCGATATCAATTTCTGGGCGAGGGATCGGGGTGAGCGTGAGCTCGGAACGGTCAACGTATCCCTCTGGAAATTTCAGGGCCCGATCGGGGCCGAAATCACGTTCGAGTCGTTGGTCGAGGCTCTGCCCGATGCGCCACCGGCCCGACGCGGGGCCCGGCAACCGGGTCCTGGCCCGCTACTCACTCGCCAGACCGTGAAGCTTCCCCTGGAGGGGCCGAACGCGCACCACGGCCGATTCACGGCTTCGTTCGACACACCGGGTGAGTATGTCGTTCGGGTCAAGGTCGACAGCTTCGGACTCACCGACAGTGCCCCGGGTCACCAGTGCTGCTGGTCGAACGGATACATTCGAGTGAGCGTGACAGAGCAATAGGACCTATCTTCGACTGTCGGCTCCCACCCGTGGGCCGGCGCGAGTGCACGAGAGTAAAGGAGCTGACCATGCAGTCCCTCAGCCGACACTTCATCCCCCGTCTCGTGGCGGTGGGCGCCCTGGCTGCTGCCGTGAACGTCGGCGGGGCCCAGAATCTGGAAGCTCAGACAGGCCCCAGCCCCGATCCGAATGTCGATGTGACATTCACCAAGGACGTGGCTCCGATTCTTCAGCAGAACTGCCAGGTCTGTCACCAGCCGGGTGCCATCGGCCCGATGTCCCTGATGGAGTACCAGGACGTGCGTCGCTATGCGCGGCGTATCTCCCGGATGGTCGAAGCACGGGACATGCCGCCGTACCAGTACGATACGGATGTAGGGATCCAGAGCCTTCAGGAAGACTGGCGCATGAGCGACGATGAGATCGCGACCATCGTTGCCTGGGTGGCTGCGGGCTCGCCGGAAGGGGATCCTGCCGATATGCCCGCCCCGGTGGAATGGCCTGACCCGTCCGAATTCCGGCTCGGGGAGCGCTTCGGTGAGCCCGATGTCATCGTGGCATCGGCGCCGTACGATGTACCGGAGGTTGGTCAGGATCGTTGGTGGAGGCCGACGACGCCGACGGGGGTGACGACCGATCGATGCATCAAGGCGGTCGAGACCAAGCCTTCGGTTGTGGGTCGAGCCGTGGCGCACCATGCGAACTCCTCCTTCACCGTCGAGGGACGTCGTGCCGGCAGGCTGTCGGAGTACGCGCTGGGCAAGGTGGGCGAGATCGTCCCGGAGGGCGCCTGCCGACGCATTCCCGCGAATGCTGACGTGACGTGGGACATCCACTACTGGCCGAACGGTGTGGAAGTCGAGGACGATCAGGTCGAAATCGGCATCTGGTTGCATGACGAGGACTATGAAGGAGAGTATGACCAGACGCTCACCCTCTACTTCCTCAACGGTGGGCGCGGGTACGACATCGCCCCGCACGGCACCCTGATGACCCAGGGATTCCACTCGTTCGACACACCCATTCGTCTCGACAGCTGGCAGCCGCACGGTCACACCCGCCTCGTGGCCGCCTCGATTCAGATTCTCCGCAAGAACGGGACTCTCGAGATGGTCAGCATGGTCTCGAACTGGAGTGCACTGTGGCACCACAGTCACATCTATGAAGACGATGTGGCCCCCCTGCTCGAAGTCGGGGACCAGCTCGTCCTGACGCACTGGTACGACAACACCGAGAACAACCGGTACAATCCGGATCCGGATCAGTGGGTGGGGATCGGTGATCGTACGGCCGACGAGATGGCGCACGCGTGGATGGCAATCACGCATCTCGACGAAGAAGGGTTGGAGAAGATCAAGGCGGATCGTTCACGCCCGGTGAGTGAGCAACCGGACCGGGACCGGTGATCGGAATCGGCTGACCCCAACGCGTCGTGCTGTTCAACCGGCGACCCCCGCTCGAGGCTCTGCCCGGGCGGGGGTCCTGTCGTTTGGTGGCGTCGCGTGCCCACGGAACGTCGCGCGGTCTGACCCACCTCAACACCGAGCGCCACACGCCAGCATGAGAACAATCAAACGACTCGGGGTGCCGACGCTGCTCCTGGCGGGCTTCATCTCGTGCACGCCGTCGGGCAGCAATCAGTCGGATGCCCCTGAACTCGACGCACGATCCATCGAGACGTTCCTTCAGCACATGTCCGTCCTCTCGAGTGACGAGATGGGGGGCCGGCGGCCGGGCACAGCGGGATATGACTCGGCGGCAGCGTACATCGCTCGGGAATCCCGTGCGATCGGGCTGGAGCCCGGAGGAGCAGCGGGTTCCTATCTGCAGCCGATCCACTTTCGACAGGCTCGTGTGAGCGTTCCGTCCGCCGAATTCACCGTCGCAGAGCAGGCCCTGACCTACGGGTCGGACTACACGCTCTCCCCTCGAACTGCGACGAGCGAGACTGACGTGCGGGCGCCAATGATCTTTGCCGGATTCGGGATCAGCGCTCCGGACCTCGGCTATGATGACTTCGAAGGCATCGACGTGGAGGGAAAACTGGTGGTGGTGGTCCCCGGTGCCCCTGACGCATTCGGCCCGCTCGAGCGGACCGTGCTATCGAGTAACGCCTCCCGAGACTCGGAACTCAGGGCACGGGGTGCCAGGGGGGTCGTGATCGTCGGGCCGGATGAACTCGAGGACCCGGGAGGGACGCGCGTCCGGTACGTCCCGCCGATGGATCGCTCACCGGGCCACTCCCGGAGCGAAGAGCTCGAGGTTTCCGTGACGGTCCCGCGGCGCATCGCCGCCGGGTGGATGACGAATTCGGGCCATGGTCTGGTCGACGTGCTCGCGAGCCTTCGAGCCGGTGAGTCCCGCTCCTTCGACTTCCCGTTCGACGGGCATGTCCGGGCAACCTTCGAACATCAGTCGTTCGAGAGTTCGAATGTGGCCGCTTTGCTGCCTGGCTCGGACAGCCGGCTGCGGAATGAAGTCCTGGTGCTCTCCGCGCATCTGGATCATCTGGGGACCGGCCTTCCGGTGGACGGAGATTCGATCTACAACGGCACGCTCGACAACGCATCCGGATCCGCGGCGCTCCTGACGCTGGCGTCCACGCTCGGACGTTTGGAACGTCCACGTCGTTCCATCCTCTTCCTCTGGGTAACCGCCGAAGAGTCGGGTCTGCTGGGATCGGAGTACTTCGCCCGTTTCCCCTCACTCGAGTCCGGCCGCGTGGTCGCAAATCAGAACATGGATGGCGTCATGGGCATGATTACGGCGGCCACGGATGTGCTCGCTTTTGGCTATGAGCACTCGAATCTGTCCGAGGCGGTGGATTACGCAGTCGGCGTCACGGGCACTCCGGTCGCCCCGGATCCGACGCCCGAGGAGAATCTTTTCATCCGCAGTGACCAGTATGCCTTCGTACGGGAGGGCATCCCTGCGATTTGGGTCCAGGGAGGGCGAAGCGCGGTGGAAACAGATCGCGATGCACAGAGAGAGCTCGATCAGTGGATCGCGGAGCGCTACCACAAACCTACGGACGACCTCGACCAGCCCTTCGACCTCGAGGGAGTACGTCGAGAACTGGCTTCAAACCTCCTGGTCACGTGGTACATCACCAATCGGATGGACTCGATCGCCTGGGATACCTCCAGCTTTCTCTACCGACGGTGGGTTGCCCGGTGAAAACCCGACTCCGACCGGGTCCCCCTACCGACACGAGCACCGCGTCAGCATAGATTGATCTTCGAAGGGGACATCCGCGAAGCATGAATGAGACCGAGTGACATCATGCACACACCTGACCGGGCATTCGTCGAAGAGGTCCTGGCCCACGCACGAAAGCAGCTGGAGAAGGGATGGGCACCTCTCTCGACGGCAAACAACCTCCGTGCACGCTTCGGCCTGACGCTCGACTGCGGCAAACAGGTCGTCGGCCTGATCATGGCAAATCGCGTTGGTCCGTCCGTGGAACACCTCGCCGTCGAGATGGCCACAGCCCTTCAGCTCTCGAAGGAAGAGGCGACAGCACGCGTCCTCGAGGTGAAGAATGGCCTGGTCGACCCGGATGATTGGTCCACTGTGCCACTCGAATTCGACCCCGAGCGTGCGCCCTCTTTCGTCCCTCCTCAGGAGGAACCCGCCCCGAGCCCCGAGGCTCGATCGGGCCCGACGGCGGACCAAAGTGCCCGGCTTCGCGGGCCGATCCACCTCGAGTTCAACCTGCGCTCCGGGTCTGATGCCTCCAGCCGGAAAAAGGGCGGGCTCTTCAGGCGTTGATGCCGGCCGGTTCAGCGTGCTGAGACGTTCAGAAAAAGCCGGTTGAGGGATTCCGAGTTGGCGAAGGCGACATCGGCACGGCCGTCACCGTCCACATCTGCTGCTGCAACGCCGTATGTCGACTCATGCTCCACCCCAACGTGGACTTCATGCCACGACCGCCCTCCGTCTTCGTTGAGATAAATCGCATTCTGCCCCTGAACGTTTCCGATCAGAATGTCGAGGTCGCCGTCTCCATCGAAATCCGAAACCGTCGAGGCGTATGAGGCCTCGTCCTGGCCGAACATGATCCCCTGGTCGAAGTGCCCTCCTCCGAGGCCGAGGTACACGCCATTCGGTTCCCCGATATTCGCGGCGACGATGTCGAGGATGCCATCCTGATTCAGATCGGCGAGAACGACGGACCGTGTTTCATCAGACCCGGTGCCGAACTGACGGACGTCGCTGAACCCGAGAGACCCATCATTGATGAGGATCTGGTTGGCCTGACCGTCGCGGTTCGCGAGGACCAGATCGGCGTCACCATCGCCGTCGACATCGCCGACGGCGACCGCGATGGTGGAGCCGTCCGGATCGCCGAACGACCGCTTGCTCCCGAAGCGACCGTCCCCCTGATTCAGATAGAATCCATTCGGCGTACCACGGTTCGTCACGAGAACGTCGAGAGCACCGTCACCGTCCAGGTCGGCCAGCTGCGCCGAGCGGGTGGGTTCGATTTCCGGACCCACCGACCACACCCGCTCGAAATGGCCTGCCCCATCATTCATATACACCCAATTCTCGGCTCGATCGTTACCCACGATCACGTCGAGATCCCCGTCACCATCCAGGTCACCGGCAGGGCTCGCATACGTCGTCGCCTTCTCGGGACCGAGGGGGTAGCCGAAGGTGAACTGGCCTGCACCATTGTTGATGTAGACCTCGTTCACCTGAGCCCAATGGCGACCGTTGGCCAGCAGCGCATCTGCATCGCCGTCACCATCCACATCGGCAAAGACGATGGATGCCGTCAGATCGGCCGGTGTGCCGAAGACGAGGCGGTTCGTGGTCCGGAATTCCAGTTGAGCGGTCGCCGTCGCGGGTGTCACGGCAACGATCAGGCCCACGGCCGAAACCCAGGCACGTGTCTTCATCGAATGGTGAAGGGTTCGAGGTGTACCGGGGTGATCACTCTGGTCCCCGGAGACAGCTCTCCGACGGTGGCAATGAACGGTAGGAGGTTCCGTTCGATGTTGGGTTGCTGGGAGAACCCGTAGGGCAGTCGGAAGTTGTCCCAATGGGTCGGGATCACGATCGGCGGGAAGCCCGTCGATTCCAGAAGGCGCCGGTCATAATCGTACAGACCGAGGCGTGAGCCGTTGATGCCCGCAAGAAGGATGTCCGGCTCGAGCCCCTCGAATTCGCGTTCGATGAAGTTCATCGAGCCCATCGTCAGAACCTCGTGGCGATCGAAGCGGGCGAGAAAGCTGAGCGATCCGCCCTCGATGAACTGTTCGATCCGCAGCGGAGCCTCGAGTTCGGTGAAGCGATCGTAGCGGCGGGTGTCATGGTAGTGGCGGTCGTTCAGGGCCGAGTGAATCCCCGGAACGACACGTACGCTGAAGTTCTCGAACTGATAATCCTCGCCACCGCCCACCGGGTAGAGTTGGTCGCTCGGGACCCCATACGCGCGCAGGATCATCATGGTCGTCTCGGTGCCAATCACGCGCGCGCCGGTCTTGCGCGCGATGTACGGAACGTCCCCGAGGTGATCGAAGTGGCCGTGGTGAACGAGGATGAAGTCGGCTTCGGTAATCAGCGAGTCGATCAGGGTCGTGTCGGACCAGGCGAGATCCGTCCTCGCAAAATCGGGCCGGTCGTCATCAGGGTGCCCCCCTCCACCGTATTTCAGGCGCGATGGCCAAGGATCAACGAGTACGACGACATTGCCATCGGAAATCTTCCATCCCGCCGCCCCGAAGTAGGTCATCTCCAGGGGCGGACCTGCTCGATCGTCAATCTGTGCCTCGATCACCGCAGGTAGCGCCGCAGTTGCGAGGAGAATGCGAATCACCAAAAGGGATCGGGAGCGAGAGGGCATATCTGAATGGCGATGGGATCCGACAGGGCGGGCCGAAGGTATCCCACGGCCTCCGGAAAGTCATTCGTTCCAGATGCTACATTGATGCACTCGAACTGCTCTCGCGTGGAACCCGTCATGGATCACCCCGAACTCCTTCACCCTACGTCGCTCGCCCGGTTCAGCTCCGAGAAGATGACCAAGGTCGACATCTTCAGATCTGACCGCATGCTCGTAGGGCTGAACGCCTTCGAGGCCGGGCAGGAGCATGCGCTGCACGGCCATGCGGATCAGGACAAGGTGTATCACGTCCTCGAGGGCGAGGGCGAGTTCCTCCTCGAGGAGCGCACGATCGAAATGAGTGCGGGTGCCATGCTCGTGGCTCCCGCAGGAGTGCCTCACGGGGTTCGCAACACTGGCCACGACCGACTCGTCGTGCTCGTGTTCATGGCCCCTGCGCCGTCGCGCTAGGAGTTCGATTCCTCACGCCCGCCATGTGGGCCCCGGGCGATTCGGGGGACTCGACGAGGTGCTTCGCCCACCGGGGCGATGCACAACCCCTGCCGCTAGGCTTCCTCGATCAGCGCTCGAAGGTGCTCTGGCGACACATCCAGCGCGTCTCCGGCTCGGGCATAGAAATCTTCACCATCGCCTTCCAACTCGAGCAGACTGGCGAGGAAGTCCCTGGCCGACGTCGAGCCGTACAGTGCCGCCTGCCGACGAAGCCGGCGACGAAGACGCTGCGACAATCCCAGCGAATCAACGTGTCCGCCATCGACCTCGATGTCCCGTTCAGCCGGCTCCCGCACCGCGCCGCTCTCGGACGTGTCAGGCACGGGCAATCCCGGGTGCGACGATGAGTGGGACGTCATTCGAAGCGGCTCCTGTTGGACTGCGGGACGGGTACCTCGGTCAGGGAAGTTGGGAGGGCTGGATCGCGAATGCTACGTCGGGTCTGTAACAACGTTCGCGTCACGTGAACCCCTGACCACGCGGCCTCTTCCCGCGGAGGGAACGAGGTTTTCAGTCGACACCGAGAACCGCCTTCGGCATGTGCATGCTCACGAGCATGTGCGGCACGTCGACGACCTCCGAGATCTTCAGGTCCCCGGCGATGGAGCAGAGGATGTATGCCTCTTCCGGGGTCAACCCATGCTCGGCCGTCAGGTAGTCGATCATGAACGTGGTCGCCTTCACCGCCGCTTCATCGAGCGTCGTGGCAAAGGCCGTGACCGCATAATAGTCCGCGGTCTCGTACTGCGGTTCCTCGATTGACCTCGCGCCCTCGAGCACCTCGATCCGGTAACGGATCCGCATACCGGCCTCGATGGCCGTGCCCGACACCTCCCCGTCTCCCTGAGCGGCATGGGTATCACCGATGGAGAAATTCGCTCCCTCCACGAACACCGGGAAATAGACGGTCGTACCTGCCACCATGTGCCGGTTGTCCATATTCCCGCCATTGGCGCGCGGTGGGATGGTCGCCAGCATCGAGTCGGTTGCCGGTGCGACCCCCATGACCCCCGGGAACGGAGCAAGGGGTACCGAAATCCGGTCATTGAACCGAATGCTCGAGGCCTCGGGATCGATGTCGAAACCCATGTACACAGGCTCGGTAAAGCGGTCGGCAAGAAAGCCGAATCCCGGCACGATGGCCGCCCAACCCCAATCATCGACTTCGATATCGAGCAGCGTGACGGCGAGCACATCACCCGGAGACGCGCCTTCGACGGCAACCGGGCCCGTCAGGGGGTGAATCGGATCGAACGATAGCGTTTCGACGTCTGCCGCGGTCGACGTGACGTCGAACTGCCCGTCGGAGGCCTCCATCGTATGGACCTCGACAACGGCTCCCGAGCGTACGGTCACGACGGGAGGAATCGCCGCGCTCCAGCGGGCATGCGTCTGCTCCGCCGAGAGAACCGCATCAGGCTCCGGAAGCGGCGA
Source organism: Gemmatimonadales bacterium (assembly GCA_038120095.1). GTDB lineage: Bacteria > Gemmatimonadota > Gemmatimonadetes > Longimicrobiales > Gaopeijiaceae > UBA2589. The sequence continues at coordinate 212,058 of JAYOKZ010000001.1, forward strand.
GCCCGAGCCTGCGGCCTCACCCGGATCGGAGCCCTCCGGTTCGGGCGTACAGCCGAAGGCCATGAGGGTGAAAAGAGACAGCGAAGCGAAGGCATTCCTGCGAGCGCGACTGACCATCATGGCGTTCTCCGGAGCGTTGGACAGAACAGACAGAGTCTCGTCCGTGGAAGGCAGAACATGGGACGCGTCACCGGCCGGCGCGACCGCCACCCCGGTCCAACGAACTCAACTGGCCGTCCCCATCACTCGAAGTCACATTGCTGGATTCCTGCCCGTTGCGGACCACACATGAGTCGCATGATGCTGAATCGAATTCGTACCTCCCTGCCCCTGCTCGCTCTCACACTGTGCGCCCTGGCGCCGACGGCCATCAACGCTCAGCAGCTTCCTGACACCTGGCAGGAAGAACAGAATTTCCGCTCTGGCCCGACCCCCTTCGAGCCGCTGATGGAGTTCTGGTACGAACTCGACGCGATGAGCGAGTTGGTCAGCATGCAACCGCTGACGGAAACGCTGATGGGTCGCGAGATGAATCTCATCATCATCGCAAAGGACCCGATCGTGAATCCCCAGGATGCGATCCGGTCCGGTAAGACCATCGTCTTCGTTGCGCCATCGGTCCACGGTGGCGAGGTCTCCCCGAAGGAGTCCTTTCAGCTGGTCGCCAAGGAATTGATCGCGGGGGATCTCCAGCATGTCCTGGACGACGTCATTGTCATCGGGACACCCCTGACGAATCCGGATGGCGGGGAGGTCCGTCGGCGCACGAACGAGGCCGGATATGACATGAACCGCGACTACGTGAAGCTCGAGTCGCAGGAGATCCATGCATACGTGACGCAGGTCATGACCAAGTGGACGCCCGACATCCACGTGGACGGCCACCACGGTGGCTCCGATCCATACGTCATCACATACCAGGGCACACTCAACCCGTCCGCCGACGCATCGCTGCGAGCATGGCCGTACAACAACATCTTCCCCCGGATCCGCGAGGCGGTCGAGGCCGAGGACTACCGGGCCTTCGATTACTCGGGTGTCCGAACGGAGAACGGCCGCCGCGGATGGGGTTCGACCTCCGTGGAGCCGAGAAAGCACCACGTCTACACCGGGCTCACGAACACCATGGGGATCCTGCTCGAAACGCCACGCAACTCGCGGCGTGTCATGCGGGATGGCACCATCGCCGAGATTCCGGAGGAGGAACGCTACTACCACCAGATCCGCGGCGGCGTGATCGCGCTCAGCACGATTCTCGAGGTTGCCGCGGAGCGTCGCGAAGAAATCCGCGGGCTGACCAACGCCTCGAGGATGCGGGCGATCAGCGCGGGTCACGCCGGCGAAGGCGAGGTGATCCTGGACTATGAAGTGAGCAATCGGGGTGACGAGCCCGTGTGGATGCCGGACGACAACGCCGAGCTTGGATACTCCCTGCAAAACGTGCCTGTCTGGCTGCGGTGGGTTCCGACACGGACCACCTCTCGCCCCGTCGGCTACATCATGCCTCCCGCCATGGCCGGCGTCGTGCCGATTCTTCTGGACCACGACATCGCTGTGTACCGGTTTGCCGGTCCGGGCTCGCTGGACGCCGAGGTTTACTACGCAACCGAGGTACGAACCGAATCGTATTTTCAGGGTCACTACCTCAAAGCGGTCGAGGTCGAAAGAGAATCGGAGCGCGTGGACGTTCAGGAGGGATGGTTCTGGGTTCCGACCGGTCAGTCCATGGGAAATCTCATCACCTACCTCATGGAGCCGGAGACGGACGACAACCTGATCACGTGGGGCTGGACTGATCACATCCTCGAGGAAACGCCGGAATCGGAGGAGGCCGTGCTCGAATCGATGCTCTCGGGTCGATCCCTGTCCGAAGTCGGCCCCGAGCAGGCGGAACGCATGCGTGAGCGTGCAGCCGCAATGATGTCCGAACGACAACGCGTCCCGATGATGCGGGTGACCGAGCACCAACCCATGTCAGTGCTCCGGGTGCAGCCGTACCATCAGTTCCAGCGGAATCGTTTCTTCCGGTAGGCCGGGCATGGCATTCACCGAGTCCCGGCGAAACTGGCAGCCCCGGATGTCGCTTCGGGCATGGGCCGGGATCACGAGCCTTCTCCTTCTCGGGGGGTGCGAGTCAGCAGAACCGGTGGCGACGTCCTTCGTGATCTCCGGGGCCACCATCGTCGACGGCACGGGAACCCCTGGTCGGATGGCGAGTGTCCGGATCGTTGGCGATCGAATCACCGACGTGGGCGCTCTGGAGCCGAACATCGGTGAAACGGTGTTCGACGCGCAGGGGCTCGTGCTGGCACCGGGCTTCATCGACACACACAGTCACCATGACCGGGGCCTGAAGGCGATGCCGGAAGCACTGGCCGCGGTGAGTCAGGGCATCACGACCATCATCGCGGGTCAGGACGGGGGCTCGCCCTTCCCTCTGACTGATTTCTTCGCGGATCTGGAGGCATCCCCGACCGCCGTCAACGTCGCCGCATACGTGGGGCACAATACCCTCCGCGCGACCGTCATGGGTGAGGATTACCGCAGACCCGCGACGGAGGACGAGATCGAGGAGATGGCCGCCCTCCTGCAGCAGGAACTCGCAGCAGGAGCCCTCGGTCTCTCGACTGGGCTCGAGTACGACCCCGGGATCTATTCCGCGACGGGAGAGGTGCTGACCCTGGCGCGCGTCACGGCGAACACGGGCGGGCGGTACATCAGCCACATGCGGAGCGAGGATCGCGCTTTTTTCGAAGCACTCGACGAGTTGCTGACGATCGCCCGGGAAACCGGCATGCCCGTGCAGATCGGGCACATAAAGCTGGCCATGCGGAGCCTCTGGGGCCGAGCCGACGAGGTCATCGCACTTCTCGACGAAGCGAGGGCCAGCGGGGTCGACGTCACGGCGGACATCTATCCGTACGAATTCTGGCAGTCGACGATGACGGTCCTGTTTCCGGATCGTGACTTCACACCCGAGGCGGCCGAGTACGCTCTCGAGGAGCTGGCACCTCCCGACGGCATGCTCATCGCCGCCTTCGAACCCGATTCATCCTACGTGGGCCTCACGCTCGCCGAGATCGCAGAACTGCGAGGTCGGTCACCGGCCGAGGTTTACCTCGAGCTCATCGCCGAAGTTCAGGCGATCGACGGTCAGGAGAGTGTGATTGCCCGGAGCATGATCACGGAGGACGTCGCCTCATTTCTGGCCTGGCCACATACGAACGTGTCCAGTGACGGGGGGTTGGCCGGACGGCATCCCCGTGGCTTCGGGGCCTTCACCCGTGTCCTCGCACGACATGTTCGGGAGCGAGGCGACGTCACCCTCGAGGATGCGATACGAAAGATGACATCGCTCTCAGCCGGCCATGTGGGGATCGCGGAACGCGGACGGATCGAACCTGGCTACTTCGCTGACCTCGTCCTCTTCGACCCGACCACCGTCCTCGATATGGCCACGCCCGAATCGCCGAATGAGCGTTCACGCGGGATCGAGGCGGTGTGGGTCAACGGCGAGCGCGTGTATTCCCCGAGCGGTCCGACAGGCATCAGACCAGGCCGGGTCCTGAGAGGGCGGGCGCAATGACGAAGCGACGGTCGGTTCCCGCCCTGACGGCGGGTGCGCTGAACGTCGGGGTCGGCCTTTCCGTCGCCCTTCTCTGGAGCGCTCCAGCCGGCATTCGCGCTCAGCTGGCTTTTGACACCGTCGCGGTGGACGCCGTCTTCGCGGACTTCGATACGCCCCGTACGCCGGGATGCGCTCTGGGCATCGTGTCCGACGGGCGCCTCGTCTACGGTCGAGGGTACGGTCTTGCGAATCTCGAGCATGGGATTCCGATCACGACAGGTTCAGTCTTTCGGTCAGGCTCGGTATCGAAGCAGTTCACCGGGGCAGTCGTCGCCATCGCCGCCATGGACGGTCACCTGAGCCTCGAAGACGAGCTGCGGACCTGGGTGCCCGAGATACCTGACTATGGTGGCCGACTCACCCTGCTCCACGCGCTCAACCATACGAGCGGCCTGAGGGACTACCTCACGCTCATGAGTCTTCGCGGTCTGCGCAGCGACGATTTCTACAGCGAGGTCGAGCTCATTGCTCGGCAGGCAGCTCAGCAAGAGCTCAATTTCGATCCGGGTTCAGAGTATCTGTACAGCAACTCGGGGTACTTTCTCCTGACCGAAGTCGTATCGCGAGCGGTGGGGATGTCGTTTCGCGAGTACGCCGACGAGGTGCTCTTTCGGCCTCTCGGCATGAGCAACTCCCACTTTCACGACGATCACGACCATATCGTCCCGGGTCGCGCCGATGGGTACGCCCCTCTCCGCGACGGCGGTTTCCGCACGTCGATGACGACACTCGACATGGTCGGTGATGGCGGGGTCTACACATCCGTCGAGGACATGGCCCGATGGCTCACCGCCCAGGAGCGCGACGATCTCCGAGACGGTCTCAACGCCATCGTTCAGTCGCCCGGCGTCCTCAGCTCGGGCGAGGAAATCCCCTACGCGCTCGGGCTCACTCACGATTCGTATCGCGGCCTCCCCACGATTGGTCATGGTGGATCGTTCGTCGGCTTCCGAGCACATACCCTGCGGTTCCCGACCGAGGGGATCGGGTTCGTTACGCTGTGCAATCGGGCCGACGGCGACCCCGGGACCCGAACGAGGCGTGTCGCAGACGTCGTGCTCGCGCATCGGCTCGGCACGGTTTCCGAGCAGACCGCCGCACGAGAGCGCGAACGGTCCGGCCGGCCGGCGCAGAACCCTGCGAACGCGGAGGCGTACGTCGGTACCTACTACAGCCCCGAGCTGGACGTCGAGTACCACATCGAGCGGTCCAACGGCGAGCTCCGGGTGCGTGCCGGGGCGGCCATCGATGACATGCTGTACCAGATCTCAGGAGACACGCTGGCGACGGGAGCGCTGCTACCGAACAATCGGATTGATCCGGGACTGGTCCTGCGCTTTCAGCGTGACGAGTCGATGATCACGGGCTTCGAGCTCGATGCCGGCCGCGTCGTGCACCTCCGTTTCCGACGGGTGTCCGGCGAACGCTGAGCATGAACGGTGAGCCGTTCAATCCCCGGGCTGGCGATCGAACACCACGTCTCTCACTCGACTGCCCGTCACGGTGAAGCTCGTGACTCGGCCGGATGCATCCCGGACGAACCTCACCTGAGGCATCCACGGCTGATCACCGCGGAAGCGATCAGGACCCGTCGGCGTGAGTGTCGCGGCAGCGTTGCGCCAGTGATACGCGACCAGAGCTCCCTCGACTTCGACGACATCATAGCTCGAGTCGAGTTCCGTGCTGCGATACCATCCTTGGTACGCCGCGAGATCGAGTCGGCCCGAAAGCGCCCCGGGCTGGGCCTCTACGGCCGACTGACCATCGGGGGGGGGACCCATCTGATCCTCGAGAAAGACTTCGGCCACACGGCGCGCGCGCCCTGCCGGGTCGCAGTTCGACACGTTGCAGAATACCGCGATCGACAGGTTCTGCTCGGGGAAACGCACGAAGTTCGTGCGGTAGCCGGCCCAGCTCCCGCCATGTCCGAAGGTCGGGAGGCCACGGTACTCACCCAGGCTCAGCCCATAGGCGTAGTCCAGCACCTCGCCATCGGTCAGGACTCCGCGCTCCAGCATCCGGTCAAGCATCCCCGGCCCACCTACAGAGCCCGTCTCGTAGTTCTTCATCCAGACGAGAAAATCGTCCATCGACGTGTTGAGAGAGCTGGATGCCAGCGCAGTCAGCTGGTTCACGACCCGTCGATACCCGCCCCCCTCGGCCGGGGCGTATGACTCGGCGCGATTCGGCACGATCTCGAGGTAGTCGTCCGAGAAATGCGTGTTCTCCATCCCGAGAGGCGCGAAGATGCGCGCGTGAGTGTACGCGCGGAACGACTCGCCGGACTGCAACTCGATGATGCGCGCGAGGAGGTTGTAGCCCGTATTCGAGTACGAGTAGGCGGAGCCCGGCGGAAAATCGAGGTCTTCCTGCTGGCGGAGCATCCGGAGAATCTGCTCGAACGAGATCACGTCCGTGTACGTCACACCACCGAGCATCATCGCATGCGGCCAGTCCCGAATCCCGCTCGTGTGATGGATCAGATGACGGGGCGTGATGGTCGGTCCAAACTCCGGGAGGTCGGGTTCGTAGCTTGCTGCATCCTCGTCGAGGTCGAGACGGCCCTCAGCTTCGAGAAACAAGGCCGCCATCGCACCGAACTGCTTCGAGATGGAGGCAATGTCGAAGACCGTCTCGGGAGTGATCGGGATACCGTGGTCCATGTTCGCGATCCCATAACCGGACCGGTGCACGACCTGACCGTCCAGAAGCACGCCGACTGCGGCGCCCGGGCCATCCCCACCGTCGAGATCGGAGAAGACGGCGTCGACCCCCGGGTGAACAGGTCCCATGGGTGACTCGACCCTGGACGCTTCATCGCGGCACGCAAGCAGCGCGAGCACAAGCAGCAACAGCCTCGGAGCACGTCGCATCAGTCCTCTCCTCTTTTGAGCACCCGACCGGGGGCGACATCCCGGAGAGCACCATCGTCGATCACGAGAACCCCGTTCACGAAGAGATAGTCGACCCCCTCGGCGTACGTCATGGCCTCCGCACCGAAGTCCGCCAGGTCCCGGATCCGCTCGGGATCGAACAAGACGAGATCTGCGGCCATCCCGGGTGCGACGAAGCCACGGTCGTGCAGCCCGAGTCGCTGCGCCGCCATCGACGACATCCTGCGAACCGCATCCTCCAGACTGAGCACGCTGTCCTCTCTCACATACTTGGCGATGACGCGCGGGAATGCACCGAATGCCCGGGGATGAGAGCTGTCAGTCGTGCGAGGGTTCACGGGCGACGCATCCGTATCGATCATCACGTACTCGGCCTCGAGGGCAAGCTGCTTCTGCTCCTCGTTCATGCTCCGGGGATTGACGCTCACCCCACCTGCCTGCACCAGATCGAAGAAGGCATTCCAGGGGTCCGTACCGAGCACACCGGCGGCCTCCGAGATCGAGCGATTGATCACAGCCGGGTCGACGACGTCCGGTGCCGACACGATGAGCACGTTGTCCCAGTTCATCCCAACGTGCCGGTACCAGTTTTCCCAGTCGGACGTCGTCTCGACCTCGCGACGGAGTTCGGCGCGCAGAGCCGGATCGCCCAGCGTGTCCAGGAACGGGCGTGTCCCCGAGGCATAGTGCCGAGGATGCAGGAACGAGCCGAGGCCGATCCCGTTGCGCACGTAGGGATAGATGTCGGCCGTGACGTCGAGACCCGCAGCCCGAGCGGAGTCGATCAGTGCGAGGGCGTCCGACATCAGAGGCCAGTTCTCCTGCCCGGCAGCTTTCAGATGGTAGATATGGACAGGCACGCCAGCACCGGAGCCGACGGTGATCGCTTCTCGAATCGCATCGAGCAAGGCGTGACTCTCATTGCGCATGTGCGTGAAGTAGACGCCCCCGAACTCGCCGGCTACGCGCGTCAGCTCGATCAGTTCGTCCGTGCTCGCATAGATGGCCGGCGGGTAGATCAGCGACGTGGACGTCCCCACGGCACCGTCCTCCATCGCCTGCCGCACCAGCGCCTTCATCTCGTCCAGCTGCTCGGGGGTCGGTTCGACGTCCTCGTCGCCGAGGATGACCCGCCGCACCTGAGTCAGCCCGACGTCGTGGACCACGTTCAGTGAGATCCCGTAACGCTCCAGTAGCGCGAAGTACTCGCCGTAGGACTGCCATTCATGCGGTGTGCCCTGAATCTCCACCGATGGCGCATCCACGGCCCTCGGAGCCGGTGAACCTCCCTCCCCCGAGAGATAGGTCGTAATCCCCTGCCGCAGCTTGGACTCGGCACTTCCCGGGTCGGTCAGCAGAACGGTCGTCGATTGACCCATCATGTCGATGAAGCCCGGACTCACGACCCGATCAGCGGCGTCGATAGTTCGATGCGCAGGCTCCCCACGGAGCGAACCCACCGCGGCAATCCGGTCGCCGCGGACCCCGACGTCGGCCCGAAACCAGGGGTTACCCGCTCCGTCGACGACCCGCGCGTTCGTAATGAGGACGTCGAACGGGTCGGATGACGGGTCCGACTCACCCGCGCACGCAAGCGATGAGGCCGTCAGGATCCACAGACCGACACGGGCGGTACGAAGCGAAAAGCTCATGGCCGACTCCATCGAGAGCGCGAATCGTGCTGTTTCTCGTCTGATAGGTACGGCGAGCGGTGGATCACGGCCACCAGCACCGCTCCTCTCGACTGACCGAACGGTGAATCACCTCGGAACCCGATCGGTGCCGGCGTATATTGAGGAGCATTCAGAATCCCATCACACCCGAGGCCCCCATGCCGTCGCTCGTCAAACGGATCGTTCCTGCTCTCATCCTGTGCGGGATCGCTCTGCCACCCACGCAGGTCGACGCTCAACTCACCATGGCGCAGGCTCAGGCCGCGGTCGATGCGGCAGAGGCTGAAGCCCGGTCGAACGGGTGGAATCTGACGATCTACGTCGCAGACGCGCAGGGCGTCCCACTCTACCTCCGGCGAATGGACGACGCGCCACCCCGAACCACGGACATCGTCATGCGAAAGGTCCACGTGGTCATCACCACAGGGGGAACCTCGGGCGCCTATGGGGCGGCCCTCGCAGCTGGAACGACGGATACGATTCCGGGCGGGATTCACTACGAAGGCGGGCTGCCGATCATGATGAACGGTGAACTCGTCGGGGCGATGGCCGCGAGCGGGGCACGCGGCTCGGAGGACGCTCAGGCGGTCCGGGCGGGACTGACTGCGATCGGGGCAGACGCCGTCCGGTGAGCGTTGCGTACCCTTCACGCGAGCACGTTGAAGCCGCCGCGGTGCTTTCGGTAGCGAGGCCGGTGTCGGCGTGAGTCTTCTCGAGACCGTGGTTCTTGGAAACCCACTTCTGACGTGGTTGTACGCCCTTGGCACAACCATGGTCGGGTTCGTCGTACTGCGGGTCGTGGTGATTCGCGGTCTCCGCCGACTCCTCCAGACGGTCTCACCGGAAGCGCACCAATGGGACGACGTGCTCCTGGTGACCCTCGATGCGACGAAACCAGGGCTCCTGCTCGTCATCGCAGCCTTCGCAGGCTCCATCGCGCTTGCGCTACCGTCGGGAGTCTCTGAGACCCTCAGGTCCGTAGCGATCGTTGCCCTGCTCGGGCAGACCGGGTTCTGGACGGATCGCGGGCTGTCCCGCTGGCTGGAGATCCGTTCTAAGGAGCGCGCGGCAGACGATCCTGCAGAGGTGATGACGGCCAACATCATCGGCGTGATGGCCAGGATCTCCCTTTGGTCGATCCTCCTGCTGCTGGGTCTCGAAAATTTCGGAATCGACGTCACCGCCCTCGTCGCCGGCCTCGGCATCGGGGGAATTGCGGTCGCGCTCGCTGCGCAGAACATCCTGAGCGACCTGTTCGCCTCACTGTCGATCGTTCTGGACAAGCCCTTCGTGCTCGGAGACTTCGTGACGGTCGGCGAGTACCTCGGCAGTGTCGAGGCGATCGGGTTGAAAACGACGCGTATCCGCAGCCTCTCGGGTGAGCAGGTGGTCTTTTCCAACGCAGATCTCCTTTCGAGCCGCATACGGAACTATGGGCGCATGTACGAGCGGCGTGTCGTGCTCAACATCGGGGTGACGTATCAGACGCCGCATGCGACCCTCAGCGAGATCCCCGCGATCATGAAGGAGACGATCGAGCGCGAAGGCGGTGACAGCGTCCGATTCGACCGGGCCCACCTGGCCGAGTACGGTGACTCCGCCATCCTGTATGAAGCGGTGTACATCATCGAAGAGGCCGACTACGGGCTCCACATGGACATCAAGCAGGCAATTCTGCTCCGGCTTCACGGGGTATTCGAGGGTCGAGGCATCGACTTCGCCTACCCGACTCAAACGGTCTTCGTCGAAACGACAAGCAGAGACTGATCGGGTCCCGCCTCGGTCATGTCGGAACGAATCGGGCCGCAGACCAGGCAGCCGTTCGGCCGTCGGCTCGCTTGCCGAGGCATGGGGTCGAACGCACGATACTCAGCCCGCCACCCTCTTTCCCGAACCTGTCGTACCATGACCGATTCCCGCCGTCTTCGTGCTTCCATCGCCGTCGCATTCGCCACCCTTCTGATTCCGGCGGCTATTTCCGCTCAGGCTTCCATCGAGCAGGCCGCGGCCGCGCTGAAGCTGAGAGAAGTTGGTCCAGCCGTCGCGGGTGGACGGATCGCCGACGTCGAGGTCCACCCGGGAGACAAGTCGACCTGGTATGTCGGCGTCGGATCTGGCGGTGTGTGGAAGACCACCAACGCGGGTACGACGTTCGCCCCCATCTTCGACGATCAGCCGAGCTACTCGATCGGGGACATCGCCCTCGCTCCCTCGAATCCGGAGATCGTTTGGGTCGGGACCGGGGAGAACGTCAGCGGCCGCCACGTCGCCTGGGGCACAGGCGTGTACCGAAGCCTCGACGGTGGCGCGTCATGGGAGAACATGGGGCTGCCCGAGTCCGAGCATATCGGGAAGATCCTCATTCACCCCGAAAATCCGGACGTGGTGCTCGTCGCGTCAGAAGGTCCACTCTGGTCCGCTGGAGGAGAGCGCGGTGTCTACATGTCCGAGGACGGGGGTCGAAGCTGGACGGCCACACTGACGATCGACGAGCACACCGGCGTCACGGATCTCGAGTTCGCGCCCGACGATCCCAATACGGTCTACGCAGCCGCGTTCCAGCGTCGGCGCCATACCTGGGGGTACATGGGCGGGGGGCCTGGGACCGGGCTCTGGAAGTCGAACGACGGAGGACGGACGTGGCGAGAGGTGACCACGGGCCTGCCGACGCGGGACCTGGGCAAGATCGGACTTGCCGTGACGCCGGCCGATCCTGACCTCGTGTACGCGACCATCGAGTCCAATGGCGGCGATGAAGGCTTCTATCGGTCGCTCGATCGCGGCGAGAGCTGGGAGCAGCGCAACACGTACATCTCCGGAGGGACGGGGCCACACTACTACCAGGAGATCGAAGCCTCTCCGACCGAGGCGGACGTGGTGATCCAGATGGACGTCTTCTTCCAGGTCACCTACGACGGTGGAGCCACCTTCGGCAATCTGGAGACCGGTCGAGACAAGCACTCGGACAACCACGCGCTGTGGATCGACCCGGACAACCCGCTGCACATGCTCGGAGGCACGGACGCCGGGCTCTATGAGACGTTTGATCGCGGCGCGACGTGGCGCCATTTCCCGAACCTTCCCATCGCCCAGTTCTACAAGGTGGCTGCGTCCAACTCCGAGCCATTCTACGAACTACTGGCCGGGGCCCAGGATCTGGGAACGTTGTGGGCACCGGCCCGCACGCAGACCACCGAGGGCGTTCGAAACGAGGACTGGCTGTTTCCCCTCGGCGCCGACGGATACGGAGTCGCCTTCGATCCGAGCGACGCGAACACGATGTACATGATGACGCAGGAGGGAAATCTGCAGCGGGTCGACCGGGTGAGTGGTGAGATCACGGCGATCCGTCCTCAGCCGGAGCCCGGTGATCCGGCGGAACGTTGGAACTGGGACTCGCCGATTCTGGTGTCGCCGCATGATCCGAGCCGGATCTACTACGCGTCCCAGCGTCTCTGGGCATCCGACGACCGGGGGGACAACTGGACCGCCATCTCAGGAGACCTCACCACCGATACGGAGCGCTACTCCCTGCCGTACATGGGGCGTGTCTGGGAGCTCGACGCACTCCACGACAATGGGGCGATGTCGAAGTACGCGACGTTGACGACCATCTCGGAATCGCCTGTCGCAGCAGGAACCATCTACGTCGGCTCAGACGATGGGCTGATTCACGGCACGACCGACAGTGGAGCCGGATGGACACGGACCAGCAACCTGCCGGGCGTTCCGGAGCGCTCCTTCATCAACAAGGTCGTCGCAGGGGAGCATGACGCAGCCACTGTCTTCGCACTCGCCGATGCCCATAAGCTGGGGGATTACGCCCCGTACATATTCCGTAGCGACGACCACGGTCGGAGCTGGACCTCCATTCGTGGAGACCTTCCGGACGGCGAGCTGGTCTGGGCGATGCAGCAGGACCACGTCGTGCCGGACCTGCTCATTCTCGCAGGCGAAACTTCCCTCTGGTTCACACTCAATGGAGGAACGAACTGGCACCGCCTGAACGCAGGGGCACCGACCATCGCCTTCCGCGACGTGCAGCTGCATCGGCGAGACGACGACATCATCGGTGGCACGTTCGGGCGCGGAATCTGGATTCTGGATGACTACGCGCCCCTCCGGGCGCTGGCTCAGGGCGTTCTCGAGCAGAGTGGAGGCGTGATGTCTCTGCGGGACACGTGGTCGTTCATTCCGTCACTCACGAACCAGGCGACGGGGCGCCCGACGCTCGGCACGACGGCATGGTCGGCGAACAATCCTCCGTTCGGGGCCACGTTTACGGTCCACGTACCGGAGCTCCGCCAGACGGCAGAGGAAACGCGTACCGCACAGGAGCGCGCCCTGCGCAGCTCATCCCGGGACGTACCCTTCCCCGGCTACGACATCCTTCAATCCGAGCGAAATGAATCGGGCCCCATGGTGCGGGTGCGCGTGTCGGACGAGGCGGGAACACCGATCCGCTGGGTCGGGGTCCCCGGGCGCGCAGGCGTGCATCGCGTGACCTGGGACCTTCGTCACCCCGCACCGAATCCGGTCAGCTTCGCGAACCCGGCCTTCCGGCCCCCGTGGGTGACCGAGCCTGCCGGCCCTCTTTCCGCTCCCGGGCGGTACTCGGCCCAACTCGTCGTCATCGATTCCGGTGAGATCACCGAGGTCGGAGAGGCGCAAAGCTTCACGGTTCGACCCGTCCCCACAGTTCCCGCCGGCACGGATTTTCAGGCCGTGGAAACGTTCCACCTCAGGGTCGCCGAGCTTCAGCGTCGCATTTCCATCGCGGCGGCCGAGCTGTCCCAGGCGTTCGAGCGAATCCGGTACATGCGCGCGGCACTCGACCGAACGCCATCCGCCGATCCGGCGCTCTACGGCGACCTCGACGACCTGTCGGAGCGACTCGATGCCCTGCGGATTCAGCTCAACGGCGACCCGGTCCGACGTAGCCTGAATCAATCCACGTCACCCTCGATCGCAGGCCGGGCAGGCCAGGCTGCATCTTCGTGGGCCACACGTCAGGCTCCCACCGGCACCATGCGCGACAACCTGCAGATCGCCGAAGGCGAATTCTCCTCCCTGCAGCCGGAACTCGCATCACTCCTCGACCGGGAGATGGCAGCAGTTGAACAGGCGCTGGCCGATGCAGGGGCCCCGTGGACACCGGGACGACGGGTAGGCCGGTGAGCCCGACGCACTCGCGCCCGGGCTGTCTCCGGGGTTCTGTCGGTTTCCGATTCGTGCTCGCGGCATGGGCGGTGCTCGCACAACCCGGAGCCGCCCAGGACCGCTTCGGTTCAGCGGTCGCCATCACCGGGCCGGCCGAGATCGTCGTTCTCAAGCCCGGGGCCGCCCTGGGGCCAGCCGCGGCGATCGTCTTTCGTCCGGGAGCCGACGGCACCTGGGCCCAAACGTCACGCCTCGCCAAGCTCGAAGGCGGATATCCGGGCGAGTCGCTGCTGCCGTCGCTGACCCACGGCGGAGACCTCCTTGTGCTCGCGAGCGGAGATCCGGACGGACGGGAGGCGGGGCATCTGTATCAACGCGATGGGACGACGTGGACACCGCGTCACAGGGTTCCGGTGGATCCCGCGGTCGGAGCGACAGCAGCATCGCTGCCATCCGCCGGTCTCGACATGCCCACCCTGAACCGTCTCATGGGTCCGCCCGCCCGCACCGTCGCGCTTTCACCCGACGGAGAAAGATTGGCCGTGGCGGGCGGTGCGATCGACCACGACCTCGTTCACGTCCTGCGAATGGAGTCCGGGGCGTGGGTCGTGGAATCTGCCGTTCGCCTGGCCAGCGGCGACGACAGCTCGCCGGGAGGTCCCGGTACGGCACTCGCGCTGAGCGATCGGCATCTGCTGGTCGGTGTCCCCGACCAGGGTCACGGCGGTGCGGTTCACCTGTTCGAGCGGGGTGAGGACGGGTGGGTCAGCACGAGCGTGTTCCCGACCGATTCCCTCGAGCGGGATGCCGGCCTGGGGTCGGCCGTCGCACTTTCGGACGACGGCTCCGAAGCGTTTGCCTCAGCTCCCGGACTGGAACGTGTCCTCAGGTTCGCACCGGGAGGCGATGGCATCTGGTCCCGTTCGGGTGTCGTGATGCCCCCTGAGCGGGGGGCGGCGAGCTCGCGCGGGTTCGGCACGGCCCTCGCCATGGACTCCACACGCCTTGTCGTCGGAGCACCGCAGGCAGACGAAGGCAACGGACGGGTGTTCGTCTTCGAACGCATGGTGTCGGGAGCGTGGGTCGGCTCCCAAACGCTCGTGCCGGACCTCGAGCGTGCCGGTTTCGGCTCATCCCTCTCCGTTCGCGGTGACGCCGTGGTCATCGGTGCTCCCGACGCCTACGGCGCAGTCGGACGGGCGGCGTTCGTGGACCTGGGGTCCGGAGACCCTCCCGTGTGGCTCGACCCCTCGGCAGAGCTTGCTACGGTGTCAGGACCAGAGCCCGTAACATGCTCGGAGGGTCAGGCGGCCGGTTACGCATGCGAAGGGGTCGACCTCGTGTCATTCCTTCCGCTCTCGGCGCTCGGAGCAGAACCCGGCGAGCGGGTCACCGACGTTTGGGGTTGGGCGGACCCGGAGACTCACCGCGAGTACGTTCTCATCGGGCGTACCGCAGGTCTTGCCTTCGTGGATATCACGAACCCCGGAGATCCGACCTTCCTCGGACTCATGCCCGCGAACGCGTCCCACGCCCGTGACATCAAGGTCTACCGGAATTACGCGTTCATGACAGGGGACGGTGCCGGGGAGCACGGCCTGCTCGTCTTCGATCTTACCCGTTTGCGAAGCGTACCGGAGGTACCGGCCACCTTCGCCCCGGATGCCCGATACGACGAAGTTGCCAGCGCGCACAACCTCGTGATCGATCCTGAATCAGGATTCGCGTACACGGTGGGGACGAACACGGGAGGACAGTCCTGCGGTGGCGGGCTGCACATGATCGACATCCGGGACCCGCTGCAGCCCATCTTCGCCGCGTGCTACACGGATACGGAGGGGCTCATCTGGACCGGGCGAACCCACGACGCTCAGTGCACGGTGTACCGGGGACCGGACGAGGCGTATCAGGGTCGTCAGATCTGCTTCGCCGCGAACGAGACCGCGATGAGGATCGTGGACGTCACGAACAAAACCGCTCCGGAGCCCATATCCACGGCGAGCCATCCGGGAACGGCGTATATCCACCAGGGGTGGCTGACCGAGGATCAGCGCTATCTCTATGTGAACGACGAGCTCGACGAGATCGTCGGCACGTCGGACCGGACGAGGACGCTCATCTACGATGTGGCGGAGCTCGATGACCCGATCCTGATCGGTGAGCATCTGGGGCCCGATCGGGCCACCGACCATAACCTCTACATCTCGGGGAACCGCGCGTATCTCGCGAACTACCAGGCCGGCTTTCGTGTTCTGGACGTGTCGGACCCCGAGCGGCCGGTGGAGATCGGCTGGTTCGACACGACACCGTACGGCGAGAATCCGCCCGGGTTCGGCGGCGGGGCATGGACGGCATGGCCCTTCTTCGACAGTGGCATGATCGTCGTCTCGAGCATGAACGAGGGCCTGTTCATCGTGCGGCCGCAGCGGCCCGTGACCTGACAACCAGCTCCGCTACCTTCCTCTATCCTCTCTCGCATCCTACCCATTCCGACCTGACTCCATGGCAGCGAAACGGCGAGGTCCCCAGCAGTCGATGAAGGGCTTCCGGCCCGGCAAGGAACCGGCGCACCTCAAGAAGCGCCGGGCAAAGGCGCAGCTCGGTGCCAACGCATCGTGGGGTCAGAAGCAGGCCGTGGAGGCGGTGGCGGGAAAGAGCCCCCAGGAGGTTCAGGCGATGGTGCGCCGCTGGAGCGCCGGACTGTTTGGACTGGCAGGCCTCCTCGCAGTCGGTGGCATCTTCCTCTACAGCTGGTCGACCCCCGTCGGCATCGGAGTCCACGTCCTCGCCGGGGTGCTGGCCTTCCTCGGCTTCCGCATGCGCTCATCCGGCGCAAACCTCGTGGAGATGGCCGGATCACTCTGAGGCCGCCTCGTGAGTCGACACCTGGAACACGGCTTCGAAATCAGCTCACCGGCGGCCTCACCCGCATGATGAAGAGTCCCTCGCGGACACTCGTGAAGATGACGAGGCCATCCTCGAAGAACGGGTAGTTGCTCCACGCACCACTCTCCGACGAGCTGTGCCCGGGTGCGTTCTCGTTGTAGGGGGCGCTGTCGAAGAACGCGATTTCACGCGGGCTCGCTCGGTCGCTGATGTCGAGCACCCGCAGGCCGCTCCCGTAGTTCGACTGATACATGCGGTTCCCGACCACATAGAGGTTGTGATCAGATGCAGGCACGGGACCGATGTACTCGTTGGCCACCACCGGATCATCCAGTTCCGTCAGGTCCCACACGATGGTCCTCGTCCCGCTGACGTTGCCCGCCAGTTCATCGAGCTCGTCATTCATGTAGAAGTAGCGCTGTTCCTCATCGAACCACCCCTGGTGCGCGTAGGCAACGTTGGGATAGCTCATCCGGGCAACCGTGACCGCATTCGCCTTGTCGGTCACGTCAGCGATGTTGATCTCGGACTCGTTGGAGCCGACACAGATCTGCCGACCGGTGTAGCGATCATCAGGGCCCTCATAGATGAGGCACTGAGCGTCATGCGTATACCCGCGCGCGCCCGGGCTTGCCGTGTCGTGGTAGCAGCCCGCGAAGACGGGATTCAGAGGATCCCCGGCATCGACCATGTGAAGTCCTCCTCCACACGTGCGACCTCCGCCATTGGCGGCCACGATATAAAGGAACTTCGAGGCAGTATCGGCCACGACGTTGTGCGCGCTGAAGATCTCCCGGTAGGTGTTGTCCGGCTCGAAGTCGACCGGATCCCCGGTCACGGCGCGAAGTCTCGTCAGGTCGAAGACCTGCATGCCATGCGCCCTGGCCCCGTCCGAGACGATGTACGCGTAGTTGTCGATCACCTTGATGTCGCGCCAGACCGAGGGTGGCGACCCGACGGTCCTCGGCAGGTTCCCGACGAGTCTCGGAGCGGCGGAGTTCGTTACGTCGACGAAGGATGCACCATCCCGCCGAGCGATCAGTGCATAGCGGCGACCGGTATCCCGGTCCGTCCATCCCCAGATGTCATTCACCCAGACTCCGCGTTCGCCGCCCAGATCATCCACCGACATGTGAGCGAGCAGTTCCATGTTCGAGCACGGAAATTCGGTCATGCGTCCGTCGTCGCACCGATCACCCGGGTTCAATGCCGACCCGATCCGAAAGATCTGCCCCTCGAGGAGATCGTCAGCCGTCCAGTCTCCACCGGTACGAGCAAGCGGCATGACACGCCCCTCCCCGAAGTCACGACTGGGCATCGACACGACGGCTCGATCCCCGGATGACGCGACTGCATAACCGAAGCCGAGCGGCCATGACGCCCCCGAGATATCGTCCGGATCGAGGCGCTCGGGCACGCCCCATTCACGGGCATCGGCGGCGTAGACGTACCGGAAGACCCGACCATTCCGACGATCGAAACCCGGGGCACCGACCCACAACTCCTGCCCGACCAGGTCCATCGAGAACCCGAACTGGGATCCGTCGGGCTCAATGGGAGGCTCCAGCACGTCCGACCACGACCAGGTTCCCGCTGCGTCGAGTCCGAGCGCCACGACCGCGGCAGCACCGGGAGCCCCGACAAACGCCCGAGACTCTCGCAGGAGCAGGCTGGTTCCGGCCGCGGCACGTTCGTTCGTCGCGGCCGGCGGCAACAGGACCCGGCTCGGAGCGCCCCACACACCGTCAGCCCCGCGTGTCGCGGCATAGGCCCGACCCCGACCCTCATCCGAGCGTGGAGCGCCGATCAGCAGGCGGTCGTCGTCCCACGCGAGCGCAGCTCCAAACCCTGCAGCGCCCGATGGATCTCCGGGAGCCAGTTCATCCTGGAGAGCCCATACCCCGTCCGTCCTCACGAACCGATGAACCCGGCCCGATCCACCTGACTCGGGTGCGCCAACCAGGAGTTCCGCACCCGACAGCAGGACCGCAGCCCCGAACTCAGCCGCCCCACTGCCGGGCGGAGGCGCGATCGTGGATGCCTGCGTCCAGGAATCGCTGCGCTGCCCACGGGTAAAGACGTAGACCGCCCCCGCACCGTCATGCTTTCGGGGTGCACCGATGACCAGCGTGTTCCCGTCGACGGTGACCGCGCGGCCGAAGTCGTCCATGCGCGAAGAGTCGGGAGCAGTCAGACGTTGCTCCTCGGCCCACTCACTTCCCGGCGAACGTCCGTAGGTATAGACCGTGCCGGGCCCGTACCAATTCACCGGCTGACCGATCACGAGTTCGTCCGGGGTCATATCGACCGCCCGGCCGAAGTTGGGCTCCTGCGCGAGGACCGGTGCCGCGGCCCACAGGGCGGCGGGAAGGATCAGGATGAAGGACCTGAGGGACGTGCGCATGTCCGTCCTCGCGGTTGGCAGGGTGAAGGATCAGGTAGGAACTTCGACGGGCAGCGGATCTCACGACAGGGGACGCGGATCGAGGAAGTTCACACAGCCTGGAACGCGAGATGATCGCTCGGTGCTATCTATAAGCGACGACATGTCCGGACATCAACGAGAGGAGCCGATATGGGTGGCAGAGTCGCGTTTCCGACGTCCGGAACCTCATGACCTCGACCCGTCACCCGGTCCATCCGCTCGCGATCCTGCTTCTCGCGACGGTATGCGCCAGCGCCGCGTGCACCCCCGAACAGCCGCCCCGCCCGGGCGATCGCGTCCCCGACTCGACGATGGAGGTGATTGACGCGACACGATCGGGCTGGTCGAGGGGCGACCGCATCCGATTGTCCGACCTCGAAGGCCGTCCGGTGCTGATCGATTTCTGGGCCTCCTGGTGTCCACCGTGTCTCGAGCAGCACGGGCACGTGAGCGACGTCGCGGAGCGGTACGGTGATCGAATCGTGGTTCTGGGGGTTCTGATCGACGACAGCCCATCCAACGCACTTCGATGGATGGAGGAGCAGGGCGCGGCGTACCCGACCGTTCAGGAAATCGACGGAGCCCTCGAAGACGCGTTCTGGATACCGGCCACGGGCCTGCCCCACCTCGCCCTGCTCGACCGGGAGCGACGGCTGGTCTGGCACAGACTCGGGGCTTCAGCCACCGGGATTCCGGAGAGTGTGCTGACTCGACTGGATGACATGGCACCCGAGAACCCGAGATAGGCGATCGACTCACCGTGCCCGCGGCGAGTTGTCGGGCCTGGTGCCCGACTTCCTGAGGGTCATGGATCCCGCACGGCCGGAATCCGCCGAGGTGCGGTCCACCACGTTGCGGCCTTTCCCGCCCTCCCCGCGATCCCCTACCGCAGTCGGAAACGCTGAATCTTGCCGGTCGCGGTCTTCGGGAGCTGGTCCACGAACTCGATCCAGCGGGGGCGCTTGTACGCCGCCATCCGATCGACACAGTGTTCGACCAGCCGCTGCACCATGTCATCTCCGGCATCGCCCGGCTCGTTCAGCACGACGTACGCCCTCGGCTTCACCAGACCCGCGTTGTCTTCCGCGCCGACCACGGCGCACTCGAGCACTGCATCGTGTTCGATCAGGGTGCTCTCGACCTCTACGGGCGACACCCAGATGCCTCCGACCTTGAGCATGTCGTCGCTACGGCCCGCGTGCCAGAAATACCCGTCCTCGTCTTCGTAGTACTTGTCACCCGTGTCCAGCCACTCGCCCTTGAAGACGTCCCGTGAGCGCTCGGCCTGGTGCAGATAGAAGAGCGCCGCCGTTTCTCCCTTGATCTGGAGGGTGCCGACCTCACCCGGGGGGACGAGGAGACCCTCGTCATCCACGATCCGGCACTCGTACCCCGGCACGGGCTTCCCACTGCTGCCCGGTCGGATGTCGCCCGGCCGGTTCGAGATGAAGATGTGGAAATTTTCGGTCGAGCCGATTCCGTCGATGATCTCCAGTCCGGTACGCGCATGGAAGCCCTGCCACACTGGCGCAGGCAACGCTTCGCCCGCGGAAACACCGAGCCGGAGCGACGACAGATCGTAGCGATCCGTGAAATCGTCGATGGCCAGAATCGAGGCATAGCCGGTCGGTGCGTTGTAGAGGATCGTTGGCTTGAACCGATCGATCACGGTGAGGACGTCAGCCGCCTGACGGGGACTGCCCCCATAGAGGACGACGGACGCCCCCACCCACCACGGGAACAGGAGATTTCCACCGAGTCCGAACGTGAAGAACAGCTTGGCGACGGAAAACGTTCGATCCTCTGCCGTGAGGCCAAGCACATCTGCACCCCACAACTGCGCGGTCAGCGCATAATCACGGTGGGCATGATAGATGCCCTTCGGTTGGCCGGTCGTGCCGCTCGAATAGTTGAGAGTCCCGAAGTCGTCACGGTGTACGCGCTCCACCGAAAGCTCCTCGCTCTCCCCTTCGATCCATCGCTCGTAGGAAAGCCCATCCTCCACCGTCCCGTCGCCCCCGACGACCACGACGTGCTCCACGCGCGTCTCGTCGTTCATTGCCTCACCCGCGACACCGCGCAACGAGCTATGCACGAGGAGGAGACGTGCGTCCGAATCGATCAGGATGTGTCGAAGTTCACGAGCCGTCAGCAGCGTATTCATGCCAACGGCGACTGCCCCGACCTTCAGGCAGGCGAAGAACGAAATCGCCCACTCGGCGCAATCGAGGCAGAGGATCGCAACACGATCACCCGGTCGCACACCGAGTGACTTCAACGCGTTACCCGCGCGATTCACCTCGGCGGAAACCTCCCGAAAGGTCAGCTCACGCTCTGCAGTGATGAGCGCTGGAGAGTCGGCCCGGTCCTCGAGATTTCGCTCGAGTATGTCGACCGCGTTGTACCAGACCGGAAGATCCGATGCGCGCCTCGGGATCACGGAGCAAACATCCCCTCGATCTCCTCTCGCGAGTACACCCGAAACGCGATCAGCGTCTCCGTGCTCGCGACCCCGTCCAGGTGCCGGATCTTGCCGCTTACGATATCGGCGACATCCTGGTTCTCCCGAACCCGAAGGATCGCAACCAGGTCGTACCGACCCGCGACGGAGAAGACCTCCGGAACCCCATCGATCTCGACGAGTTGCCGGGCGAGGTCCTGAATCTTGTCTGCTTCAGCTTCGATGAGGACGACGGCACTGACCATGGTTCGGGTTGGGAAAGAGTGAGTGAGGCAGATCGAACGTGCATTCCCGTCACATCATGAAGCATGACCGGGGGCGGGGAAAGCGCAGGTCTTCGACGGGAACGCCATTGATCGCCAAGGTCGGGAGACGACGCGACGCAGGGGACCCGCAACGACCGGTGCGACCCACGTACCCATCAGGCCCGCACGACCAGCTCGTCGATGAACATCCAGCCACTGATCCCCGAGCCCGGATGCCACGACGGCAGGGCCTCGTGACCACTCGCGTGAACGCGGATGTAGCGGACCGCATCACCTCCGACGTATGTGGAAAGAACTTCTGCGCGCACGTCACCGTCGGGGCTCGGGGTCCGCTCCACGACCTCGAGATCCCTCCACCGCTCTCCATCCTCGGATACCGCAAACGCAACGCGGCTCGGCAGGAAGATCCACGCGGCCTGATTCTGAAGGCAATCGAGTCCGACACTCGACAGGCGCATCGCAGCGGGCAGCTCGACCGTCGCCTCGAAGGCGACCCCGTCGTAGGCGAGCCATCGCCCATCCCTGAAGTCACCTGAACCCAGCCGGCCATCCAGGAGGGCGCCGGGGCCGGCACCGGGATAGCGGGGGTCGGTTGGTGATGCGCCCACGACCGTAGCACCGACCCCGTCATGCCGGACCGAATCACCCCGTCCGAGTCCGTGCCGACCCGGCGGGCGTACCTCGCTCCCCTCACGCTGTGTGAGTCGGTCACCGAGCATCCGGCGGGCCTCCTCGGCCAGGGCATCGAGTCGGCGCACCACATCCGGATGATCTCCGGACACATCCACCGCCTCACCCACGTCGAATTCGAGGTCGTAGAGCGCGGCCTCGACGGTCGGAAAGGCGTACGGGCCGGGGTGGCCGTCCATGCCGGGCTCGACACCGACGTACGACCGGGTCCGATGCTCGAAGACGCGCTTCCACTTCCCTTCCCGGACGGCTCTCAACTCCCCGGTATAGTAGTAGAGGAAGTCGGTCCGGGGCTCGGCTTCCTCCTCCCCCAGGAGCAGGGGCAGCAGGCTTACGCCGTCGATGGGCTGATCGGGAAGAGGCGCGCCCGTGATCGCTGCCACGGTGGGAAGCACGTCGACCGTCGAAGCCAGCCTGTCGCACACGCTCCCCGGAGGGATCCGCCCGGGCCACCGCATGATCGCCGGGACTCGGGGGCCACCCTCGAAGGCCGTTCCCTTTCCCTCGCGAAGCGGGCCGACCGAGCCCGCGTGGTTCCCGAAGTTCAGCCACGGCCCGTTATCACTCGTGAAGACGACCAGCGTATCGTCCGTCACACCGTTTCGATCGAGTGCCTCGAGAACCTGCCCGGTCGACCAGTCCATCTCCTGCATTACGTCGCCGTACAGGCCCTGGTCGCTCGAGCCCCGGAATCTCTCGGACACGCCCAGAGGGACATGGGGCATCGAGTGGGCGAGGTAGAGAAAGAATGGGCGGTCACCGTTCCGATCGATGAAGTCGACGGCGCGTTCCGTATAGCGGACCGTGAGTCGGTCCTGGTCCGACAGCTCGTCGACCGTCTCGATCGTCTGATTTCCTTCGATGAGCGGTAAAGGTGGATACCCGCTCAGGCTGCCCTCCGTCACGGCAACCCCATCGAAGTCGACCGGCCACATATCGTTCGAATACGGCAGCCCGAAGTACTCGTCGAAGCCATGCTGCAGAGGCAGGAACTCCGGGAGGTGTCCCAGATGCCACTTGCCGACGGCCGACGTGGCATAGCCCCGCGACTTCAGGAGTTCCGCGATCGTCACCTCGTCCGGATTCAGACCGACCTGGGCTGCAGGCGTCAGCGCTCCGAAGATCGACACACGCGGTGCGTAACAACCGGTCAGCAGCGACGCTCTCGACGCAGAGCACACACCTTCGGAGGCATGGAAATCAGTGAACCGCATCCCCTCTTCAGCAAGCCGATCGAGGTGCGGCGTGGTGAAGCCGACCGCCCCGAAGGAGCCGACATCGGCGTATCCCTGATCGTCGGCGAAGATCACGACGACGTTCGTGGGGCGAGTGCGGGCAAGGCACCCGCTCAGCCAACCCGGTGCCGCCAGGACGAGCCCTGCCGAACCCGTTCGCGCGAGGAACGTTCGCCTCGACGGCAAGGTGTTCGAACCCACAGGCACACGTACCGTCACCGCTGGTACGGCACCGGGTCTTCCGCCGGAACGCCGAAGTGCACGCGCATCGAGTCCAGTCGCGTCGTCAGACGAGCCTGAACCGATGCGTACTCCGGCGACCCGAAGACACTGCGGAGCTCGTCGGGATCCGCCTCCAGATCGAAGAGCTCCCACTCGTCGATCTCATAGTAGTGGATCAGCTTGTGAGTCCCGGTGCGGATCCCGTAGTGCCTGCGCACCATGTGCGGGCCAGGGTACTCGAAGTACTGATAGTAGATGGCATCCCGCCAGTCGGGCGGCGTCTCCCCCCGAAGAAGCGGCACCAGGCTCGAACCCTGCATCGACTCGGGAATCGCGACGCCGGCGAGATCCAGGAAGGTCTCTGCGATATCGAGATTCTGAACCAGCGCATCGTTGCGAACGCCCGCACTCACCGAGGCCGGCCACCGGACGATCAGGGGCGTCCTCAGCGATTCCTCGTACATCCA
This sequence comes from Gemmatimonadales bacterium, assembly GCA_038120095.1. GTDB lineage: Bacteria > Gemmatimonadota > Gemmatimonadetes > Longimicrobiales > Gaopeijiaceae > UBA2589. Next base: position 236,065 of record JAYOKZ010000001.1, read on the forward strand.
CCGCTTGTCGTACCACCCGTGATCGCCCAGGAAGAAGCCCTGATCCGACAGGTAGACGACCACGGTGTTATCCGTGAGACCCTCGACATCGAGATAGTCGAGGACGCGACCGAGGTTCTCGTCGACCGAGGCGATGGACCGAAGGTAGTCCTTGATATACCGCTGGTATTGCCATGAAGTCCGCTCGTCACCTTCGAGCCCTGCCGCCTCGAAGGCCGCGTTCCTCGGACCGTATGCCGCGTCCCAGGTTGCGAGCTGTCCCGGTGTGAGGTTCGCCGGCGCCACGAACTTCATGTCCCGCGGGCTCATGTGCTCGGCGATGGTCATTTCCTGCGTCAGTGCCGCGGACGTACGACCGGAGGCGTCGTCGAACAGCGTGCTCGGCTCCGGGATCTCCTCGTTCACGAAGAGATCCAGCTGTTCCGGCCCCGGCGCCCATTCGCGATGCGGCGCCTTGTGCTGGTACATGAGCAGGAACGGACGGTCTCCTTCGCGCTCCTCCCGCATCCAGCGAAGTGTGCGATCGGTGATGATGTCCGTCGTGTAGCCCTCGTAGGCGACGCTGTCGTCGGCGGAGAACAGGACCGGGTTGTAGTAGGGTCCCTGACCACGAAGCACTTCGAAGTGGTCGAAGCCCTCCGGAGCCACCTTGAGGTGCCACTTCCCGATCAGCGCCGTCTGGTAGCCGGCCTCCCGCAGAAGCTTCGGAAACGTCAGCGTCGTCGCGTGCAGCGTATCGTAGTTGGTCGGCACTCCGTTCAGGTGCCCGTACTGACCGGTCAGGATCGTGGCTCGGCTCGGAGCGCAGATCGAGTTGGTGACGAACGCGTTTTCGAACAGCATCCCCTCGGCCGCCAGTCGATCGATGTTCGGCGTCTCGTTGATCACCGACCCGTAGGCCGATACAGCATGCGCCGCGTGATCATCGGTGAAGACCAGAAGGATGTTTGGCCGTGACGACGACTGCTCGGTGCACGCCCCGAGCGTACCGAACAGGAGACACGCGGCAGCAACTCGCACCCCGAGCCATGTCGTCAGAGTCCTGTCTCGTTTCCCCATCGTCACGCGTCCTCCATGTCGGGTCCCGGATCCGAACATACAGGCACTCGAGGCGGAGGCGAGTCATCCCGATTCCATTGCGTCCCCGCATCGGACCGGGTCGATTCCCCGTCATGTCGACCAAGCCACCGCCGACCCGACACGCTTCCCCCCTCGGGCACATCGTGCTGTTCGGACTCGTCATGGTCGGCGCCCTCCCGCCCGGGTCGGACGCGCAGGCGATCCGGGGCGGCAAGCCCGAGACGCAGGAGATCCCGGGCACATCCGTGTCCTTCGACATCGTTCTGCTGCCCGGCGGTTCGTTCGCCTTGGGCAGTCCGACGGGAGAGCCGGGGCGTGACGACGACGAAGGCCCCCAGCGTGCTCTGACGGTCGAAGCCTTCTGGATGAGCACCACGGAAGTCACCCATGAGGTGTTTTCCGCTTTCCGGGACCGACGCCTGGACGACAACGTCAGGGCCGATCCTGCCCTCCCCTTCGATGCCGACGCGATCTCGCGTCCGAGCCCTCCCTATGAGGATCCGGCCCATGGAATGGGTGGCACCGGCAGGCCAGCGACCGGCATGACCCGGACCGCTGCCCTGCATTTCGCTCGATGGCTCTCCGAGAAGACAGGCCGACTGTACCGTCTCCCGACGGAGATCGAGTGGGAATATGCATGCCGGGCCGGGCACGACGACGCCTTCGGCCTCGGTGCGATGTCGGCGAACGAGACGGAGGCGATCCAAACCGCTATGTCGGACCGAGCGTGGTTCGGCCCGAACAGCGACGGATCACTTCGGGACGTGGGGACGAAGACTCCAAACGCGTGGGGCGTCCACGACCTGCAGGGAAATGCCGCCGAGTGGACCCTCCACCCCTACGAGGCGAGCCTCTACGCCTCCCTCTCGGACACGTCCATATCGGAGCGGGAGCCGAGCACCTCCGTCCGCGGTCGGGGGGTCGTCCGGGGTGGCGCGTTCGATGACGACTTGCATCAGCTGCGTTGTGCCGACCGATTCGAGGAGACCCCGGCGTGGAAACGCAGGGATCCACAGGTACCGAAGAGTCGGTGGTGGAACACGGATTCGCCGCACGTCGGCATACGCCTCGTGAGTCCCGAGGGCGAATGGTCGACGGCTGACATCACGGCGTACTGGGACGAGATCCTCGGCGCGAACTGAAACTACGAACTACCCGAATCGATCGCTGGAGAAAGCATGGACCGACGAGACTTCGTTCGAACCACGACTGCCACTCTCGGAGGGCTCTCGTTTGTCGGGCAGCCCCGATTCGCGCGGGCACAGCCATCGGGCATGGACCCGATACGCGTCGGACTCATCGGCTGCGGTGGGCGCGGGACGGGCGCGGCCGTGCAGGCGCTGAGTACGGACCAGGACGTACAGCTCGTCGCGATGGGTGATGCGTTCGCGGACAACGTGGAGAATAGCTACCAGGCGCTGACGAACTTCGAGGATCTGGACCTCACTCCGCGCATCAATGTGCCGCCCGAGCGCCGGTATTCGGGCTTCGACGCCTTCGAGCAGGTGATCCCGCACGCCGACGTGATCATTCTCGCCACACCACCGGGTTTTCGACCGATCCACTTCGAGGCTGCCGTCAACGCGGGCAAACACGTGTTCATGGAGAAGCCCGTCGCAACGGATTCCCCGGGCGTACGACGCGTGCTGGAGAGTGCCGCAAAAGCCAGGGCAGACGGCCTCAACGTCGTGGTCGGACTGCAGCGCCATTACCAGACCATCTACAAGGAATGGGTCGACCGGATGCACGCCGGCATGATCGGCGACATCACACTGGGCCGAGTCTACTGGAACAGCGGCGGGGTGTGGGTGAGGGAACGGCAGCCGGGCCAGACGGAGATGGAGTACCAGATGCGCAACTGGTATTACTTCAACTGGCTGTGCGGTGACCACATTGTCGAGCAGCACATTCACAACATCGACGTCGCCAACTGGGTCCTCGGCGGCCCCCCGGCGAGGGCGCAGGGACAGGGCGGGCGTGAAGTCCGGGATGGGCTCGAGCATGGTGAGATCTTCGACCACCATTTCGTCGAGTTCACGTACGATTCGGGCGCCACGGTGCTCAGTCAGTGCCGGCACATGCCCGACTGCATGAACCGGGTGTCGGAGGCGTTCACCGGTTCGAACGGGAGTGCACCCGAGCCCGGCCGCATCGTCTCGGCGTCCGGACACACGCTCTTCGAGCACGACGACGCCGAAGACGCCAACCCCTATCAGGTCGAACACGACGAGTTGTTCGCGGCCGTGGCGGCCGGTCGCTTCCAGTACACCGACGGAGAAAACGGTGCGATCGCGACGATGACATCGATCCTCGGTCGCATGGCGACGTACTCGGGTCGCGTCGTGGAGTGGGACGAAGCGATGGCCTCCGACCTCAGTCTGATGCCGGAGCGATACGCGTGGGACGCGCCTCCCCCGGTCCTCCCGGATTCAGAGGGACGCTACGCCATCCCCGTGCCGGGGCACACTCGAGTTCTTTGAGCGTTCCTCACTCCGGGGCTCTCACGGCCCCATGAGGTTCGGACGGGGACTCGTCATGATCCCCGGCGCACTCCTGTGCATGGGGAGCGCGCCGTGCGTGGCACAGGAATTGTCCGCGCAAGAGCGCTACGCCTTCGAATCGGTTCACATGGGAACGACCTTCCGGATCATCGCCTACGCAGATGCGGAGGATCGCGCCCGCGCGGCCGCCAACGAGGCCTTTTCCCATGCGGCGCGGCTCGACTCCCTCTTCTCCGATTATCGTCCGGACAGCGAAGTCAGCCGGCTCGTGACCCGTTCGGAGTCGAACGGCTGCGCGGTCATCTCTCCAGAGTTGTGGGCGCTGCTTCTCGAGGCCCAGGGCTGGTCCGAGCGAACCGGTGGCCTCTTCGACGTCACCGTCGGGCCCATGAGCCGACTTTGGCGCTGGTCCTCTCGCCGAGGCCAGCTTCCCCCGCCCGAGCGACTTCATGCAGCGCGCGGCGCTGTCGGCCATGACGGCCTGACCGTCGATCCGGTCGAGCCCTGCGCAGCGTTCGAACGGTCCGGAATGGCCCTCGATCTCGGCGGTATCGCGAAAGGCTTCGCTGCCGACGCCATGCTCGGCATCCTGACCCGGCACGGTATCAGCGCGGCGCTCGTGGACGCCGGCGGAGACATCGTCACCAGCGCGGCGCCTCCGTCCTCTCCGGGGTGGCTCGTGACTCTTCCGGGGGGAGACTCGCTCCGGATCGCCAACGCTGCCGTCGCCACATCCGGAGACATCGAGCGGCACGTGACCGTGGATGGTGTCCGGTACGCGCACATCGTCGATCCGCGAACCGGGCTCGGGGTGATCGACGCACCTACCGTCACAGTCGTCGCGCCTCTCGCGACCGCCGCCGACGTGCTGGCGTCCGTCCTGACGATCATGAGTCCCTCCGATGGGAGGCGGCTCGTCGACCGAATCAGCGGCGTCTGGGCCCGATCTCGTGGCAATCCCGAGTGGACGGCCGGCTCCCTTCCCATGCAGACTGGGGCAGACCAGGCGGGGTCGCCCCCTCACCGATGAGCCACCTTCCATGAAGCGACGAAACTTCCTCGCCACGGCAGCAGCCGGAGCCGGCGGCGCCTTCCTCTCCGAGAGTATCCTGCGACCCCACGTCGCGCTCGGTCGTGAAACCGCACATTCCCCGGCGGCCGCCGAGCCGTTCCGGTGTGACTTCGCGCCGCACTTCGGAATGTTCAACAACAGCGCCGGCGACGACCTCGTGTCACAGCTGCACTTCATGGCCGATCAGGGCTTCCGATCGCTCGAGGACAACGGCATGAAGGGCCGTTCCGTGGCAGAACAGGAGCGAATCGCTACGGAAATGGGTCGGCTCGGGATGCGCATGGGAGTCTTTGTGGCGCACACGATCCACTGGCGCGAACCGAACCTCGCCAGTGGCGATCCCGACAAGCGGGAAGAGTTTCTCACGGAGATCCGGGAATCGGTCGAGGTGGCGCGCCGGGTCAACGCCACGTGGATGACCGTCGTCCCCGGACATGTCGACCTGCGTCTGCACCTCGATTATCAGACGGCGAACGTGGTCGAAAGTCTGCGCCAGGCGTCCGCGATCCTGGAACCGCACGGGTTGGTCATGGTGCTCGAGCCACTGAATCCGCGCGACCACCCGGGTCTCTTCCTCACGGAAATACCGCAGGCCTATCAGATCTGCCGTGCCGTGGACAGCCCGGCCTGCAAGATCCTCGACGACCTCTACCACCAGCAGATCACCGAGGGGAACCTCATCCCGAACCTCGATGCGGCTTGGGACGAGATCGCGTACTTCCAGATCGGCGACAATCCCGGACGCAGGGAGCCGACCACGGGAGAGATCAACTATGGGAACGTCTTCCAGCACATCTGGGACCGCGGCTTCCGGGGCATTCTGGGGATGGAGCACGGGAACGCGCACCCGGGTGCAGAGGGCGAGCGCGCGGTGATCGACGCCTATCGCAGCGTCGATGCGATGAGTGGATGATGCCTGACCGACCCTGATCGTCGCGGACGGACCGGCTGGATCTCAGTAGTGCCAGGGGAATCGCGAGAAGTCCTTGTCCCTCTTCTCGACGAACGCATCGCGACCCTCCCGAGCTTCCTCGGTTCCGTAGGCCAGGCGTGTCGCTTCGCCGGCAAACATCTGCTGACCGACGAGGCCATCATCGATCAGATTGAAGCCGTATTTGAGCATCCGCATCGCAGTCGGGCTCTTTTCGTTGATCGTCCGCGCCCAGCTCAGCGCGGTCGCTTCGAGTTCCGCATGCGGAATCGAGGCGTTCACCATCCCCATCGCGAGCGCCTCGTCAGCCGAGTAGTCGAACCCGAGGAAGAAAATCTCCCGAGCACGCTTCTGGCCAACCATCCTGGCGAGGTAGGCCGAGCCATACCCGCTGTCGAAACTGGCGACGTCCGGGTCCGTCTGCTTGAAGCGGGCGTGCTCCCGGCTGGCCAGCGTCAAGTCGCAGACGACGTGCAGGCTGTGCCCTCCACCCGCCGCCCAGCCCGGAACCACCGCGATGACGACCTTCGGCATGAAGCGGATGAGACGCTGAACCTCGAGGATGTGCAGCCGTCCCAGCCGGGCTGGATCGACCTCGCCCTCTCCGGCCTCGTACTTGTAACCGTCCGCACCACGAATCCGCTGGTCACCCCCGGAGGAGAAGGCCCAGCCACCATCCTTCGGTGACGGTCCGTTCCCTGTCAGGAGCACGCAGCCCACGCTCGACGACGTCCTCGCGTGCTCCAGCGTTCGGTACAACTCATCGACCGTCCGGGGCCGGAAGGCGTTTCGGCAGTCGGCCCGATCGAATGCGATCCGGACGGTCTTCTCATCCTGCGAGCGGTGGTACGTGATGTCGGTCAGGTCCTGAAAGCCGGGGACCTCGCGCCACTCAGACGCGTCGAAGATCTCGGATACCATGGAATCGGGAGGGTTTCGTGGGTGGAGGCGCACATCCCCCGGGTCCAGGCTCGTCCGGGCCGACGCCACAAGCTGCCGGCAGGACGCTAGGCCCGGGGGGTACGTGTCACAAGCCGTACCCACGAGTCCCGAAGATGCCCCGGTCGGAGCCGTCCCGGGCGAGCGAGCCGATCGGTCGATCGACGACGACCATCCCGTCGGGGCAGGAATCAGAATCGATCGTGATCAGCTGCGGAGCAGAATGCGTGCATCGACCGGAACCGCGTCCGAATCGTAGACGAAGATCGGATTCATCTCCACTTCGACGACGTCAGGGTGCGCCTCGAGGACGCAGGCCACGGCCCGGGACGCCCGAACCAGAGCCGCGCGCTCGACCTCGGGCAGCCCCCGCCCTGCGGACAGAATCGCCGCAATCCGCAGGTCCGCGTACATCTCCTCCAGGACGTGGTCCGAGACCGGAAGCACGCGGTGGGCAACATCCCCGATGGCCTCGACCCAGATACCTCCGGCGCCGACGGTAAGGACCGGACCCAGCTCCGGGTCGCGCGTACCTCCGACGAGCAATTCCGCACGCGGTGAGGGCAGCATTGAGGAGACCATGGCACGAAGCGGTTCGTCCGCAGCCCCATGAAGGGCTCGCCAGGCCGACACCTGCGCTGCGAGTTGCTCGAATGCCGCGCCGGCATCCGCGCTCTCGACGTGCAGCAGCACCCCCCCTGCGTCCGACTTATGAACGATCGTGTGCGAGATCAGTTTGAGCACGAGCGGCCCCTCGAGCTCCCGAGCCGCCTGCCGTGCCTGCTCCGCGGACCAAGCCTCCCGGTGCGGCGCGAAGGTCAGCCCGTACGCCTCAAGCACCTGCCGAGCCTCGACCTCGTCGAGCACCGTTCGTCCTTCCCTGCGAGCCCGGGCGATGACCTCGGCCGCGCCCGGGTCCGGGACTCCG
>JAYOKZ010000001.1:243525-244918 GCA_038120095.1 Gemmatimonadales bacterium
TCCGACGGCGACCGCATTCGGGTCCCAGATCTCGGACTCGAGCACCTGCGCCCGGCGCTGCAGTTCGATGGCGCATCGTGTCGCAACGTCCAGAGACGCGACCACGGGAACGCCGGACTGGCCGAGCACCGCGAGCGGCTCCGTCCGATGCGCCGCATACATCGTGTGGACGATGAGCCCCACGTTTGCAGAGGATGCGAGCGCGGCCATCGCCCGGGCAGCGGCCGTTTCGGCTTCGACCAGGGTCTCGGAGAACCGGACACCGTATCCTCCGAACAGGCCGACGACGAGAACGATCCCGACCCCCGGATCGTCCAGGAGAATCTCGATCGCCCTCGCGAAAGCCATCGGGTCGGCGTCGGAGGCTCCAGCGAGATCGACCGGATTCGCGGTCGCCGCAGCCGGTCCGAGCAAGGTCGCAAGTCGAATGCGGGTCTCGTCCGACAGGCGCGCGGCTCGTGCCCCCGCCTCGGCCAGCTGATCCGCAACGAGCGCTCCGTGTCCTCCTCCGTCAGACAGAATCGCGATACCGGAGCCCGTGCTGCCCGTGGGCTGATGGCCCAGAGTCTCTGCAACGTGAAGCAACTCGTCCGTCCGCGTAACCTCCACGACGCCCGCCTGCTTCAGCGCCGCCGCCATACGATCATACGGCCCCGCAATGGATCCCGTATGCGACCGCGCCGCCGCGGACCCCTCGTCCGTCCTGCCGCTCTTGATCACGACCACGGGCTTCGAACGGCCCACCCGAGCGGCCGTCGCCAACCATCCGCGCGCATCCGGAACCGCCTCGAGGTATGCGATCACCGCGCATGTCGCCGCGTGCGTCTCCAGGTAATCGAGCGCCTCGGCCGATCCGACATCGACCTGGTTCCCGACCCCCAGGTATATCGAGACTCCCTCCCACGACCGCTCGGTCACCTCGGTCATCAGCGCGAGTGCGACGTTACCCGACTGCAGCAGGAGGGCGAGCCCACCGGCTCGAACACCTCGGGCGCCCACCACATTCAGCCCCGAGGCCATGTTGAGGAGGCCCGACGTGTTCGGCCCGATGATGCGCACGCCTGCCTCGGATCCGGCGCGAGCCAGATCCGCTTCCAGCGCTGCCCCTGCATCACCGGACTCGCCAAACCCGACGGCGAGCACGAGGGCTCCGCCCACGCCGCGCAATCCACACGCACGAACCAGCTCAGGCGCACTCGCAGCAGGCGTACACAGGACCGCGAGGTCGACTCCATGAGGAAGGGCCTCGATCGACTCGAGGACCTCGAAGTCGGCGATATACCCTCCTCGCGGATTCACCGGATAGACGTCACCCGCATAGCCGGACCCGCGCAGCGCGAGGAGAATCTGGTGGCCCCGTTTCCGTGGATCGGTGCTCGCCCCCACGACGGCG
>JAYOKZ010000001.1:244928-257312 GCA_038120095.1 Gemmatimonadales bacterium
CCCGGGTGGGGGGGGGGGGGGCCGGTGTTGTTTGTGGGGGGGGCCGTGCGGTGGGGGTGCGGGGCCCCCCCCCCCGGTGGGGTGGTGGCGCGGGGCCCCCCCCCCCCCCGACAGCGTGTCTGTCACAGGATGCCGCTACGCTCCCCGGTACTCGGGCTCTCGCCCCTCGTGAAAAGCCGCAATGCCCTCGGCCCAGTCTGACGATCCGAATATTCGATCCAGCGCCTCCCGCTCCGCTTCCATGACCTCGGCCCGTGAACGGTGCGCAGCCGGCCCGATCAGACGCTTGGCCGCCGAGAGCGAGAGAGGAGCGAGTGCGGCGAGTCGCTCTGCCCACTCGACGGCGAGCGGGAGCACCCGCTCTGCAGGAGCGGCCCGGTTCGCGATCCCCCAGCGGACGGCATCCTCCCCCGAGAAGAAGGAGCCGAAGTAGATCAGCTCACGCGCTTTCAGAACTCCGACCCGCTCCGCGAGCGTGTACGCGGCCCCGCCCCCGATGAAGGTGGCCAGGGCCACCTCCGGAAGACGCAGCTTCGCATCCTCCGCGACGATCAGGAAATCGGCGGAGAGCGCGAGTTCGAGACCACCCCCGATCGCATGACCATTCACTGCGGCCACGACCGGCGTCGACATCGATTGCAGCAGGGCATTCACCCGCTGCGCCGCATCGATATACCGGGCGCGCTCATCCGCGTCCGGCGGACCGTCAGCGTGCGCCTTGAGGTCCGCACCGGCGCAGAAGGCTCGGCCCGCGCCTGTCATCACGACGCAGCGGACCTCCGAATCCGCATCGGCTTCCTCGAGCAGCCCGATCAGGGCCTCGTAGAGTGGAAGGCTGACCGCATTCAGACGTTCGGGCCGATGGAGCGTCAGCGTGACGACACGCCCCGATCGCGCGCGAAGCACGACATCCGTCATCCGTTGGCCTCGACTTGCATCAAACGCTGTGCCTCGCGGTGTGTGTCCGGTCGGATCGCGTAAGAGTACCGGGTCCGACATACTGCGGATAGACAGCTTCGTCGGTGGCCGATCCGGTGGCCGGGACCCTATTCTGCCGGACTCACTCACGGACCGTCACCTTCTCAGGAGCAGACCCCATGAGAGCTCTCCTGCGCGCATTCCTCGTCGCCGCCGGGGCTCTTCTCGTGCTCGGCCATTCCTCTGCTCTGTCCGCTCAGGTCATCGCAGAACTCGACGCGTTCTGGGCACACGTGTCTCGCACGGTCGAGTCCGGAGACTTCGACGGATACGCCGCGACCTACCACCCGGACGCCGTCGTCATCTTCGGCGACGCCTCCCAGTCGATATCCGACGCGCTCGCCGCGTGGGAGGCAGGGTTCGACGACACGCGCACCGGGCTGCTCGAGGCGTCGGTGGATTTCCGGTTCTCCGAGCGTCGAAACGATGCCCGGACCGCCCACGAAACAGGCATCTTCCGATATGCAGCCTTCTCGCCCTCGGATGACGGGTCGGTCCAGTACGTCCACTTCGAGGCGCTCCTGGTCAAGAAGGAGCGCTGGATGATGATGATGGAATTCCAGCGCGGCGCCGCCTCGGAAGCGGAGTGGGCAGCGCTGGCTCGCTGAAGGGACAGAGGTGTCGCCCCGGCAATCCAGGTGGACCTTCACGGCGTAGGAGCTCCCGACATGCTTCGCTCATCCTCGGGCCCCGGCGCTGATTGACGACCCGCTCGCCACCATCCACTCTCATCGGATGCTTCACCCATTCAGCCTCGGAGCACCCATGGCACCCCGCCCTTCAAACGCCCCCAAGCCCCTCGCGCTGGTGGGAGCACTCCTTCTCGCCGCATGCTCGAGTGGAGAATCGCCTCTCGAAGACCTTGCAAGCCGATCGCTCGCGCAGCTGGACGGCGCCCTCGACGTCCCCGGCCTGCAGGCGCCAGTCGAGATCATTCGCGACGACTACGGCGTACCCCACATCTACGCCGAGAACGAAGAAGATCTCTTCTTCGCGCAGGGCTATGTCATGGCACAGGATCGTCTCTGGCAGATGGAGATGTGGCGCCGCTGGCATGAAGGCAGGCTGGCCGAGGTCTTTGGGCCGGAGGCCCTCGAGTACGACCGCCGGACCCGCTTGATGATGTACCGTGGGCCGTTCGACGAGACCGAGTGGACCAGCTACCACCCGAACGCCGAGGCACTCTTCACGGCCCACGCGAACGGCGTGAACGCGTTCGTGGAACAGAACCGCGACAATTTGCCCCTCGAGTTTCAGCTGACCGGCGTGGAGCCACTGCCGTGGACGAAGGAGACCGTGGTGCTGCGATGGGCAGCCCTGGCCGTACCCAGCGTGCGCGGTCACGCCATCAACGAAGTGCAGCTCGCCATGGATGTCGCCCGCTTCGGAGCCGAGGAAGCGAACCGTCGCTTCGCACCCGACCCGTGGGACGACCTCGAGGTCCCGGATGGGCTCGACGTGAGCCTCTTCACCGAGGAGATGCTCGACGCCATGAGGGCCGGAGATGGAGACCCCTTCGTAACCGGCCGCCTGCCGGCGCTCGAGGTCGTCCCCGAGTTCCAGGACGCCATGCCGCCCATCCAGGTCGCCCAGGTTCTCACGCGCGATATCGCAACCGAGGGTAGCAACAATTGGGTGATGAGCGGACGCATGTCGCCCACCGGCCTGCCGATCCTGGCCAACGACCCACATCGCCGGATCGAGATGCCGGCCCTTCGATACTACGTCCACCTGAACGCGCCGGGATGGAATGTCATCGGAGGTGGGGAGCCTCCGTTCGCGGGAACCGACGCGGGCAACAACGAGCATATCGCATGGGGCTTCACCTTCGCCGGGACCGACATGGTCGACGTTTTCGTGGAGGAGACGCACCCCGACGATCAAGATCAGACGCTGTTTCGGGGTGAATGGGAGCCCATGCGCATCATCGAGGAGCAGATCCTCGTGAAAGGCCAGCCGCCCGAGACGGTCACGCTCAAGTTCACCCGCCATGGGCCGGTCTTCTATGAGGACCCCGAGAATCACAAGGCCTACTCGGTTCAGTCGGTCGTTCAGTTCCCCGGCACCGCCGCATACAAGGGCAGCTTCCAGCTCGCCCAGGCCGAGAGCTGCGAGGACTTTTTCGAGCGGGCGAACCACTGGCTGGTTCCCACGCACAGTCTCATCTGCGGTGACGACTCCGGGAACATCGCCCTGCAGGTGACCGGGCTCACGCCCAACCGCGTCGGGTGGAACGGACGACTCCCGGTACCCGGGACAGGTGACTATGAGTGGGACGGCTTCCGTGAAGATCTGCCCCGGGAGTTCAACCCCGAGCGCGGTTACATCGCGACCGCGAACAACAACGTGCATCCCCCGGGATACACGGACCGCAGCCGTCCGGTCTTCTACCATACCCTGCGCGGAAAGGAGACGTCCCGGATCATGCGCCTCCACGACATCTTCGGGGGTGGGGGCACGTTTTCGGTCGAGGATCACAAGGCCGTCCAGTGGGACAACCACATCCTGATCGCGGCCCGAGACATCCCTCTGTTCCAGGGGTGGTCGTCGGCTGACCCTGACGTCGAATGGGCTCGGGACGCGATCGCTGCGTGGGATGGAGACCTCGACCGGGGCAGCCTCGCAGCGGCACTGTACCGGCGCTGGTCGGACGGTGTCGATCGCGACGGCGTAGACGGATCGACGTCGGCAGCCGATCGCCAGGAGCGGATCGAGATGGGCCTGCAGGCAGCGATCCAGCGGCTCACGGGTGAACTGGGTGCTAATCGAGACGAATGGCGATACGGGCGCCTTCACACCAGCCCGCTGCCCCACATGTTCGCGTCGACCTTCGACCTTCCGACCGTCGAACGGCCTGGAGGGTTCGGGGCCGTGAACGCGACCGGTGCGAATTTCCGCCGGATCGTCGATCTGTCGAATATCGACAATTCCGTGGCGAGTAACGCCCCGGGGCAGTCTGCGCAGCCTCGGAGTCCGTTCTACGGCAATCTCGTGGACAATCTGGGCAACGGTGAGTACTTCCCCCTGCTCTTCTCACGTGACCGCGTCGAGAGCCAGGCGGCACATCGTCTCACATTGAACCCCGGTCGTTGATCGAGACAGGCTGATCTGCCTCACGAACCCAAGCGCCGCTCCCGGCCACACGAGGAACCGAACCATGACCGGCCCTACAAGCCCTCCGCCCGAAACGTTCTCGGACCAGCGCGCGGCGGAACTCGCCCGCGAGGCTGCCTCATGGGATGCGACGTCCGTGGTGCCGGCCACACTACAGGACATCCCGGTCGTGGACGTACGCGCGTACTTCACGCATGGGGACCCGGACGATCTCGAGACCCTCGCTGCACAGATTCGCTCGATCTCGGAAAAGATCGGCTTCTATTATCTGGTCGGCCACGGAATCGATCAGGGCGCGTTCGACGAGATCTTTGCTGCCGCCCGTCAGTTCCTGACACTCCCGGACCAGATCAAGGATCGGATCCGGATCGATGCCCCGGAGGCGGCAGCACCCGGTATCGGGTGGCTGCCCATCCGCGAACGACGTCTGCCCGAACGTGCCAAAGGGAATCTCAACGAGGCCGTGCTGTTCAAGCAGGACCGGAATCTGCGCCTCGCCGACAATCCCTGGCTACCCGACGCCGAGGTACCGGGGTTCAGAGCAGCGGTCGAAGCGTATGCCGAAAAGATCGAGAGCGTCGCCCTTCGGCTGCTACCGATCTACGCGGTCTCGCTCGGTCTGGACCCTGACTGGTTCGCCCCCGCGTTCGAGTCCCCCTTTTATCGCCTCAGGATGACCCGGTACCGCGAGGTCCCGGACGTGGAAGTCGACCAATACGGGATCGCCCCCCACGTCGACACGACCTTCTTCACCTTGCTTGCCGCCTCGGGCCCGGGCCTGACCGTCTTCGGAGAACAGCGTGGGGTCTGGCTCGAAGCGCCGGTCGTCCCCGAGGCGCTGGTCGTCAACACCGGGGAACTCCTCAAGCAGTGGTCGAACGATCGGTTCAAGAGCGTCAAGCACTTCGTCCCCCCCCACCGGGGGGCATCCGACCGTTATTCGGTGCCCTTCTTCTTCAATGCCACGGCCGACTATCCCATGGAGTGCCTGCCCACCTGTCACGGGCCGGAGAATCCACCGCGCTATCCAACGGTGTCCTACCTCGAGAGTCAGGCCGCGGCGCAGCGCGAATAGGGCAGCACGCGGCACGACGCGGACCGATGCCGGGAGGGCGCAGCCACGCCCCCCCGGCTCGATCGGTCAGGCCTGTGCTTTCAGGAGATCCCGGATCTCACCGAGGAGCTTCTCTTCCGCGCTCGGCTCGGGTGGCGCCGGCGGGGGCGCCGCCTCTTCTTCCGCCTTCAGCTTGTTGAAGCTCTTCACCAGCATGAAGACCGCGAACGCCACGATGGTAAAGGACACCACCTCGTTGGCGAAGACACCGATGTTGAGCGTAACCGCTCCGGCCTCCTGCGCGGCAGCCAGAGTTTCGTAGGGCCCTGCGACGGAACCCGACTTCACCGTAAGGAAGATGTTGGTGAAGTCCACACCACCGAGCAGCAACCCGATCGGAGGCATGATGACGTCAGCGACGAGCGACTTCACAACGGTTCCGAACGCAGCCCCGATGATGATTCCGACGGCCATGTCGAGCACGTTGCCCTTGACCGCGAACTCCTTGAACTCCTTCAGCATGAACGGTCTCCCGCAAAAGTTGTCGGGCTGGAAGGCACCGCAGCCCGGTTGAGATCACCGCTGTTTTGCGGGACCCGGCGGGCATGATTGGTCCCGCGACGCCTCGCGGCAAGTTGGAGCACTGGGCGCCGGAAGGGGGGTCGCGGGTTCTCTGCCTCGGTCGTAGAAGTCCTCTGCCGCGGCGATGATCCGACGGCTACCTTGTACCGAGGGATGAGCGGCAGAAGTTCTGCTGAGTCGACCCCGCCCGAGCCCTCGACGATTGCCTCTATGTCGTCGACACGCCCCGTCCTCCGCATCCACGTACAGACCCTGTCCTTCTGATGTTCGGCTTCATCTCGCCCGTCACCGTGGTCGTCGGAGGGTACTTCGCGCAGGCCGTGCTTTGCTGGTTCGGCGGTTGGGCGCTTCGCCTACACTGGTCCAAGACGACACTGCAGGTGCCGCGCCTGTGGGGGTGGGGGTGGGTTGCGCTCGGCTGCTATCACCTTCTGGGTGGATTGCTCGTCCTTTCCGTTCTCGTCATCCCGCCCGGGCATCCGGCCCGGACGACCCTCTCCGTGGTCGCGACCGACTTTGCCCTCGTCGGTGCAGTGCTGTTCCTCTCAGGGCTGAGAGTCCTTCAGACCGGTCACCCGATCACCCGGAAACGACTGACCCAGGCCATCGGCGCGACGATCATCCTCGCAGTGACCCTGACGCTCGTCACAGTGAACGCGACCAGTCAGGTTCGGATGTTCCTGCGCGTCAGTATCTCCCGGGAGTTTCTGAGCGGTCTCGCCTTCCTGGCTCTGGCTGTCGGAGCGCTGAGGTATTCCGACGGAGTGCGACTTCACTACCGCCTCCCGTTCGTGCTCGGTACCGGGCTCTACGGACTCAATCTTCTGCATTACTTCGCGGTCGATGCGTGGAACTTCACCGGTTTTCCGATCGACACTCGCTACCGATACGCCCTGGCTCCGCTGGAACTCCTCCTGCAGGCGGTTGCCGCGGTAGGGATGCTGATCTGGACTCTGGGCGAGGAGGAGCGGATTCGGGAGAAGGTAGAGGCCGAGTTGCAGCAGACCCGGAAGCTCGAGGCCCTCGGCATGCTCGCCGGCGGCATCGCCCACGAGATGAACAACCTGTCCCAGGTCATCGTTGCCGGTGCGGACATCGTCGGTCGTCGCCTGCCCAACGCCGAGGAAGGCACTTCGGCTCCTCACGAGGCGCTCCGAATGATACGCGATGCCTCCGATCGTGCGCACAGCATGGCCTCGTCGCTCCTTGAGTACAGTCGGAACGCTCCCGGCATCGAGGGAGCTTCGGGGTCGGAAGCTCGGGCAGATGTCGGGCAGGTGCTGGCCGCGAACGAGCGGATGCTGCGCCACGTCCTGCCGCGCTCTATCACGCTCCGAACACCAACCGTTACCGAGGAGGTGGTCGTCCCGGTGCCCGACGTCGACCTCCGACAGGTCATCCTGAACCTTTGCATCAACGCGCGTGATGCCATGCCGGACGGCGGGCTGCTGACGATCGAGTTGATGACGAAACAGGGTCATGCGCCCTGCCCCGTGGTCCTGGAAGTGACGGATACCGGCAGCGGAATGTCGCCGGAGGTTCAGCGGCGAGCGTTCGAGCCATTCTTCACGACGAAGGGGCCGGAGCGGGGAACAGGGCTGGGGCTGGCCAGTGTTCACGGGATCGTGACGTCCGCCGGAGGTAGCGTCGAGATCGAGTCCGAAGAGGGTCAGGGTACCTGCTTCCGAATCAGCCTTCCCCGGGCGCGCTAGCCCTCGGCCTTTCTGCTCGGTGCGGGACGCTGAGGCCGGGCGGGCAACCATCACCGATGTGCGGGTCTCGCGGAGTCTGGTAGGACTTCCCTGCAAACCATACCTTCGGGTCAGAGCGTGATCCGTTTCGGTTGCCCCCCTTTTTATGTCTTCCTCTCACAAGAGGCGATCACTCCGAGGTCAGCTGATCGCTTTGATCTTGGCGCTCGTGTTACCGCTTCTGGCACTGCAGGTCCTCTGGAGCGCGCTGGATCTCCGGGGCGCTCGGACGAGTGCAGAGGCGAACGCCCTCGCCGTGGCAGACGCCGTAGCCCTTGGTGTCGTTCAGTTCCTCTCTCAGGCGGAGGAACTGTTGATGGCCACGGGGTCCCGCCACGGAGGCGAGCTGCTCTCCGACGATCAGTGTGCCACCGAAGTCGGAGCGACGCTCGCTCTGTATCCATTTCTGTCAAACGCCTATGCAGTCTCGCCTCAGGGAGACGTCGTGTGCTCGGCACGGCCCGCACCCGTCGGACTCACGGTTCTTGACCAGCCATGGTTCGATCAAGTCCGTGGAACTCTGACCTTCACCACTGGAACCCCGCAGCAATCGAACTTCACGTCGGAATGGGTGCTCCCGCTCGCGGCGCCGCTGACGAACGAGTCCGGAGGGTTCGCGGGGGCGCTGGTCGGGACCGTCGCCCTGGTAGAGTTGAGTCGCCTGATTGGCGGAGTCTCCGTTCCCGATGACCATCTCGTGACCGTCAGCACCGCGGACCGGGTCATCATCGCGCGCTCCGCCATGGCGGAGGAACGCGTCGGGATGGCCCTGCCGCCAATCATCGGCGGCTCTGATCGTCAGGTGGCCCCCGGGCGCCAGGTCGCACTCGGGGTGGATATCGACAATGTGCGCCGTACGTGGGGCCAGCTCACGCTCCCGTCGGGATGGATCATCTATGTCGGCGTTCCCTACGCCAACGTTCTGGGCCCCGCCCGTCGGGAGGTCCTGTACCATGCGTTGACCTCCCTCATGATCATCCTCACCGGGCTCGCCTTCGCCTTTCTGTCGTACTCCCGCCTGTCCGGGTCCTTGATCCAGCTCGCCCAGCAGACAAGTGCGGCGGCGGGTGGCGGCACAGTCGAAATCCCGCCCGAGATGCCCGAAGAGGTCAGCGACGTCATCGAGAAGTTCAACGAGGCGCTCGTGGCCCGAAACCGGGCCGAGGAGGCGGAGCGGTCAGCCACGGACCGACTGGCGTCACTCTTCGAAAACCCGGTCGTCGGCCTGTGTATCTCGACGAGGGACGGGCAATTCCTGAGGGTCAATCAGGCTCTCGTGGACATGCTCGGATATTCGACGATGAAGGACGTGGTCGATCGGGGCTCCCTTTCGCTTTACGACGATGAATCGATTCGGAAGAGACTCGTCGACAAGGCACTCGATTCGGGCAGAATCCCCGTCACAGAAGTCACGTGGCGGCGAGCGGACGGTATGCCGCTGTTCGTTCGCCTGGGTGGAAGAGTGATCGAGACTCAGGCGGAAGACCCGCTCTTCGAGATCGTGGTGCAGGACATCTCGGAGGAGAGGCGCGCCGAAGATCAGCTGCGCCAGCAGCAGAAAATGGAGGCAATCGGCCAACTCGCCGGCGGCATCGCTCACGACTTCAACAACCTCCTGACTGTGATTCAGGGGAACGTCGAAATCCTGCTGCTCGAGGATCCGCCAGCGGGTATCATCGCCGACGGCCTCGATAATATCAGCAAGGCAACCGGCCGGGCCGCAGGGCTCACTCGCCGCCTGCTGACATTCAGCAATCGGCAGGCGGGCACGCCGAAGTTGGTCGCACCCAACTCGGTCATCGAAGAGCTCTCACGAATGCTCACCCCGATCCTGGGGGAACTCATCCAGCTCGAGTTGGAGTTGACCGAAGGGCTTCCAGACGTCCAGATCGACCCCGGGGATCTCGAGCAGGTCCTCCTGAATCTGGTTCTCAACGCCCGAGACTCCGTCTCGCGCGAGGGTGCCATCTGGATCTCTTCTGGCTCGTCTCCGAATCCGGCCAGTCAGTCCGAGTCCGAACCGGCCGGCATCTGGATGAGCGTTCGCGACAATGGCAGCGGAATGGACGAGGCCACTCTGCAGAGGATATTCGAGCCCTTTTTCTCGACGAAGCCGGTCGGGCAGGGTACAGGCCTCGGACTGTCGACCGTGTACGCCGTAGTCGAAAAGGCCGGAGGCTCGGTGCAGGTCGAGAGTCGTCCGGGAGAAGGAACCACCGTAACCGTCTGGCTTCCCCCGGGAGACCCGATCGAAGGCCCACACGAACCCGGCGACCCATTGCGTGACCTCGCGGGGGATGAACGACTTCTGGTCGTGGAAGACGAGGACCTGGTGCGTCAGTTCGTGGAGCAGGCCCTCGCCGCCGCCGGCTACGACGTCCGGTCCGCCAACTCCGGAATCACTGCGCTCGAGTTGCTGAAAGACGAGGACGCGACGGTCGATCTCGTCCTGACGGATATCGTCATGCCGGGCCTCGACGGCCGCGAACTCGCGGAACGCCTGAACATGTCGCACCCCGACATTCCGGTGCTGTTCATGTCGGGATACGTCAACGACGACGAACTCAACGACGAACTCCTGGCCGACCGGGAACGCTTGATCTCGAAGCCCTTTACGACGCAGGAACTGCTCACCCGTATCCGAACGATCCTCGATCAGCCCGCAGGGGACGCCTAGACGACGTCAGCCCGGCCGACGGCACGGCGATCACTCCCGACGAGAGGGGCTCTTCATGACCTGCTGTCGTCATGGGCTCGGGGACGGCTACCGCCGCTTAGCCCGACGACTCGGCGATGAGGAAACGGACATCAACGCATCTTTGGCATGAACTCGGATAAGCGGCAGGCCATCGAGTTTCGAACCGGTTTCAGCATCGCGAAGCAGGCCGGGAAGAGATTGTCTTCCACCTGGACATCCTCGGTGACTCTATTGTCGAGGGTTACCCAGGTAAGCTCCCGACGGGTACGCCGAATCAGTACCGACATCTTCCTCGAGGGGACCGCCATCACGTTGAGACGCGATTTCAGGGCCTGAGCAGGAGCGGGAAAGGATGAGAGAAGGAAGTGATGGTGGCATCGTGAGGTGGCTCCGGGGGTGGCAGTCTTTCTACCGACAAGTGAACGATGAAGCGACGGGCCACGTCGGTCTCTTCGAATGGGGGGTCGCCCTCACTGCGGCGATCGCACTCATGGTGGCCCAGTTCGGAGCTCAATCGTCGAACGTCGCGTACATAATGGAGCGGGCAGGCCTCGACCTCGGTTCGTACTGGGAACTTGCCCACCTTCTTGCCTGGGTAGCGGCCTGTGTCGTGGGCTATGTCGTGATTCCCGTTGTCTACCTCAAACTCTCCGGTGAACGACTCGCCGATTACTATCTCGGCTTTCGAGGCCTGGGGCAGCACATGGGGATGTATGCGGCCCTCTTCCTCCCGGCCTCGATTCTCGTGCTGTGGGTGTCGTACTGGCCCGACTTCCAGGCCATCTACCCGTTCTACAGCCTCGCCGGGCGCAGCTGGGTCGACCTCATCGCGTGGGAGCTTGCGTACGGGGTGCAATTCTTCGCAGTCGAGTTCTTCTTCCGTGCCTTTCTCCTGCAGTCTCTGAGGCGCTCGATGGGCGTTGGGGCAATCCTTCTCATGCTCCTTCCCTACTGCATGATCCACTTCACGAAGACGCCTGCCGAAAGCGTGGGGTCAATCTTCGCCGGACTCATCCTCGGGATGATTGCCATGCGAGGCCGCTCGATCTGGGGCGGCGTGCTCCTTCACTGGCTGATCGCCATCGAAATGGACGTGCTCAGCCTCGTGCACAAGGGGACCCTCCCGGACTGGCCTCTGTGAGCCGGGCGTACGGCCCGGGGAGGGCAACCTCCACCGGGGCCTCTCGACACGATTCTCTTCAATCCGTTTGCGGACGGGCGTTCGCGCGCCGCTATTCGAGCGTAAACGGGTACTCGGCCACCTGAGTGGCGTTCACAAAGACCCTCACCGTCCAGAGACCTGGGGCCCCCGTCACCGACGGGCGGTTGAAGTACCAGTAGGCATGGCGTCTGACCCGATCATAGGTCAGCACCATCTCGCGCTGGACGACATCATCCGCATCCTGAAGCGTCACGCGGGCGACGTCGCCGGGCACACCACCCGCCATGGACAGGCCGATACCGAGAGTCGAGCCGAGCGACCCGGCCGTCATGTTGGCCGGGGGATCTTTCAGCTCTTCGACCCCGGTAATCGCACCGTCCTTCAGGAGAAGATCCATGAACGTGAGGGGAGGGTCGTACGCCGGGGGATCGAGCCAGAGTTCCTGCTCGAACGGGTCAATCACGAGGCCCCCCGAACTTCGAAGCTCGAAATGGAGGTGAGGCGTCGTGGAACACCCCGAGCTGCCAACGACGCCAAGCTGCTGGCCGGCAACGACGAGGTCACCTTCCGCCACGGCGACGGAGCCGTTCTTGAGATGACCGTACCAGGCACGCGTTTCATCCGAGTGCGTGACCTCAACGAAATTCCACTGGCCCGTGCAGGAGGTGTTTCGATCGTACTCCCCGTCCCGGATCCTCGTCACAGTGCCGGCCGCTGCGGCCAGGATGGGGAAATCGGCATCCATCCACCGAAAGTTGGGTACGTCGATGTCTGTGCCGTTGTGGCCGTCGTAGACCTTGGCACCACCGCGATAGTCGAGCAGCCCGGCCGTCGGATCGAGATCGACGTAGTTGTTGATCACCCAATCCTCCAGAGCAACGCCGGGCATCGGCCACGCGAACCGAATCGGGTCCGCGACAGGGTCCGAGCAGCAGTACGTCGCGGTCGATTCACCGCAGGCTGCAAAGAGCACCGCGGCGAACGGCATGCCCACGAGGCGGACGGCAGAGCGCATCATCCGGCCGGGCAGAGCGTCGACTCGACG
>JAYOKZ010000002.1:0-490 GCA_038120095.1 Gemmatimonadales bacterium
CTCCGGGCGGGCGACCACCGCCGGGTCGAGGACCGAAGCCAAGCGACCCGAGCTTCCGCATCTGATCGTACTGCTTCCGCTTCTGAGTATCGCTCAGCACCGAGTACGCCTCTCCGATCTCCTTGAAGCGCTCAGCCGCCTTCTCATTACCCTGATTGGCGTCGGGGTGGTACTTCTTCGCAAGCTTGCGGTACGCCTTCTTGATCTCCTCAGCGCCTGCCTTCTCCGCTACGCCGAGGATCTTGTAGAAGTCTTTCGCCTGCGCCGCTGCGGCCATCGGTGCCTCAGCCCTGCGTAAAGACGCTTACTCGTGCGGGGCGCACGAGCGTACCCTTGAGCGTGTACCCCTTCTGGAATACCTGAGCGACTTGATCGACGTGCTCTTCGGACTCAGCCGGGACACGCATCATTGCCTCCATCCTCTCGGGATCGAAGGCCTGACCGGCGGGGTCGATCATCTCCACGCCGGCATCCTCGAGGGACCGAGCAA
>JAYOKZ010000002.1:500-28560 GCA_038120095.1 Gemmatimonadales bacterium
CTCGACGAGATCGATTCCCTCCATGATCGCGCCTACCGACGCACTCGACAGATCGAGCTCGGCAACCCGCTGAAGGTCGTCGAGCACGTCCAGAAATCTGCCGACGAGGTCTGCCTGAGCTCTCGACCACGCACTCAGACGCTCCTGTTCCGAGCGACGGCGGAAGTTGTTGAACTCGGCGACGAGCCGGAGGTGACGGTCGTTCAGCGCATCGAATTCCTCACGCAGGGTGTCCACCTCAGTCCGTTCCGGCTCCTCATCGGACCCATGAGCGCCCTGCTCCGATCCACCGTTTGCCGCTTCCCCACGCACGCCGTCTTCACCTGGAGCAGCGCCGTCTGATTCCGAGTTGCCTTCGACAATGTCCGCCGCCGACTCGGCCTCCTCGTCTCGTCTGTCTTCGATCTGAGCGTCCGTCATGTTCTGGCCATGGGTCACGAGTTCACTGCTTCGAATGATACAACAGCGCTGGTCACGGGTTCATCCCCTCCCTCCGATCCACCAGACAGCGATAGACAGCGGCCAGGGCGGCCTGAGATGCCCTCGCCCGAACCGCGTCGCGGCCTCCGGCGTAGCGCCCCCGAAACGAGCGCACTTCGCCATGCACACACGTGGCAATCCACACAGTTCCGACGGGCTTCTCGACACTGCCGCCGCCCGGACCGGCAATCCCGGTGATTCCGATCCCGACATCGGTCCCAAACCGATCGGTTACACCCTCTGCGAGCTGACATGCGACGGTCTCCGAAACGGCACCATCTGTCGCGATGGCCTCGGCGTGAACGCCAACCAGCTCCACTTTTGCCTGATTCGAATAGGCGACGATACCCCCGGGAAAGACCTCAGAGGCCCCGACGACATCGGTAATGCGTTTCGCGATGAGACCACCGGAGCAACTCTCCGCCACTGCGATCGTCAGGCCGGCAGACTTCAGTTCCATGGCGACCGCTTCGGCCAGATCACCGGACGGGGACTCGAAACGATAGGGGGCCACGACTTCTTCGATGGCACCAAGAACTGGCTCGATACGGGCCATCGCCGCGTCGAGCGAAGGCCCACGGGCGGACAGGCGCAAATCGACCCCGAGCAGGTCGGGGAGATACGCGACGTCTACAGCCCTCAGGACGTCTTTCTCCAGCCGGGTCAGGCATGCCTCGAGGCGGGGGCTCAGCTGTGATTCCGCAATGCCTGTGGTGTGCACCATGAGGTGCCAGGTCGGCTCGATATCCTCCGGACGAATCTCCGTCAGGTAGGGCCGAAGCGCCCCGGTCACGATCGCCTTGAGTTCCCTCGGAACACCGGGAAGCAGGACGATCAACGCATCTGACGTACGAAGCAGAATGCCCGGTGCGGTCCCCTCCGGATTCGACAGAGGCACGGCGCCGTCGGGGAGGTCCGCTTGCCCACGGGCCCCCTCCGGCACTTCCTCGAGCCCCCGGGAGCGGTAACGCTCCTCGAGCGTTCTCAGGAGCGCTGCGTTCGGGATGAGATCCACCCCGAACGTCCGGGCGACTGCGGCTTTCGTGAGGTCATCCGGGGTTGGGCCAAGACCACCGGTCACCAGCACGAGATCCGCGATCCGCGCCGCCTCACTCACGGCCGCTTCTATGCCTTCCCCAACGTCCCCGACGGTGAACGCCTTCACGACAGGGATGCCGAACGCCGTCAGCTCCCGCCCGAGCCATGCCGAGTTGGTGTCGACGGTCTCTCCGAAGAGGAGTTCGTTCCCGACCGACACGATCGCAGCGCAGGGAGCGCCCTGTGACACCTCAGTCCCGAATGCCGACGATGGTCCGGTAGGACCAGAGATAGTCCAGCAGAGAATACACGGTCAGGAGGATGGTCAAGCCGAGGTTGACCACCACCCACATCCGCAGACCTGTCGAGAGCCCGCTCCACACCCAACTGTCCCAGCCCCGGACCGCAGCGACCTCCACGAGCGGATACCACAGCAGCATCGCGCCGATGAAGAACATCTGCACCATGGTCTTGCGCTTTCCCGCCCAGCCAGCCGGAATCACCACACCCCGGTTCGCAGCATACGCCCGGAACGCGGTGATGAAGAGCTCCCGGCCGAAGATCACGAGCAGAACCCACAGCGGCAGCGCTCCAATCCACGGCACATCGTCGAACGCGCCCCCGCGGTGGGAAATCAGGTACACCGGGATCAGGGTCACGACGAGGAGAAGCTTGTCCGCGATCGGGTCGAGGAGCTTGCCCATGTCCGTCACAAGATTCGCTCGCCGAGCGAGGTAACCGTCGAGGATGTCCGACAGGCCTGCCAAGGTGAACAGCGCAAAGGCGGCGAACCTGGCCGTCGTGTTCGGGGACATCGTCAGCCAGAACAATGCCGGGCACAGGACGATGCGGGTGACAGTGATGACGTTGGGAAGATTGATCTTGCTGCTGATCACGAGAGACTCGATGACTCGGGCGGCTGCACTCCCGCCGTCAGGACAGCGCCTCCACGACCATCTTGCTGACACAGGACAGCGTCTCGAACACCCCAGAGCCGTTGACCGCCACGCCCTCGAAATCGGGCACACCCATCGGGTTGATCTGCGACCTCAACTCCTCCGGGGACAGGATGTTGTCCATGTCGCGCTTGTTGTATTGAATCGCGAACGGGATCGTCTCGAGATCGTACCCGTACGTCTCGAGATTCTCGTAGAGGTTGTGCATCGACTCGATGTTGGCCTCGGCTCGGGAGGCTTGCGAGTCGGCAACGAAAACGAGTCCGTCCACGCCCTTCAGAATGAGGCGACGGCTTGCGTTGTAGTAGACCTGCCCCGGCACTGTGTACAGGTGGAAGCGAGTCTTGAAGCCGCGCACCTCTCCCAGATCGATGGGCAGGAAGTCGAAGAAGAGCGTCCGCTCCGTTTCCGTGGCCAGGGAGATCATTTTTCCCTTCGTGTCCGGGTTCACGCGCGAGTATATGTACTCGAGATTCGTGGTCTTGCCACCCAGACCGGTACCGTAGTACACGATCTTGCAATTGATCTCACGCGAGGCGTAGTTGATCATCGACATTGGTCGACGCTACCTCCCCGGCTGTGTGAAATGTGAATCCACGGAATCCCGCGTTCTCCCAACGGTTTACAGCGAATACCAACGGATGCTGCCGAGCCCATCGACGTCGGCATGGGTTCGACGGAACGTAAGTTCGGTACGCCCGCCGGAAGGGGCAAGGTTCCCCTGAATCAGGCGGAATTGGCCGAAGCCTGAATGCCCAGTTGCTCGGCGTCATCGAGCATGCGATTCACGATCACTTGGGCCCGTTCTCGCAGCATCTGCTTCGGTTCCCAGTCGATGAAGTCCAGCAGCAGCCGAATCAGGTCGACCGACGCCGGCTCGCGACTGATGTGGCCCAGGGCTGCCAAACGTCTCAGAGCGCGGGGGGAAAACAGGTCGCGCTGGTGACGAGTGATTTGGCCACGGATGATCATCGCGGCGATCGCGCCGGCAGCGGCCGCGGCCAGAACGGTCAGCCCTGCAGTCTTCAGACTCCTGTCCATCGTCACATTTCCCGTCGTCCGGCCAGCGCTTGAGCGATCGTCGTTCCATCAACGTATTCGAGATCACTGCCGACCGGAATCCCGCGAGCAAGCCGGGTCACCCGCGGTCCGAGGGGCCTGATCTCCTGCTCCAGGAATACGGACGTCGCCTCCCCCTCAACACTCGCGTTTGTCGCGATGATGACCTCACGAATCGCACCCTCCGAACGCCGGATCCGTTCGAGCAGTGAGACGACGTTGAGCTCATCAGGCCCGATGCCGTCGAGAGGGGAAAGTCTGCCGCCAAGCACATGAAAGAGCCCTCTATACTGACCCGTCCGCTCGATCGCTCCGACTTCGTACGCCTCCTCTACCACGCACAGTAACGAGCCGTCTCGGCGGGGGTTCGAGCACACATCACAAAGTTCGTGCTCGGAGAAGTTTCCGCAGGTGGCACACGCCCGGATCTTGTCGGCCAGATCCACCAGAGACCGGGCCAGGCGGCGGGTCTCGTCTTTCGACCCCTTCATCAGGTGATGCACGAGACGCAGGGCGGTCTTGGAGCCGATCCCGGGCAGACGCGAAAGTTCGTCCGTGAGGCGCTCGATCGCCGACATACCGTCGGATCAGAAAAGCTTCGGCAGGCCCGGAATGTTCATCGGCAGGCCGCCGGTGACCTTCCGCATCTCTGCCTCGTAGGCTCCCTGCGCCTTCACCTGCGCCTCGCTCATGGCGGCCAGCACAAGATCCTCCAGCATTTCGACATCCCGCGCATCCACACACGTGGGATCAATCTGGACTCGCTTCGCATTGCCCTTCCCGTCGACGGTCACGGTGACCATCCCGCCCCCGGAAGACGCGGATACAAGGGAGGACTCCAGGTTTTCCTGGACCTCGGACATCTTCGATTGAAGCTGCTGACCGAGCTGCATGAGCTGAGAGAAGTCCTTCATCCCCATGACTACTCCATGAGTTCGAGATCGAGCTCTTCTACCGCCCGCTCGAGGCGCGGTTCCTGCCGGTACAGCGCCTTGAGCGTGTCCGCGTGGACCTCCTCGCGCGTGATCCGATCCTGCCGGCGCTCACTCGACAGGGGCCGGGAGACGCGCAGGACAGGCCGGCGGCCCAGAAACGGCGTGAGGCCCTCCCGAAGTGCCTCGATGATCGTCGGCTGTGCGAGTCTCTCGAGTGCGGGTCCCGGCAGCGGAGTGATCACCAGGGCTCCATCGTCCGCCTCCTGAAACGACGACGAATACAGGAACGGGCCGAGGCCGGCCGGCATGCTGCGACCCGACGCCAACCAGCGGCTCCACGCTTCGCAGATGTCATCGGTCGGCTCAACCGGCGATTCAACAACGTCGCCAACGGGTGCCTCGGAACCCACCACGGAGCCCTCTCCATCACCTGCCGGCTCCCCTGATTCTTCCATATCCCCGGAAGCCAACCGCGCGGCAGACGAAGGCCCTGACCCGGATTCGCCTTGCCCCGGAGCTTCGCCAGCGGCTCGCCCCGCCCCGCCTTCATCGGCCGTGCCGCCCGAGCCCGAGCCTCCGGCCCCCACGGACGGGGGTGCACCACCAAGAGCCTCGATCAGTTCCTCAATCGCCACAGTGCGGTCGAGAAAGCTCATGCGGAGCAGCAGCATTTCGATCGGAAGCCTCGGGTTCGGGCTCCGCCGAAGCGAGCCCTGGCTCTCGAGGTCCGCAGCAGCCGAAAGCATGCGGACCAGATCTCCCGGAACAAAAGAGCCGGCACGCTCCGCCAACTGCACTCGAATATCCTCCCGCACGTCCACGGCGGCATCGGGAGATAGCCGAAGTCGCAACAGGGTACGCAGCACGTCCAGAAGACCGTGGTAGAACTCGACGAGGTCGTACCCTTCATCCACGAGATCCTGGACCAGCCCGAAGACCGCCTCATGTCGGCTGTCCCGAAGCACGTCGATCAACTCGAGATATCGCTCCTCCTCGACCAGCCCGAGGACCCGCCGAACCGACTCGAGCTCGACGGCACCGCCCGTCAGGGAAATCACCTGATCCAGCAACGAGAGGGCATCTCGCATTCCCCCGTCCGCCTTCCGGGCAATCACCCGGAGGGCATCCTCGTGAGCCTCCGCCCCCTCCGTCCCGAGGACAGTCGCGAGTCGGGCCACGATATCCGGCACGCCAATCCGACGAAAATCAAAGCGCTGGCAGCGAGACAGAATCGGAGCCGCAGCCTGCTGGATCTTCTGGGGCTCGGTCGTCGCGAAGACGAAGATCACGCGCGGGGGTGGCTCCTCCAGAATCTTCAAGAGGGCGTTCCAAGCCTCTCTGGTGAGCATGTGGGCCTCGTCCACGATGTAGACCTTCGACCGCCCCTCCGCCGAGGGCGCGTACATCGCTCGCTCGCGCAGGTCTCTGGCATCGTCGACGCCTCGGTTGGACGCCGCGTCGATCTCGACCACGTCGAGAGCCGTGTGACCACCCCAGATCCGAGTACACGACTCACACGTCCCGCAAGGTTCACCCTCGTCCGTCCGCTGCGGACAGTTGAGCGCCATCGCGAGGACCCGGGCGAGGGTTGTCTTGCCCACTCCCCGAGGTCCGCAGAAGAGGTAGGCGTGCCCGACACGATCGGCCGCTACGGCGCGGCGCAACGTCTCGGAAACATGCTCCTGAGTCGCGACTTCCGAGAACGAACGCGGCCTGTGCTTGCGCGCTAAAGCCTTGTGGGCCAATTGGATAACCAGCCTTACATCAGATGATGTCTGGGGCCAAAAGTGCCCCAGGCTACCCGCAGCGACGATCACCGCACTTACCGTTGCTACCTGCGGGGTCCTGGCGGAGTTCGTGAGCTCTCACCCTGCGGACCTGGGGCAGCGCAGAAGCTATCCGGGGCCCCCGACGAGGTCAACGTACAGGCAAGGTGCCGGCGACCCCGATGGACATGGGAAAGCCCCCGACTGATTCCTAGCGTACCACATGCAGAACTCTGTCTCGGGGCACCCACCCCACCTGCTCGGCATTCGTGGGGAGGCCTTGGCGGCCAAGCACCTCCGCGAGAGAGGCTGGACGATCGTCGAACGCAACTATCGTCTCGGCCGCCGCGAAATCGACCTGATCGTCATGAGAGGGGAGACACTGGCGTTCGTTGAGGTCAAGACACGCTCGGGTCGCCGATGGGGGCTCCCGGAAGAAGCCGTGACAGCGAGAAAGCGAAGGGACATCGAGGCGGTGGCTTCCGCATTCCTGGCCCGGGCGGGGCCGGGGGACATGGACATACGGTTCGATGTCGTCTCCATCGAGATCCATGTCGGACAGCCGGTCCACCTCGAGCACATCACCGATGCCTGGCGACCCTGAGCGCCGTCCGGGCTAGAGGGGCGCGACAGCCTCCAGGGGTGCGGTCACCCCGCGACCGATCGCATCCGCTATGAGGCGAATCTGATCCATCAACTCGGAGAACTGCTCCGGGTAGAGCGATTGTGCCCCATCGGACATCGCCCGGATCGGGTCGGCGTGAACCTCGATCATGAGCCCGTCGGCTCCGGCAGCGACTGCCGCACGGCCCATTGGGATCACTTTGGAGCGCAAACCGGTCCCGTGACTCGGGTCGGCGATGACCGGCAAGTGAGACAGCGACTCGACGACCGGGATCGCCGCCAGGTCGAGAAGATTCCGGGTGTGCCGGGCAAAACTCCGAACGCCCCGCTCACAAAGAATCACCTCGTGATTTCCCTCGGCGAGAAGATATTCTGCCGCGAGCAGCCACTCCTCAATCGTGGCGGACATGCCGCGCTTCAGAAGAACCGGCTTTCCCGCACGGCCCGCCCGCCGCAGCAGGGGGTAATTCTGCATGTTTCGAGCGCCGATCTGGACGATATCGGCGAAGTCCGCAACCTGATCGACACCCTCGGGGTCGAGGGCCTCCGTGACCACCATCATGCCCGTCTCTTCACGCGCTCGCGCGAGGAAGCGCAGACCGTCCACGCCAAGTCCCTGAAACGAGTATGGTGAGGTCCGAGGTTTGAATGCTCCTCCCCGGAGCACTGTCGCCCCCATCGCCCGGAGTACATGGGCGATTTCAACGATCTGGCGCTCACCTTCAACCGCACACGGTCCCGCCATGACGACGAGATCCGACCCACCGATGACCGTACCGTTCGGCAGTGTCACGAGCGTGTCCTGCTCACGCCACTCCCGGGAGACCTGCTTGTAAGCCCGGGTGACGGGGATCACCTCACGAACCCCGGACAACCCCTCGAGGCGACCGGCGTCGACACGGCCATCGTTGCCGATCAAGCCGACAGCTGTCCGCTGCTCCCCAGGAATCGGGCGAGCGTCGTAACCCATCTCCCGGATGATTTCCACCACATGGGAAATGTCCTCCGAGGAGGCGTTGTGCTTCATGACAACGAGCATGGGTCCGAACTCGTGAGTGGGCAGGAGCCCTGAAGTCTATACGCCTTGCGGCAGAGATTCTACGGGCGAAAGCACCGAAGGTCGGATCACGCTGCTCCTGCGGCCTCCAGCGCCTCCTGCAGCCTGACACCGACGATCGTGCTCACTCCGGGCTCTTCCATCGTCACCCCATAGATCCAGTCAGCGGCTTCGATCGTCCGAGGGTTGTGGGTAATCACCACGAACTGGGTCTGCTCACTGAACTCCTGAAGGAGCCTGATGAAGCGTCCGATATTGGCTTCGTCGAGCGGAGCGTCCACCTCGTCGAGTACGCAGAAGGGGCTGGGCTTCACGAGGTAAATGCCGAAGAGCAGAGATAGCGAGGTCAGCGCCCGCTCACCCCCGGACAGAAGATCAATCCGCTGCGTCTTCTTGCCACGCGGCGACGCGTGAATCTCGATCGGTGACTCGAGCGGGTCGTCCGGGTCCTGCAGCCAGAGGTCCGCCTCACCCCCCTCGAACAGCCGTACGAACGTCGTTCGGAAGTTGGCCCGAATCTTCTCGAATGTGCCTGAGAACAGGTCGGTGGCGGTCTTGTTGATCTCACGGATCGCGGACCGAAGGTCATTTCGTGCTTCGACGAGGTCGGCACGCTGCTCGGTCAGAAAGTCGAGGCGAGCACTCTCCTCGTCGTGCTCCTCAACCGCGAGCATGTTGACGGGGCCGAGACGCTCGAGCGCGTTGACCAGATCTTCGAGCTCGCTCTGCAACGCTTCCGGCTCTCCCTCGACCGGCTGCGCCTCGTTCAGAAGGACCTCCAGCGGCTTTCCCCACTCTCCCTCCAGACGCTCCCGAATCCGGGCGATCCGACTGGTGAGCTCCTGCCGTTCGAGTTCGAGACCGTGGCGCCGGTCCGACACGGCACGCTCCTGCGTTCGAGCTTCACGCACCCGGTTTTCGGATTTGGCGAGAGCTTCCGAGATGGTCTCCAGGGCCTCACTGCGCTTTTGAACGTCGCCTTCGGCCTCGGTGCGTTCCGAGAAGAGCCGCTCGGTTGCGTTATCTCCCTCGACACGGAGTTCCTGCGCCCTGGCAGCCTCATCACGGAGCACCTGCTCCTCGGCATCGAGACCTTCGACCCGATTGGAGGCCTCGCTTCGTGACCCCAGTACCGCGTCAATACGGTCGCCGAGCCGGGTCACGTCTCCCTCCAGGCGCGCGACGTCCACGGCCAGGCGGGCTTCCTCTGCGCGGGCGGTCTCCCACTCTTCCTGTACCGACTCCGCAGCGGCTCTCGCCGCATCCCGGTCCGCCTGAAGACCGGCCTCCTGCTCAAGCAGAACGCCGCGGTCTTCACGTGCCTCTCGGGCACGTTCGAGCGCCCGCGTGCGCGATGCCCGAGTTCCCTCTACCTGGCGCGACAGCTCATCCCGAAGGCGGTCCATCCGACCTCGATGGTCTGTCTGAGCTTCGAGATCCCCGTGGACCTTTCGATGTTCGTCCTCCGCAACCCTGAGGTTGGCCCGAGCCGTCTCAAGTCCGAGTTCCGCCGCCTGAAAGGCCCGTTCCGCCACCTCGGCCGACGCTGCGGCCTCGGCGCTGACCACCTGAGCTTCGTCACACGCCACGATCACCCGGTTCAGTCGCTCCTTGCGTTCGAGCACCCCCGACCCGCCGGCCGGATTGCCCACACGCACGACGCCTCCGCGCTCCGTCACCAGTACGCTGGTGGACGTCTCCGATGTATCCACTCCCTCGAGCAACGCCTCGACCCAGGGGGCTCCAACACCGGATACCGTGATCCGTCCGATGAGACCGGATCCCTGGCGCGGCTCGACCGTGGGCACCCGGTCGAGTGGGAGAACAATGAGGCCTCCTCCACCGTGCCATGACTCCTCGAACCATCGCAGGGTCCGCTCCAACGCACCCGCATCGTCGACGACCACAGCCGTCGCAAGCGGCCCCAGATACGCCTCCACTGCGGAGATGACACCCTCCTCGGCATCGATACAGTCCGATACGACGCACCGGACACCCGAGATGCCAGCCTCGAGCACTGCCTTCACGACCGGTTCCACGCCCTCACGGTCTCGAGCAAGCCCCTCGAGGGCCTCCCGTCGAGCCGTCAAGGAGGCCAGTTGATCCGCGCGAGACCGTCGCTCACTTCGGGCGCTCTCAAAGGCAACGCGGGTTCGATCGAGGTCTGATGCTGCCTCGGTGACGAGCCTTCGGGCATCCTCGAGTGCCTCGGCAAGATCACCGAGGCGGCCGGAAAAGAGGTCCCCCTGGGATTCCAGGTCCGACAGGGTGTCAGATGTAGTGCTCAGCTCCGATGTGACTTGGGTCAACCGACGCTCGAGTTCCTCAGCCTGAGCTTCCGACGCCTCTGCATCCCCCTCCAGCTGGGCGACCCGCCTCACGATTTCCCGACCTCGCGCCTCGACACCTTCGAACACATCGCGAGCCTCTTCGAGGCGAGATCGTACCGCAGCGGCATTCGATGCCCGCTCATCGGCAATGGACTTGATGCGCCCCAGCTCCTGTTCCACGCCGGCTCGTGCCGCCAGGAGTTCAGCGTGTTCCTTGTCCAGGGAGGTGACACGCCCTTTGGCCTCAGTTCGCTCTTCTCCGATCTGCCCGAGTCGTCGCTTCGCGTATGCGGCGCGCTCGTCGGCAACCGCCAGGTCACGCTCCCAACGGACGAGCTCGGAGCGGATACGGTCGAGCACCGCGGTGGCCGCACCCCTGGCCTTCTGAGCGTCGACCTCGCGAAGGCGGAGTCCTTCATACTCGGCCTCGGCCGAAGCCAGTTCCGCCACCATCCCCTGCTCAGTCTGCATATCGCCGCTCAGGTCGGACGTCACCGCCTCAAGCCGCACAGAGAGCGTTTCGAGCTGGTGACGAACCACTTCGACCTCAACGTCCAGGCGACGCTGTCGGTACTCCAGGAAGCGCTGTGCTTTCCCTTTTTGACGGGCCAGGGACCGCACCTTGGTCTGGACTTCGGCGATCACGTCCTCGAGTCGTTGTAAATCCATCTCGGCACGCTCGAGGCGACGCGTCGCTGCCTTTCGCCGGTCCTTGTACTTCCCGATCCCCGCAGCCTCTTCGAAGAGGCCACGGCGCTCCTCGTTCCGATCGGAGAGGATCGCATCAACCATGCGTTGTTCGATCATCGCATAGGCGTTTGCACCGAGACCGGTATCACGGTACAGCTCGACGATATCCTTCAGACGTACCGTGGAGCGGTTGATGGAGTACTCGCTCCCCCCGTCGCGGAAGACCTGTCGACCGATCTCCACCTCTTCGTACGCAATCGGCAGGGCGCCATCCTCGTTCGTGACCGTCAGCGATACGAAACCGCGGTTTACCGGGCGACGGTTCAACGAGCCCTGAAAGATCGCTTCTTCCATCTTCGCGCCACGGATGGCGGTGGGTCGCTGCTCACCCAGGACCCAGCGGATCGCATCCGAAATGTTCGACTTGCCACAGCCATTCGGCCCCACGACCGCTGTGATCCCCTCGTGGAACTCCACGGTGGTCGCGTCAGCGAACGATTTGAAGCCCTGAACCTTGAGCGATTTCAGTCTCATCCGGGACCCATCCACAAAAGCCAGGCAGCAACCGCAACGACAAGAACGAGCACGACAACAAACGTGATGGAGGGTCGGCGCGTACGCTTTTCAGCGATCTTTCGGGTGGCGCCCGGTTCTGCCGCCACCGATTCGGCTGCGTCGGCGTCGGCGGAGTCTACAGCGGATGCGGCGGCGGCAGCTCCGCCCTCCGTATCCACGCCACTCACCGGACCCGGTTCAGGACTCTCCGACCTGTCCACGTCGAGCACGTCCACCCCGTTCCCATCCGAGACCGGGACCGTGGGCGCGGTCACGGCCCGGACCAGGGGCTCGAGATCCCGGATCGTGAAGGAAGCGTCTTCAGCAGCACCCAGGATGATGATGTCGGACGCAGAGCCCAGGAAACCCGGCGTGCACGGCTCCCCATCGAGCAGGTAGAGCATCAGCATCACACCTGCCTCCGCCATGCCTTCCGAGAATCTGGCCCACCGCGGGTCGCGAACAATGGACATCGTCTGGGCCACCGGTGCACCGGCCGTGATCAGGAGGTAGCCGTCCATCGGATGTGAGACACGACCTGCAGAAGCACCGAACAGCGCCGCGTCCGAAACCCCTTCCCGGTTTGGAACACCTGCGTGGACATGCAGCGACGGATCATCGAGACCGGCATCCGCAAGCACGATGCGATGCCCTTCTGACGCCCAGCGAGCGGCAAGCGAGTGAGCCGCTACCGGCGCCCACCCCTCTCGACGGGATTCGTCCGAGGCGACGAGGGCGACGACCCGTCCGCCCCCTTCCCCGGCCATGACCGGTGCCGCGACCTCGTCAAGCGGCAGCGGTGCAGGGAGATCGGCCATGAGCAAGCAGTGGTCGCGACCGAGTCGCGAGCCCGACGGGGCGATTCGAGAGGAAAAGAGGGAGCGCCGCGTCACGCGACGCGACAAGGTAGATCCCTGATGAACGTGCGGAAAGGAACCTCAGGCTTCAGGTGCCTCCCACCGGGGCGCGTCACCCCAGAGGTTTTCCAACTGGTAGAAGGCCCTCGCCTCGGGATGGAAGACATGAACGATGAAGTCGACGTAGTCCAGGAGGGCCCAACGTCCGCCCCGAAGCCCCTCGGAGTGCTCGGGACGGACGCCGTCCTTCTTCAGCTCGTCGAGGACATGGTCGGCGATCGCCTTAACCTGCACATCCGACCTCCCCCCGGCGATTACGAAGTAGTCCGTCGCAGTCGAGATACCGCGAAGATCCAGGATCAGGACGTCGTGGGCTTTCCGCTCGAGCGCGAGAGACGCGGCTCGACGGACTTCGGGAGGAAATTCCGCCGGATCGGTAGTCAGCGCATCCATGGGCGGATCAGCTCTCCGCAGCCTCCACACGGACCGTGATCTCGACGGTAACGTCGGTGTGCAACTTGATCGGGACGGAGATCTCACCCACGGACTTGATCACCTCGTCCAGCTGTACGCACTTCTTGTCCAGATCGAAATCGAGTTCGCCCGCATTCGCACGATCCGCGATGTCCGCGACGGTTACCGACCCGAAGAGCTGCCCGTCTTCCCCAGCATTCTCGCTGAACGACAATGTGAGTCCCTCGAGCTGCGATGCGCGCCGACGCGCCTCGAGGAAATTCCGACGCGCTGACTCCACGGCCTGTGCCTGCTCCGCTTCAATGCGCGCGAGATTGTCGTCGCTTGCGACGTACGCGAGCCCCTGCGGAATGAGATAGTTCCGCGCGTACCCGGGCTTGACCGTCACAACTTCACCGACGTCACCGAGATTCGAAACCGACTGCTTGAGAATGAGCTTCATGATTCCTCCAATAGATGCCTAACCGGTCATGGCCTCCGCGCGTGCGCGGAGGTTCAACCACGTGTCTGCGATACCCAGGAGTGCCGCGAAGCCGACCACAACCGGTGCGGCGAACAGAACGCCCAGGACGAACATGAGTGCACCGAAGAGCGAAAGCCCTCCGTTGACGAATGCGACAACGCCTGCCCCCCGAAGGGCGTAAAGAGCTGTCATGAAGACGGCGAGGTTCGCCCCCACCCGCACCGCACCGTCGCTCATCCTCGTCACGACGAGGACGAGGCCAGCGATCAAGACCCATACGAGATGGTCGTTGAACGCGAACTGACGGACAGGAGCCAGGCCCTGATCATCATGGAAGCCCAGCCGTCGGTATAGCCACCACGCGACCCCGAGCGCAGCCATCGACTCCAGCGCCAGAACGGCTGGAAAGACCGCCGCTTGCAGCTCAACGGTGCGATATACGGCCGCGACCAGCGCTGGCGAAACCGCCTGACCTTCGCGAACGACCTCCAGCCCCTGCAGCACGTTACCGAGGACGACGGACAGGCGGTCGTTCACACCCCAGTCAAGGTTCGACCAGGCGTCGGCGCGAAGCAGGTAGAAAACGCCGGCAACAACGCCAGATCCCCCAACAGCTGCCAGGGAGCGGGACACGAGCCGCCAGCGTGGGAAGCCGATCGAGGACGCGGCGAAGAACCCGCCGAGCAACACGGCCCAACCGCGTTCCGCGTACCAGAGCGGATCTCGCTGCCCTGCCAGCGTGACGAACATTGCGACCACGGTCGCAACGACGAGGGCCGTGCTTCGCAGTCCCCCCACTCCAATGAGGATCAGCAGGGGCACGCTGACCAGCATGCCGGCAGGAACCATCGAGGTCAACGCAAGCAGAACGAAGAGTATGACCGCTCGTCGCCACCCCCCTCCCATGGAGGACTTCTGCGCATCACCCATCGACATCCCGGTCGTGTCCCGGAACTCAGCCGTCCTGACGGCGCATATAGGGAAGCAACGCCAGATACCGGGCCCGCTTGACCGCCGAGCCGAGTTGCCGCTGGAAACGAGCAGTCACCTTCGTCGTCCGCTTCGGCAGGATCTTGCCCTGCTCCGTGATGAAATGCGACAGCGTTTCGACATCCTTGTAGTTCAGCACGACGACCCGTGGGCCCTCCATACGCCGACGACGACCCCTCGCCCCGCTGAACTCCGGCGGCGCACTCGTCGGGTCGCGAGGTTCGTCCTCTTCGTCCCGAGCCCCGACCATGTCGTCGTCATCGTCGTCGTCCTCTTGGTCGTCGTCATGGCGCGTTGCCCGAGCCGGCACATCCGCGAGAATCGACGCCCCGCTTGTGGGCTCTCCCTCGTTGATCACCACGAGATACCGGAGCACTTCCTCGTCGAGCTTCAGCAAACGTTCGAACTCGGGGAGCGCTTCCGGGGCTGCGGTCACGTGCGCAACGACGTAGTAACCGACGCCCTGTTTCCGGATCGGGTAGGCGAGCTGGCGGTTGCCCCAGTGATCGACGGCGACCACCTCACCACCGTGGGCGATCGCGAGCTCGTGAAACTTCTCGAGCTTCGTCGTTGCGGCGCCTTCGTCGAGCGCCGGGTCAAGGATGTACACCACTTCATAGAGCCGCATCATTGGTTCCCTCGGTCCGTGAGTTGGAAACGGGCTCCATCGAGCCTGGGACCTCGACAGCGGAAAAGGTCCCCGATGGAGCGGGATTTCTGGAGCGCTCGCAGAATCGTGAGCGCGGTGGAAGCTAGTGGATTGCCCCTGTCGGTGGAAGCACACGCCCAAGCCGTACCGGACGCCTGGCGGAGGGCTCCCTACACGGTCATCGCCTGCTGCACAGCGGCGATCAGGAATGGATACCGCTCGAAGCCCCAACGCGCTTCCTCCACATCCAAGCGCTCCCGGTTCGTATGGGCAAAACGTTCTTCTCCCGGAGCGAAGCCCACCGTGGGGATCCCGTGGACACCACACGACCAACCCCCGTCCGTGGCAAACTGCCATGGTCGGATGGTCGCGGGTCCGTCTCCAGACCTGCGTCCAACCGCTTCAGCGGCGGCAAGGATCATCGGATCGTCGGCGCTCATCAGAAATCCGGGTGTGAGCAGATTCCGTTCTTCGATCAGACCGGTGTACGTCCGCTGTAGTTCCGTGGCCATCCGCACCTCCCACGTAAGCCCGTCCGGCGTACTTGGCATCCGCGAGGAGACGGCTTGGTGCACCTGGTCCATCAGCGACTGATCATCGCTTCCCGGCAGGATCCGCCAATCGATCGTGACCACGGCAGAGTCCGGAATCACATTGCGGCTCTCAGGTAGCACGTCGACCATGGTGGAAATCAGGCTCGATTGACCGAGGATCGGGTCAGATGGCTGATCCCCCGCGAGGTCGCGGATGGCTGCCAGGACATCGCCGAGCAGGTCCAGCGCATTGTGCGCCCGAGCCGGTACGCTCGCGTGCCCGGCCAGCCCGGTAATCGCGACCTCGATCTCCGCTCGCCCCCGATGCCCGATACAGACATCGCCATGCGTTGCTTCGCCGATCACCACCACACCAGGCTGAACCGCTCCGGATTCCAGCAGGTGCTTCATACCCAGGCCGCCCCTTTCCTCCAGTACGGTGTGCGCGACGATCACATCCCCGGGCGCTTCGCCCATCATGGCTGCAGCAGCGTAGGTCTGGAGGGCAAGTGGACCCTTGATGTCCATGGCGCCGCGCCCATGCAGGAACCCGTCCCGGATGTCACCGGAGAACGGGGGGACCTCCCACTCGTCGTGGTCACCCTCCGCCACAACATCCAGGTGACAGTTGAGGAGAGCAGCGGGAGCATCACCCCGACCGCGCGCGACCCCGATCACGTTGCCGGCCCCATCCACCCGAATATCGTCGAGGCCGAGTGCCTCCATCTCTTCCCTGACTCGGCGCGCAACGTCACCCTCGTGTCCCGGAAGCCCCGGGATCCTGATGAGGTCGGCCGCGAAGGCGATGGCGTTTTCGAAGGTGGCTTCCCTGGACATTGGTCAACTCCCGTAGGACTGCTTGCGTCTGGAAACGCGGGCGGGTGGCCGACCCCCGGGGCCAGCCACCCGATCGCTGGGTGAGATCAGCTCGGTGCCAACCCTCGGTAGGGCGGCACCGGCGCGGTCACGCGATGAACCACGGCGCGAGAACCAGTGACACGACACTCATGAGTTTGATGAGGATGTTGAGTGACGGGCCGGACGTATCCTTGAACGGATCGCCTACGGTATCACCCACCACGGCCGCCTTGTGCGGATCCGAACCCTTGCCCCCGTAGGCACCACCCTCGATGTACTTCTTGGCGTTATCCCACGCTCCACCCGCGTTCGCCATGAACAGTGCCATGAGGACACCCGTCACCGTGGCACCTGCGAGCAGTCCCCCCAACGCCTCGACTCCGAGGAACTTACCCACGATGACCGGGGAGATCACCGCGGTCAGGCCGGGAAGCACCATTTCGCGGAGAGCCGCCTGAGTGGAAATGTCCACACAGCGAGCTGAGTCAGGCTTGGCTGTTCCCTCCATGATGCCGGGAATCTCGCGGAACTGTCGGCGCACCTCCTCGACCATGCCCTGAGCAGCCCGGCCCACGGCCGTCATCGTCAGGGCGGCCACGAAGAAGGGCAACATTCCGCCGAGGAGAAGGCCGATCACCACCATTGGATCGACGATGTTGATCGTGTCCAGGTTCGTTGCCGTCGCATACGCGGAGAAGAGCGCAAGGGCCGTGAGCGCGGCTGAACCAATGGCAAAGCCCTTACCGATGGCAGCCGTCGTGTTTCCGATCGCATCGAGCGAGTCCGTGATCTCACGCGTCTCGGGCCCGAGGCCGGCCATTTCACTGATGCCGCCCGCGTTGTCGGCGATCGGGCCGTACGCGTCGACCGACATCGTCACGCCCACCGTGGCCAACATGCCCACGGCCGCGATCCCGATACCGTAGAGGCCGGCGAAGTTGAACGCGACGGCAATCGCGATGCAGATCAGGATCACCGGAATGGCGGTCGATTCCATGCCGACCGCGAGTCCTGTGATGATGTTGGTGGCGGACCCGGTCTGGCTCGACTCGGCAATCTTGTCGACAGGTTTGGCCGCCGTGTAGTACTGCGTCACCGTGCCGATCAGGATCCCGGCGAGCGTCCCCGCAAAAATCGCGATCCAGGGCCCATTCGTCGGGTAGCTCTCCCCGCTGAACGTGATACCCATGCTCGTCACCACAGGGTACATCAAGGCGAGGAACAGGGCTCCGGCAATCCACGTCGTGCCATGGAGAGCGTGCGATGGATCCCGCTTTTCGAGGACCTTCATGAAGGCGATCCCGATCAAGGAGGAGATCAGACCCACCATTGCCGTGGTCAGCGGAAGAGCGATCGCCTCAGCACGAGAGCCCGCAAGCATCGGAGCCGAAGCACCGATCGCGATCGTGGCCACCATCGAGCCTACGTAGGACTCGAAGATATCGGCACCCATACCTGCGACATCACCCACATTGTCGCCCACGTTGTCCGCGATTGTGGCGGGGTTCCGTGGGTCATCCTCCGGAATGCCGGCTTCGACCTTGCCGACGAGATCGGCGCCAACGTCAGCCGCCTTCGTGTAGATTCCGCCGCCAACTCTCGCAAACAGTGCGATGGTCGAGGCTCCCATGGCAAAGCCGGACACCAACTCGGCATAAACCGAGAAATCGGAGGCACTCGCAGCGCCAGCACCGAATGCGAAGTAGAGCACGCCGAGGCCCAGCATGCCCAGTGCGGCCACAGCAAGGCCCATCACCGCGCCACCGAAGAAGGCGATTCGGAGCGCCTTGCCCTGACCCTCCTGGTTCGCCGCGGCGGACGTTCGCGTGTTCGCCCGCGTGGCGGCCTTCATGCCGGCAAAACCCGCCGCGACCGAGCTGAGGGCGCCGAAGACGTATGCTCCGGCCGAGTTCCATCCGATGGCGATTCCCAGCAGGCCCGCCACCAGCACGACGAAGCCCGCGAGGACGGTGTACTCCCTGCGGAGAAATGCCATCGCACCATCGTGGATCTGCTCCCCGAGGTCCACCATGACCTCGTTGCCCTGATCCTGGCGCGTAACATAGCCGTAGATTCCCCCTGCGATGGCAAGCCCGAAAATCCCGAGCGCCCAGGCGAATCCGGTAAAGTCGACGAAATTCATTGAATCGATTGCCCTCTCGTCCGTCGGTCCGTGTTCAGTTCGCGATCTATCGATTGAAGCGGTTCATCGCCACTTCCGTTCCTTCTTCCAACCACAGGCGCACGGCCTCGGACAGGTCTGGCAGGAGCCCGACCACCGTGTCTTCATCATCTGCGGACATCTCCGAGAGAACCCAGTCCGACAGATCTTCGCCCTCCGGCTTCTTTCCCACCCCGATCCTCAACCGAGGGTAACCGTTCGACTGCAGGGCACCTGACACCGACTTCAGCCCGTTGTGCCCACCCGCTCCTCCGTCCGGGCGAAACCGAATGCGGCCGACATCCAGGGCCGTGTCGTCCACAACGACCAGGAGATCCCGCTCGAAATCGAAGTTGGCAACTACCCGGATCGGTCTGAGGGCGAGCCCACTTCGATTCATGAACGTTGTCGGTTTCATCAGACGAACATCGACCGCTCCGACCTTGCCCTCACTGACGAACGCCCTTCCCTCCCGCCGAAACGGTCCGAAGTCCCAGTCGTACGCCAGACGATCAATCACCCACCACCCGACATTGTGCCGGGTGTTGTCGTACTCGGGCCCGGGATTCCCGAGCCCGAACACGACTTTCATCTACTGCAGCACTCAGCGTGGAAGTCAGGCTTCGGGCTCGCCCGATGCGGGCTCGTCCCCTGAGTCGCCCTCTTCGTCAGCCTCTGCTTCGTCGGACCCGCCCTTGGGCGCGGCAACCGAGCAGATCGTTCGTTCCGGCGCGACCGTTACCTCGATGTCTTCGGCGAAGGTCACATCACGGATGTGCAGGACCTCCCCCACATCCAGACCGCTGATGTCCACCTCGATCGTTTCCGGGATCTTGGACGGGATGCATCGAATGGGAAGCTCATAGATGATCTGCTCGAGAGATCCTCCGCCGACCTGCACACCCACCGGCGTCCCCACGAGGTTCACCGGAACTTCGACGTCCACAGCGACACCTTTCTGGATGCGCAGGAAATCGACGTGAAGGAGCGTGGCTTTCCACGGGTGCGTCTGAAGCTCCCGGACGAGCGTTCGGACGGCCTCCTTCTCCCCTTCGATCTCGAGGTCCACAATCGTGTTTTCGACCGAGATGTTGCGAAACAGGTGGTCGGCGTCGTGCGTGTCGAGCGACAGATGGACAGGCTCACCGTCCCCGCCATACAGAACAGCAGGGGTCTGACCGGCCTGGCGCATTTTCCGCGCGACACCCTTACCGGTTCCTTCTCGAAGCGTGGCCTTCAACGTTGTGTCAGTCATATCTGACTCCTCTGATTATCGGCCCCCGGGCGATCCCGGGGCCCTTTCCCTCAGTTGTCAGGAAGCATCTCGAACAATTGGCTTACCGACTCGTTCGAGTGCACGTGATCGATCGCCTTCGCGAGAAGATCGGCGACCGAGAGTACCCTGAGATTGTCGAACATCTTTTCGTCAGGAATTTGAATGGTGTTCGTCACCACCATCTCTTCGAGCGGGGCCTCACTCAGTCGTTCCACCGCGGGCCCCGAGAAGAGCGCATGAGTTGCCGCAGCGTATACCGCTTTTGCCCCACGCTCCTTCAGCGCGACAACCGCGTTCGAGAGCGTTCCCGCGGTGTCGCACATGTCGTCGACGAGCAGGCAATTCATGCCGTCCACGTCACCCACGACGTTCAACACCTCGGACATGTTCGCCTTCGGTCGCCGTTTGTCGATGATCGCGAAGGTGGCCCCCAACCGCTTGCCGAACCCTCGAGCCATCTTCGCCGAGCCAACATCGGGCGCCACGACCACGAGGTCATCCAGCTGCTTGTCGCGAAAGTATTGGGTCAGAACGGGTGCGGCGTAAAGATGATCGACCGGAATGTCGAAGAACCCCTGGATCTGGTGCTGATGGAAGTCGATGGACACGACTCGATCGGCACCTGCCGCCACGATCAGATTGGCGACGAGCTTCGCGCCAATCGCCACACGGGGTTGATCCTTCCTGTCCTGACGACCGTAACCGAAGTAGGGGATCACCGCCGTCACCCGTGCGGCACTGGCTCTTCGCGCAGCATCGATCAGCAGAAGGAGTTCCATGATCGAATCGGCAGGGGCGTTCGTGGACTGCACGATGAAAACGTCTCGACCCCGCGCGTTCCGGTCGATCCGGGCGAAGAGTTCCCCGTCCGCGAACTGCTTGACCGTCGCGCCATCAGGAGACTTGCCGATGATGTCCCCGATCTCGACGGCGAGCGGCCGATTGGCACGGCCAGCGAGCAGCAGGAGAGGGCCTCTCCTGAAGGTGTCGTCCATGATGGGGAATTCGTGTCTGTGTCGCGCGAAAGAACAGCCCAAAAAGCTAGGGGCCGGTGCATTTGGGGTCAACGAGCAGGAAGTACCTCGAAGTCGATCGAGGAGACGGCATCCGTCCGGTTCGCCGTTGTGAGCACGAGACGAATCTCGTACGTGCCGGGGTCCAGGTGTGGAAGATCGAGGGAGAGGTAGTGAAAGTCGTGCCCAGGCCGCTCCGGGGCCGGCTCCTCCCATGAGAGCTCGAGGGGGCGGGTGCGCTCCCCAAGACCCAGCACCCTGCCGAGCGTACGAAGGACGCCGCGGTCGGTACGATCGATCGAAACCCGAAACCTCAGAGTCTCGGGGCGAAAACCGAGACCAGCGACCTCCCACCCGATCGCAAACGACTCTCCTGAGTCGACTTCGGCACGAGGGAGAGCGCTACCAACGGCTCGCTCCAGGTACTCTGGCTGATCACCCGACGGCGACAGAAGCAAGAGGTCAGACAGTGTCGCAAGATCCTCCAGAGCGCGTCGCTCGACCTTTCCGAGGCGAATGCGGCCAGCACGGCGTAGCGCGGGAGCCCAGCTCTCCGCGGAGATCACCATCGGCCCCGTGGGAACATCCGTGATCAAGACCCCTTCCGTGAATCCGGATACTCGGACGCTCTCGACGAGCTGACCGTCAGGGCGGAGGACGAACAGGCCGATCCCCGGCTCTTGATCAGAGTACGGCCCGGCCTCCATCCACGGTCTCGGGTGTGCGTGCTCTGCATGGAAGGTGGTGTCGCTCGGGAGAAAGTGCGTCGCAACCACGATCGTCCGCTCACCGCGCGGAAACAGTGCGACCTGCCCCTCCATGGGGAGCAGAATCGGTGCGTATGCAGGGGCATAGAGGCTCCTCGGTGAGCGGCGGTCGGCCCGTAATGCTTCTTCGGTCATTGCCTCCCAAGTGTCCAGCGCATCACCGGGAGGCATGAAGTCACGACCCTCGGGGTGCTGGTGACCCACCGCGTCATCGTCGGGCTGAAAACCTCGACGGAGCCGACGTTCCCAGCCCATCTCCCACCCGTTACGAACCGTGAGTTCCTCCAGATCCCGTCCCCACGACAGCAGGAAGGGATTACGGGCCCCCGACCGAATCGCCGACACGGTCCATCGGGCGTAGTGCTCGGTCAGGCGGTCGTTGCCCGGAGCAAGGTACAGCGGATCTGCCAGCGCCCAGATCCTGCGGATCAGGTCGTCGATCGCCTCGGGCTGACCTTCGAGACCATCGAGTAGACCCCGGGCCCTGGAGTCCATCGGCCATCGGGGGACCTGCCACTCCAACGCCTGCTCCTCGTCCATGAGCGCCAGGGCGCTCTCAAAAGCCTCGAGTGATCGACCGTACTCCCCCAGCGCGTGAGAAGCGAAGCCCTCCAGGGCGTGACACCACCACGGAGACGCCCCTCGACAATTCCCGGCGATCGAGCGTGCGGTTTCCGGCTCACCTGCCTCGACCCGGTACCATACCCTCTGCCCGAGAATCCAATCATTTCCCGGAGCAAGATCCTGAAGGGAATCGAGTCGCTGCAGCAGCTCCGAGCGCAGCTCCACGATCGCGTCATGCTCCGGAACGGGGTACCACTCACCCTCGGAGTAGGTCGTGCATATACG
The DNA here is from genome assembly GCA_038120095.1 of Gemmatimonadales bacterium. Taxonomy (GTDB): domain Bacteria; phylum Gemmatimonadota; class Gemmatimonadetes; order Longimicrobiales; family Gaopeijiaceae; genus UBA2589. The sequence goes on from JAYOKZ010000002.1 coordinate 22,881, forward strand.
GCCGACGATCTCGTCACAGTCACCGCCAAAGCCCTCGACATTGACGGGGAGGTACCGGATCCGACGACGCTCGAAGCTGGCCTGCGCCGAGCGTGCCGACGATACGACGCGGCCCACATCGATCGTGTCCGCCGCACCCACCAACGACGGAGGGTCGCGAGCCAGCCTCTCCTCGGCCTTGTGAGGCTCTCCACCGTCCGGACCGGCCCCGCCTGAGGTCAGCATGACTGCAAGTACGAGCGAAGCTCTCATGCTCGCGAACGTACTCGCCCCGAGTCGGTCGGGCGACAAGGCGAAATTGGCCCGGGTGGATTCGAACCACCACTGCCGGTTCCAAAGACCGGGGTCCTGCCATTAGACGACGGGCCATCTGCGATATGCTACCAGAACGGAGGAGCCGCCTTCAAGCCCTTGTCGACCTACTCGTCTCCCACTAGGACAAGTTCACGGGAGGAATGAGCCCCAGGGTCGTACACGGAACGACAGGCCACCCCAACGTCGTCGACACGCCGGCACACCAACGAGCGAACCCCTCTGTATCCGTCCAGGGACCGAAGAGTGCGAATGACGCGGCACCGCTCCCCGACAGCATGGCAACGGCCGCACCCGCCTCACGCATCGCGGACAGAGACTCCGCAACCGGGACGAATTGAGCCGACACGACCTCCTCGAAGTCGTTGGCCATGCGTCCACCGACAAGTTCGGCCCAGCTGAATCGGCGATCCAGCGCCGGAAGCGGTGCGACTGTCCCGCCTGTGCGCGAGGAGGTCAGCGCCCGGTACGCAGGACCGGTCGCTACATGAACAGGAGGCAGCGCGACCGCGATCAACTGCTCCGGCAACGCATCGACCGCCTCGATACGCTCGCCCCTTCCCTCACCGATGGCCGTACCCGAGGGCCCGAGGAAGAAGGGAACGTCCGAGCCGAGGCTTGCCGCGATCGCTTCGAGCAATCCCGGAGGGCTGCCGCCGGCCAGCGCGCTCAGGCAACGTAGAACGGCGGCCGCGTCCGAGGACCCGCCCCCGAGACCAGCACCCGCAGGGATCTCCTTTCGGAGAAACACCGAGATCGGGGCATCGATCCGGACTTCACGCATGAACGCTACGGCGGCGCGCCAGGCGAGGTTTTCTTCAACGGGCCCGAGTTCAGGCCCCTCCATGACGAGGCGGACAGGCCCATGCTCGTCCGGTCCCGCTCCCGCGTCACCCAAGACCACACAGACCTCATCCGCCAGCGAGATCGCTTGAAAAATCGTCGCGAGGTCATGAAAACCGTCCGCGCGCCGGGATCCCACAAAGAGCGCAAGATTGACCTTCGCCGGGGCAAGCGTCCGGGCAACGGAATACAACTCAGATGTCATCGACCCTCGTGACCCGGTCCGAGGTCCCGTCACCATCGCCATACCGGTCGAGAGCCTGCCCGTCGGCGGCTCCAAGGTCTCCAAGTGACAAGCCGAGCCGCCACGCATACCAGAGTCCGATCAAGGTGATCGGGATCCAGCCACCAAAGTGGTACGCGAATGCGAATGCGAGCGACTGAGCCTCGGTCACACCGTAGACAGTCGACAGGGCGAAGTTGGCGGATGCGTGGAACGTGCCGAAGAAACCGGGCGCCGACGGAAGAGCGACACCGAAGCCGACCACCGCCTCTGTGAACATCGCCGAGAACCACCCGGTGTCGATACCGAATGCCAGCATCCCCAGCCAGAACGAGAGCCCGTGCCACGTCCAGAAGAACAGCGACCATGCGAATCCGAGCGCGAGCAGCCTCGGGTTCCTCATGATCGCCATCGAGTCGAGCAGGCCCTCCAGCAGCGCCAGGATCCGTTCAGCCCAATGCTCCGGCAGGAATCCGACGACGGAGCGGGTCAGCGCCAGGAACTGTCTCGGCATCGCTGCCATCAGCACGAGGGCGACCAGAACGCCGAGCACAAGGGCAACGGCGCCCTGCACGATCGCGAGCCCGCCACCTTCAGCAAGGGCATCCACCCGTGGAAAGGTGGGCGTCAAGACGGGGATGATCAGGAACAGGAGGAGAATCAAACCATCCATGAACCGCTCGACCACCAGACTGCCGAAGGCCGCCGCGACGCTCACCGGTTCAAGGCGACTCAGGGCGTACGGCCTGGCAACCTCACCCACGCGGGCAGGCAGGATGTTGTTCGCCATGAAGCCAATGGCCACGCCTGCGAAGCGCGAGCGAAGCCGACTGCGGGGCAACACGGGCGTGAGCAAGATACGCCACCGGAGCGCCCGTATGAGGAAGCCCGAGGTTGCCACGAGAACGGAGAGCCCGAGCAGCCACATGTTCCCCGTCGATATGTTCTCGAGAACCTCGCCGAAGTCCACGTCCTTGAGGACGTACCACAGGAGAAGGACGGTGACGGCAAGGCCCCCCGCCGCTTTCCCGAAGGTCTTCACGACGCCCGGCTTCTCCGAAGAATCTCAGCCATCTCCCGCACGGCGCGTTCCAGACCCACGAAGACCGCTCGCGAGACGATCGAGTGCCCGATGTTCAACTCTTCGACTTCGGTAATGCGGGCCACGGCTGCCACGTTCTCGTAGGTCAGCCCGTGCCCCGCGTGCACGCCCAGCCCCGCAGCTCTTGCGAACGAAGCAGCCTGAACGAGTCGGCCGAGTTGCTCGGCCCGCTCCACTCCGTTGCTGTTCGCGAATTCACCCGTATGGAGTTCAACCGCCGCCGCCCCCAGATCGAGAGATGCACGAATCGCCTCCTCATCCGGATCGATGAAGAGCGACGTCCGAATCCCGGACCCCTGCAGCGCGGCCGTCGCCTTACCGACCATATCGCGCTGAGCCGCCGTCACCAGGGACAGCCCTCCCTCCGTCGTCACCTCTTCCCGTTTCTCCGGCACCAGGGTCACCTGCGCGGGACACCACGCCGACGCGAGCGCGACCATGTCTTCCGCGGCTGCAATCTCGAGGTTCACGGGAGTCCTCGCCGAGTCCATCAGAAGGTCGACGTCCCGGTCCTGAATGTGCCGCCGATCCTCGCGGAGGTGTACAGTGAGCCCGTCGGCACCGCCGAGCTCTACCAGTACGGCCGCTCGAACAGGATCCGGCTCATCGGTCATCCGGGCCTGCCGCACTGTGGCCACGTGATCGATGTTCACGAACAAGCGCATCTCAGACATTCGTTCCTGTCGTCTCGGGATAGAGATACCTACTCAGAAGTTCTTCCAGCTGGCTGGAGACACCGGCCTCCAGTCCACCTTCCGCCAACCCCAGCGCTTCGGCCCCGATCGCGGCGTACAGGCGTGCTGCACCTCGGTCCAGGGCTCGAAGGTGCAAACCAACCGTCTCCACGTCCCCTTGTGCGATCGGCCCGCGCAAGGCGTCGGAAACGCCGTCGACCTCGATGGCATCCAGAGTGCTTCGGGTGAGGGAAATGAGTGAACTGAGACCTTCGTCGCCATCGACCCCAGCCCGTTCCATGAGTTCCAGCCCACGAGCCAGAAGCGGCAGCATCATGGAAGTGGTCAGGGCCACCGCCGCGTGAAGCGTCGCTCTGCGCCCTGCAGGCACCCGGATCAATCGCCCCTCCACCGAATCCACGAGCACGCGGGCGACGGAGACAGCATCCGGACCTCCGGTCACTGAGAACCACGCGTCCCGGATCCTCTCCGGCGATCCGCCGGAGTGAGGCACGAAGAACAGAGGATGAAGAGCGCCCACAACGTACCCTGCGTGATGGAGAGGCTCGAGCGCGTCAGTCGGGAGGACACCCGAAAGGTGATACACCGCACATCCCTGAGGCGCCGGGCCCAAGGCGGCGAGGGCTTGGGCAACGTCCGGCACCTCGCGCTCCGGAATGGCAAGGAGCACCGCCAGCGTTCCAGCGGGGGGATGCTCGAGCCCGAACACGTATCGGAATCGATCCGTCCACGCAGGAAGATCGGGAGGCTCCGGGTATCGACCGGCGAGGACGACTTCACGAAATGCGCCTGAGTCGTGCAGAGCCGCGGCGAGGGTGGTGCCCATGCGGCCGGGTCCGACGATCATGATCGGTCCGAGGCTCATACCAAATCCTCGATTTCAATTCCGCCTCGTTGGCTGAGCCGACCAAGCACACTGAGAGGGAGGCGCGCGGTCAGGTGCACGTCGGTTTCCTCATCGACACGGCGGGTCACCTCACCCTCTCGGTAGACTGCGGCGATCGCCTCCCCGTCGGCACAGGGGATCCGCAGGGTTACCTCCGATCGCCGATTGCGGACCCGCGTTCGGAGTGTCTCCACGAGCGGCTCCAGCGACGCCAGTTGGAGCGCGCTCACAAAGACCGACGGTGTAGGCTCCAGTGCGCGGATTCGCCGCTCGAGTGATTCTCGCTCGGAGTCGTCGATTCGATCGAGCTTGTTGAACACCAGAACGGTCTCCCTCTCGTCGAGCGCCAGATCGTTCAGGACCTCGAGGACCACTTCATACTGCTCCTCCCAATCAGGATGCGATGCATCGATCACGTGCAGAAGGACGTCCGCTTCTCTGGCCTCCTCCAGCGTCGAGCGGAACGACGCGACCAGGTGGTGGGGCAGCTTGCGAATGAATCCCACCGTATCCGTGAGGAGCGCGTCGTAGCCCCCCCCGAGGTCGACCGAGCGGGTCGCCGAGTCCAGAGTCGCAAAGAGACGATCCTCGACCAGCAGGTCTGCACCTGACAAGGCCCGCAGCAGCGAGGACTTACCGGCATTCGTATAGCCCACGAGTGCGACGCGAAATTGTCCCTGTCTCGCCTTGCGCTGGACAGCCCGAGCCTTGGCGACTTCACGCAGCTTGCGTTTGAGGTCCCCGATTCGCGTACCGATCAGGCGCCGGTCCGTCTCGAGCTGCGTTTCACCCGGCCCTCGCAGTCCGATCCCTCCCCGAATGCGCGAGAGGTGGTTCCACATCCGCCGCAGTCGAGGAAGCAAATACTCGAGCTGCGCGAGTTCGACCTGCATCCGTGCCTCTCGCGAGCGGGCACGTGTGGCAAAAATGTCGAGAATCAGCTCCGAACGATCCATGACTCGAACGGCGAGCAGGTCCTCGAGATTCTTTCCCTGAGCGGGCGTCAGCTCTTCGTCGAAAATCACGAGATTCGCTCCCTGCTCCTCGACGAGGTCGGCCAGTGCCCGAGCCTTGCCTTCACCCAGATAGAACTTCGGGTGTGGCGCGCTGAGTCGCTGAACGAGCGACCCCGTGACCTCACCTCCGGCCGTGTCGGTCAGCCGCGCGAGTTCCCGAAGATGTTCGTCTGCCACGTCCCTCGACTCGGTCCTCGACGGCGCGCCGACAAGTACGGCCCGGTCGACGGGCGTCCGGAGATCGATGAGTTGCGTGGGGATCCGATCACCTCTGTCCGGATCGAACGGACTCGATGGAGGAATTCGATAGAATACCGAAGGTCAGTCAGCCCTCACAGGGTCGGCTCACCCACGACTTCGGCGCTCCCGCCACCACCGAAGCCGCTCTGAAATCGTCTTTTCAAACCCCGACGAGCTCGGCTCAAAGAACGAGCTTCCCACAAGTTCCTCGGGAAGATAGGTCTGGGCCGATACACCATCCGGCAGATCCGGATCGTACTGATATCCTTCACCATAACCCAGGTCTCTCATGAGTCCCGTCGGGGCGTTACGGAGATGGAGCGGCACGAGGGCTCCCGGCGTCTGCCGCGCACTGTCACAAGC
>JAYOKZ010000002.1:28570-33417 GCA_038120095.1 Gemmatimonadales bacterium
CGAGGACCAGGCCCGATACACATTCGGTGACTTCGGTGCGGTAGCGAGGTAGATGGTAGCCTGCGCGAGAGCCAGTTCACCCTCGGGAGAGCCAAGGAAGTGAAACGCATCCCGAGCGGCGACCGTGTGCCCCATCGCCGCTGGATCGGCCAGGCCGACATCCTCCGCAGCGATACGTATGAGCCGACGAGCGACGTACAACGGATCTTCTCCGGCCTCGAGCATGCGTGCCAGCCAGTAGATCGCCGCATCCGGGTCTGATCCGCGGATCGACTTGTGCAGCGCGGAGATCAGGTTGTAGTGCCCCTCGCCTGATTTGTCGTAGACCGCAAAGCGGTGCTGGAGCGCTTCTCGTGCCACATCGGACGTGATGACACCGCGACTTCCCGCCAGCCGTGCACCGGCGTCCAGCACTCCAAGCGCCCTCCGTGCATCTCCATCTGCCCCCTCCGCAATCCAGGTGAGCGCCTCGTCGTCGATTTGCAGGACCAGGGGACCAAGCCCACGGTCATCCCGGATCGCATGATCCAGAATCGAGCGGATTGCCTCCGTCGATAGCGGATTCAATACGTATACGGGCGCTCGGGACAGGAGCGGTCGCACGATCTCGAATGACGGGTTCTCCGTTGTCGCCCCGATCAACGTGATCGTTCCGGCCTCCACATGTGGCAGAAACGCGTCCTGCTGAGCCTTGTTGAATCGGTGAATCTCGTCGCAGAAGAGAATCGTTTGCCGTCCTGATGCCCGGCGTCGCGTTGCGGCCTCTGCGATGATCTCACGCACGCGAGCGATGCCTTCGGTCACGGCGCTGAACGAGACGAACGTTGCGCCCACCGATTCTGCGATCAGCCGAGCCAGGGTCGTCTTCCCGCTTCCGGGAGGCCCCCAAAGGATCATGCTCGACACAGCCCCGGATTCCAACATCGCGTGGATGGCCTTGCCCGGGCCAAGGAGCTGCTCCTGTCCTCGCACGTCATCCAGCGTTCGAGGGCGCATCCGAGCTGCAAGCGGCGCAGAGCGGTCGAGGCTCTCGCCCACGACCCCAGCCTCCGAAGATGCGCGCTGCGGGCGTCCCCTTCCCTCTCCACTCGGAGCTTCTGCCCCCGACGAGCCCGCGAAAAGGTCCAGGTCCGTCACAGCCCCTCGTCCTCGAACGGCTCGACAGCCTCGGCGGCCGAACGCTCCAACACCTCTCGTACGCGGTCGAGAAGCAGGTCGAACTCGTTGCGGTCTGGGTCTTCGAGAACCCAGTCGAGCAGGCCTTCCAGGGTACGGCCGAGGAGCGGCCCCGGCTTGACACCGATGCGCATGAGGTCACGTCCGCCGACGGCCAGGTCCGTCACCCTGAGCGGGGGAGCCGACAGAAGTGTCGCCCGGATTGCTCGCCAGGACGCCACGACCCCAGCGGGGCCCCCGACCTCTGAGCGGACACGCGCGGAGGCCATATCCAAGCGAGATACACCGCGCATGATGTCTGCTCCACATCTGCGAAGCCACCGTCGGCGCTCCACCTCATCGGCCGAAGCCGCGGGGAGCGGCGGGGCCGCCGACAGTCGAGCCACCGAGTCCGTCTGCGCGTTGGAGAGACGCAGTCGAAGCAGCGTGGCGGCCGCAGCCGCGGGCTCGACCGAGCGAAGAAGCGCGGCAAGGCGCAGCATGGGGCGGCCCGCCGGAAGCGCCTCGACGACCCGTGAGGTATGTATCCATTCTTCCTCCGAGAGCCCATCGATCTCCGGGTAGAGGACCCGAGCGATCCCGGTCGCACGGTAGAGGTCGAGCGCTCGCCGGGGACGGGCGTCCGCTGCAAGGATCTTGGTGAGTTCCTCCCGAATTCGCTCCGCCGACAAGGTCTGCAGGTGAGGGGTCAAACCGACCAGCGCCTCCCACGTATCCTCGTGAATCCGAAGATCGAAGCGACCCGCAAATCGCACGGCGCGAAGAATGCGAAGGTAGTCCTCTCGAAAACGGTCGGCCGCGATACCCACCGTGCGCAGCGTGCCCTGCTCCAGATCCCCCGCACCGTCGAAGGGATCGAAGATCTCGTCTCGCAGGGGGTGCCACGCAATCGCATTGATCGTGAAGTCCCGACGCGCAAGGTCGTCCTCGATGTGATCGGCGAACTCGACCACCGCGTGCCGACCATCCGTCTCGACGTCCTTCCGAAACGTCGTGACTTCATACATGACCCCGTCCGAGGCCAGCACTCCGACGGTCCCGTGGTCCACCCCGATCGGGACGGTCCGGCGAAAGATCCGGCGCACCTGTCGGGGCGTCGCCTTCGTGGCCAGGTCCCAGTCCACGGACTCGCGGCCCATGAGCGCATCGCGCACCGCTCCTCCGACCGCCCACGTCTCGTGACCGGCCTCCTCAAGCGTCCGTGCGATCCACCGGACTGAGCCCGGTGCGACCGGACGAACCTTCGTCATCCCGGAAGCACGGCTCCACCGTTGACGTTGAGGATCTCCCCCGTGATGTGACGGGCCAGCTCGGAGCAGAGGAATACGATCGGTCCGGATACGTCCTCCGCCGTCGCGATGCGGCCGATCGGAATCGAGCGTGCGATCCGGGCTCTTTCGTCACCTTCAAACGCGCTCACGGACATTTCGGTATCGATCCATCCGGGCGCAACGGCGTTGACCGTGATACCACGTGGCGCAAGCTCGATGCAGAAACCCTTGACCAGTGAAATCATCGCGCCCTTCGTGGCCGCGTAATCGCCATGGAACGCCTCTCCCCGTTGCCCGGCCGTACTGCTTACAAGGACGATACGACCGTCATCCCGCAGTCGTGCAGCCGCGGCACGGCACGTATAGAAGATCGAATGCAAGTTGGCACCCATGGTCCGATGCCAACGCTCGTTCGATAGCTCCGCGACGGGCTCATCGTCGGGCGGCCAGATCCCGTGATTGCCAACGAAGATATCGAGTCCATCAAATTTCTCGTCACCTCGAGCGAAGAGTGCTTCGGCCTGTGCTGCATCCCCGAGGTCGCCCCCCTGCGCCCACGCGTCGACACCAAGGGCGCGGCACTCTCCAACCACCGCCTCCGCCTCATCCATGCGGGATCGGAATCCGATTCCGACGTTGGCCCCGGCCTGCGCCAGCTGCAGCGCTACCGCACGACCGACGCCGCGCGAAGCCCCCGTGACGATGGCATTCTTACCTTCGAGGTCGATCAAGGAGGTCACGTCCGTTGTCCTGGTTCTGTGAGAAGCTTTTCAGCTCGCGAAAGTGAAGCGTCCACGAGATCGCACACGGCATGACCGATGAGGAGATGGATCTCCTGCGCCCTGGCCGTGGACTCCGTTGGAACGATCAGCGCCAAATCGACGAGCTCTGCGAGCACTCCACCACCACGGGCCAGAAGGCCGATCGTCTGCATGCCTCGCTCACGAGCAGCCTCTGCCGCCACGAGCAGATTCGTCGACCGTCCGCTCGTCGAGTGCAGGACGAGAAGATCCCCGGGCGACCCGAGGGCCTCGATCTGACGGGAGAAGACACGCTCAAAACCGAAGTCGTTGCCGGCCGCGGTCAGCACCGAAGTGTCCGTCGTCAGCGCCACCGCAGCCACGGCCCTGCGCTGCCGGACGAAACGCACCACGTATTCGGCAGCCAGGTGCTGCGCATCCGCCGCAGACCCCCCGTTCCCGCAGAAGAAGATGCGTCCCCCTCCTTCGATGGTCCCCTGAACGCGGGTCGCATATTCCTCGATCTGTCCGGCAAGCGTGTCGAACGTCGCGGTGATGAGACGTCCGAGTTCGTCGAAGTGGCCGCGCAGCTGATCCCGGTGTGTCATGCCCGGGCCGCCGACGTGGCTGAACGCGCTGACATGATGCCGCGTAACCGCCTCAGTAGAGAGGCCGGCGCCGACACCTCGGGCACCGCCAGGGGCTCGAGATCTTCAAGGATGCGTGATGGATTGACCCGGCAAAGGAGATCGAGGGCCTCCGAACCGCCGCGGGATTCGACCTCGGACCAGGCCTCTTTCTTGTAGATCTTGAGCCGCGAATGCCCGTGAAAATCTGTCGCGAGATAATCAGCCTGCCCCGTCTCGAGAAGTCTCCATGCGACCGACCGAGCCTCAGAGCCGTACCGTCCGACGAGCGAACCGAAGTTCACTTGAAGAAGAGCACCTTCCTCCTTCCACTGCGTCGTCAGTTCGAGCTTGCGGCTCATTCCCGAGTAACGTTCCGGATGCGCGATCACCGGACGCTGGCCCTGATCACGAATGTATCGAACCACCCGGGGCGTACCGGGCGGCACGCTGAGTCGGGGCCACTCGATCAGCACGAAGGAGGTCCCCGCAAGTCGGAGGCGCGGGTCGGTCAGTTCCGGCTCCGGAACGTCGATGAGTACCTCGTGTCCCCTGTGGTACTCGACCTCGGGAAATTCCCTCGAGATCGCGTCGTGCGCCGTGTGCCAGGCCTCGGACACCTCGTCGAGCCGAGCCGCCAAGCGCTCCGGCATGAGTGCCAGGCTCGCGTCAATGTGCGGCGTGGTGATCAGGCGTCGAATCCCCACATCGGCCAGGCGCTCGACAGCGTTCAGGACGCCCGGCAGATGTCGGGCGCCGTCGTCCACCCCATGAACGAGGTGACTGTGGATGTCGACCAGCGAGGGACTGCGACCCTCGGTCATGTACTCCGCCCAATCATCACGAGCCGGTCGAGAACTGAATCCGGTGTATCGTCGCCGAGCGCCGCTTCACACGCATAGGTGACGAGCGCATCCGCGGTGAGCAAATCGAATGCAGCAGACCGGCTTCGACCCGGCTGATTCAGTGCCGCCTGCAGCTCCTCACCGGCGGCGGCGAGGAGTCTGTCGGCGAGTGCCCCATCTTCGATGCAC
>JAYOKZ010000002.1:33427-148120 GCA_038120095.1 Gemmatimonadales bacterium
GCACTGGTCCTCATATCCACGCAGTCGCTCCCTGAGGTCGTCAGGCGGCTCCGGGGTACGGGTCGCAATCCAACTCATGTCAGCCGCCGAGACCGCTGGAGAGCAACCCTTCCACAGCCACCGCTCCGGCTGACAGAGCTTCCTCCAGCCGCGACGGATCCTCCACCCCTGCCTGAGCCATATGCGGGCGTCCGCCCCCTCGTCCGCCCACGATCGACGCTACCTCGCGAACCACTACGTCGGCCCGCACCCCGCGCGCAATCATGTCGTCGGTGGCAAACGCGAAGAGTGCCCTCTTCTCACCGGGCATCTCGGCGGCGATCACGGCGACACCGCTTTGCCCTGCACTGAGAAAGGCGTCACCCCATTTGCGCGCATCTCCCACATCCCTGGCACGCAACCGAATACCGCGGTACGAGACGTCTCCACCTCCGGGAATCGTGAACGTTTCTTCCTTGATGACGTTCTCCGCACCCCCGCCCTGCGTCCTGATCTCATCGAGCAGGCGCTCGACTTCGGCCCGCTCTTCAAGCAACTGCTGCGCACGCCGAACAAGGTTGTCGGGCCTTGTCTTCAGCACGGCTGCCGCGTCCTCCAGCACCCGCTCCCGGCTCTCCATGAACGCAAAGGCACCTCTGCCGGTCAGAGCCTCGATCCGACGGACTCCGGCACCCACCCCGGACTCCCCGATCACGCGGAAGATCCCGATATCTCCGGTCGCCACCACGTGCGTTCCCCCGCAAAGCTCCATACTGACACCCGGGACATTCACCACCCGCACTTCTTCGGCATACTTCTCGCCGAAGAGCGCCATCGCTCCGGCCGCGACGGCGTCATCGTAGGATCGCTGGTCGATCTCCACGGGATGGTTTTCCCAGATCCTCTCGTTGACGATCCGCTCAACCCGGACCTTCTCATCTTCCGTCATCGGAGCCGTGTGAGCGAAATCGAACCGAAGCCTGTCGGGGGCCACGAGTGAGCCCCGCTGCACGACGTGCTCCCCCAGAACAGTGCGGAGAGCCGCGTGCAACAGATGCGTCCCCGTATGATTCCTGACGGTATCCCCCCGCTCCGACGCCGGCACCTTCGCACGAACCCGAATCCCGGTGGGCTCATCGGGGAACACCCCAGCCACGGGTCCAAAGACCGCCGTACCCCCCGGTATCCTCGCCACGCGCTGGACGGCCATGCGCCACCCCTCGCCCTCCACCGAGCCTCCGTCAGCTAACTGCCCACCGCTCTCGGCGTAGAACGGGTTCTGTCGCAGCATCAGTCCGACCCCACCCTCGACGGTCTTCCATCGAAGCACATCCGTTTCCACTTCGAGCACCTCATAACCGACGAAGACCTGCTCCGAGGCCGAGAGGGAGGTCCATCCGCCAGCGTCCGCCAGCGCGTCTCCGTCGACGCCACTCTCGGCGCGATCCTTCCGGGATCGTTCCCGCTGCTCCTCGAGCGCGGCGTCGAAGCCAACCACGTCGACCTGAACGCCTCGCTCCTCCGCCATGAGCTGCGTCAAATCCAGTGGAAAGCCAAAGGTATCGTAGAGTTTGAAGGCCTCGTCGCCGGGGATCATCCGTGAGTCCGCCGAAGCCAGCTCCTCGAAGCGACTGAGACCACCTTCAATGGTCGCCAGAAATCTCTCCTCCTCCGCTCGCGTCACGTCGGCGATGTGGTCACGGCTGACTGCCAGGGCGGGATAGGCCTCACTCATCGTGTCGATGACGGACTCCACAACGCCCACCAGGGTGGGCTCCCGCCTGCCGAGGAGCCAGGCATGCCGCACCCCGCGACGCAGGATGCGGCGAAGCACGTAGCCGCGGCCTTCGTTGGACGGATACACGCCGTCCGCGAGAAGGAACGCCACGGCACGGGCATGATCCGCGAGAACGCGGTAGCTCACGCCTTCGGGCGTCGCAGGTTCATAAGCCCGACCCACCAGCTCGGACACTCGCTGCAGCAGGGGTGCAAACCCGTCCGTGTGATAGTTCGAGTCGGCCCCCTGAAGCACGGCAGCCAGGCGCTCGAGACCCGCTCCCGTATCCACGCACGGAGCGGGAAGGGGGTGAAGTGTACCCTCGGAGTCCCGGTCGAACTGCATGAAGACAAGATTCCACAATTCGACCATCTGACCCGATTCGTCCAGCTCCACGAACTCTTCGGTCGTGGTGATCGGTGTGCGATCCTCACGCAGGTCGAAGTACATCTCCGAGCAGGGACCGCATGGCCCGGTATCCGCCATCTGCCAGAAGTTGTCCTTGTCCCCCAGGCGGTACACTCGCTCGACCGGCAGACCGATGTCGTTCAGCCACAAATCCGCCGCTTCATCGTCCGTGTGGTGGACGGTGGCATAAATGCGCTCCGGATCGATCCCGAAGCCCTCGATCAGCAGTTCATGGGCAAAGCGTATGGCGTCTCGCTTGAAATAGTCGCCGAAGGAAAAGTTGCCCAGCATTTCGAAAAAGGTGTGATGGCGCGTCGTACGCCCCACTTCTTCGAGGTCGTTGTGCTTTCCCCCTGCCCGCACGCACTTCTGCGATGTCGCTGCCCGCTGCACGCCGAGGTCTTCCTGGCCCAGGAAAACCTTCTTGAACTGCACCATGCCCGCGTTGGTGAACAGGAGCGTAGGGTCGTCGCCCGGAACGAGGGACGACGAGGGTTTGACCGAATGCCCCCGCTCCTCGAAGAACGAAAGGAAGCGACTGCGGATGTCAGCGGTCTTCATTGAACCAGTGGGCGGTGGCCGATCGAGGTACTCGGGGAGACGTGAGACGCAGCGATGCGATCACTGTGCACAGGAAAGATAAGAGCCCCGGACGAATCTGTCGTCCGGGGCTCCCCACCACGGATCTACTTGCCGGCAGTTTTTCGGTCCTCAGGCCCCCGTCTTCGACGCCACGCGGGGTTCTCAGCCGGTGCCGGAGTCCACCGCCACCTCATCATCGACTTGATCGGCCTCCGCCACTGCCTGCTCGTCTTCGTCCTCGGCAAGCCCGAGGGCCACACGAAGTTGCGCGTCGATCTCGTCCGCGATATCCGAATTCTCCACCAGAAATTGCTTCGAGTTCTCTTTCCCCTGCCCGAGGCGGAGATCCCCGTACGAAAACCACGCCCCGGACTTCTGAACAATGCCGTGCTCCACACCGAGGTCCACAAGAAGCGCGTTGTGGCTCACACCCTCGTTGTACTGGATGTCGAACTCCGCCTGCCGGAACGGCGGCGCGCACTTGTTCTTCACCACCTTGACGCGGGTCCGGTTCCCGATGATGTCCTGCCCATCCTTGATCGCTCCGATTCGCCGAATGTCGAGTCGCACCGAGGCGTAGAACTTCAGGGCACGTCCGCCCGACGTCGTCTCGGGGCTCCCGAACATCACGCCGACCTTCTCGCGAATCTGGTTCGTGAAGATGACGGCGGTGTGTGAACGATTTACGGCCCCGGTCAATTTACGGAGCGCCTGACTCATCAGGCGCGCCTGAAGGCCCACATGCGAGTCCCCCATTTCGCCCTCGATCTCCGCTCGAGGTACGAGAGCCGCCACCGAGTCGATCACCACCACATCAATCGCGTTGCTGCGGATCAGGACCTCGGCGATTTCGAGGGCCTGTTCTCCGGTGTCGGGCTGGGAAACGAGCAGGTTGTCGACATCGACGCCCAACTTTCGCGCATAGCCCACATCCAACGCGTGTTCAGCATCGATGAAGGCGGCAATTCCACCTGACTTTTGCGCGTTCGCAATGACCTGAAGACAGATCGTCGTCTTACCGGACGACTCCGGTCCGTAGATCTCACTGATACGACCACGCGGCATTCCCCCGATGCCGATCGCAGCGTCGAGATTGATCGCTCCCGTGGCGATCGCCTCGATGGCGGTCGGACCACCCTCCTCGCCCATGCGCATGATCGCGCCCTTCCCGAACGAGCGCTCGATCTGGGTCAGCGCGGTATCCAGCGCCTTTTCCTTGTTGTCGGCCTTCCGGTCCGTCGCCGCGCCTGCCATCTCGCCTCCAGTCCTTGGCTGCCCGTAAAGCGGGCATGAAAACACAAGGTACCAATCCCGAAGATAAAGCGAAAGTGGCACCCTGCCCGTTTGATCAGGATGCAAGCTACCGAGGGCCTCGGAGGGCGGGAATGCCGGAGTGGGAGCCGGGTATGCACCTCGGGGAGATCACTGGCACGACCGTTATCGTGTTAACAGCATCGCATTCGCCCGATGTGTCCAAGGTGGACCACCTCACTCGAGTAAGCCATGACCCAGCAGCACGAATACGACATACTCGCCATCGGTGGCGGCACGGCAGGGCTGGTCACGGCCGCGGGGGGAGCCTACCTCGGCGTACGAAGCGCGATCGTCGAGAAGGCCGCCCTCGGTGGAGACTGCCTGTGGACCGGGTGCGTCCCGTCGAAGGCGCTGATCGCGTCCGCGCGAGTCGCGCACCTCATGCGGGATGCTGAACGTTTCGGCCTGAGCTCGGCCGCTCCGAAACACGCGTTTGCGGAAGTGATGCAGCGGATGCGAGCTGCGAGGGCAATCGTCGAGGAGCACGATGATCCGCAGCGTTTTCGGGACATGGGCGTCGACGTTCATTTCGGGACTGCGCGTTTTCTCTCGGATCACGAAGTGGAGGTCGATGGAGTCGGCCGCCTGCGAGCAAACCGCCTGGTGATCGCCACCGGGGCGCAGCCTGTCGCCCCCCCAATCCCGGGCCTGGCCAGCGCCGGGTATCTCGATCACCACTCGTTGTTCGAGATCGACGACCTCCCCGGCCGCGTGGTCGTGCTGGGAGCCGGGCCGATCGGACTCGAGATGGCGCAGGTCATGTCCCGGCTCGGATCAGATGTCACGGTCATCGAGCAGGCCAACCGCATCCTGCCAAAGGAGGATCCAGACGTTGCCGACCGGCTGCGAGTCATCCTCGAGGCAGAGGGACTGACGATCCTGCTGGGCGAGCGAGCAGACCGCGTCGACACCACGCCCCATGGAAAGGCTGTGACAACGGCATCGGGGAGAAGGCTCGACGGCGATGAGATTTTCGTCGCGACAGGACGCAAGCCGTGTATCGAAGGATTGGAGCTCGACCGCGCCGGGGTCCGAACCGAGCATGGCTCGGTGTGGGTGAACGCGGCGATGCGGACCAGTTCTCGGAATATATGGGCAGCTGGGGACGTGACCGGGGGACTCCAGTTCACGCACGTCGCCGAGCACGAGGCGAAAGCCGTGCTCCGGAATTCACTGCTGCCCGGATCGTCGAACGTGAACTACGACCATGTCCCATGGGTCACCTACACTGACCCGGAGATCGCTCATGTCGGCCTGACGGAATCAGAAGCCCGGGAGCGCGGGGCTACGACCTTCGTCTACGAGCTCGATGATCTCGACCGAGCCATCGTCGACGGGGTGGGACGAGGGTTGGTCAAGATCTCGTCCGATGCCGCGGGCAGAATCCTCGGGGCCACCATCCTCGGGGCGCATGCCGGCGAACTGATCATGCCCATTGTTCTGGCCAAAACGCATGGACTGAAGCTGTCAGACGTGGCCAGCACGATCTTCCCCTACCCGACCCTGGTTGAAGGCGTCAAGCGGACGGCAGCAGAATTCCAGCGCAGACGCCTCGACAAGGCAAGCGGCCGCATGCTCAAGAAGGTCATCTCGTGGCTCCGATGAACCAGCGTCGTGATGCACTCCTCAGGCTGGCGGGACTCGCCTGCATTGTGGGCGCGGGTGCGTTGGCCGCCACGTTGACTCCCCTGGGTGACTACCTGACTCGGGACGGTGTCGGCGAGGCGATCGAATGGCTGCGTTCCTCTCGCATGGCGCCAGTCCTCTACATCACCGTGTACGCGCTGGCGACCGCCCTCGCGATGCCTGGCTCCATCATGACCCTCGCAGGTGGGGCAGTCTTCGGTTTCGCTCTGGGAACCGTATACACGACGATCGCAGCCAACATCGGCGCCAACCTGGCGTTCGCAGTCGGGCGCCTCCTCGGACGGGACGGGGTTCGAGTTCTTACGGGGGACCGGCTCCGAAGGGTCGATCGAGTCATGGAACAGCATGGCTTCCGCGGTCTCCTCATGCTTCGCCTGATTCCCGTGGTTCCCTTCAATGCTCTGAATTTCGGCTCCGGACTGACATCGATCAGTTGGCCGGCGTACGCAGCGGCAACGGTTGTCGGAATCTTCCCGGGAACGCTCATCTACACCTTTTTCGCGGATGCCCTCCTCGTCGGCTCTCAAGAGGTATCGCGAGGAGCCCTGCTCCGTGTCCTGGGCGCGGGGACGGTTCTACTCGGGTTGAGCTTTGTCCCCGCTGCGGCACGGCGGCTCGGCATCCGCATCCCCGGCGCAACACTCTCGGGCATTCTGATCCTGTCCACCGCGTCCCTTGCCGAGGCCCAGCGTCTTCCTGCGCACGACGCGTTCTCCGACCTGCTCAACAAGGTGGTCAGCCCACCATCGGTGGACTACGCAGCCCTCTCGGAGCGTCAGGGCTTGCTGGACGATTACCTCGGAACGCTCGGGAACGTGGAGACGATGGCGATCGAGCGCGCCGGGAGAGAGGAGCAGCTCGCCTTCTGGATCAATGCCTACAACGCATGCATGCTCCGATTGGTCGCCGAGCATTACCCGATCCAGCGGGCACGTGGACTCTTCGCCGTGATCAGGAACACCGTGGCGGGCCGACCGGCAAACTCCGTCTGGCAGATCCCCGGTGTCTTCACCGCCCGGCACTGCCGAATCGCCGGTCAGATGCGGTCTCAGGACGAGATCGAGCACGACATCCTCCGGCCAATGGGTGACCCCAGGATTCATGTTGCCGTCAACTGTGCGGCTCGGAGTTGCCCGATTCTCTGGCCAGAAGCCTACGAGGCCCGCGACCTGTCGGCGCAACTCGACCGGGCCATCCGCACGCTCGTGTCGAATCCGGATCACTTTTCGATCGGGCCCGACTTCGTTCGCATGAATCAGGTCTTCAACTGGTTCAAGGAGGATTTCGGTGGGATCGACGGGCTGCGATCCTTCTTCGCGCCGTACCTCGACTCCCGTAGCGCCGCGTTCATCTCCAGCCCGGACACTCGGATCGAGTTCTTCTCGTACGACTGGACCTTGAACGACCTCGAGCGGTGACCGTGCCCCCGGCGATCTCGGTTGTCATCCCGACGCTCAACGAGGCGGGAACTCTACCCGACCTCCTCGATGAACTCGCCCCGCTGTCCGAGAACGGTGAGATCATCGTCAGTGACGGGGGATCGTCCGACGGCACCCGTGAAATCGCTCGCACTCGGGGCGCGTTGGTCATCTCCGGACCACCGGGCCGCGGCGCCCAACTTCGAGCGGGTGCGGTTGCGGCTCGCAACTTCTGGCTCTTCTTCCTCCACGCGGACACCCGAGTGACGATCACGGCTGCGGAGGCACTGATTCGCTTCGTCGAAGGAGCTGACCCTGACGAATTTGCCCACTTCCGACTTCGCTTCGACAGGGAGGAGGCCCGCTACCGTGTCATCGAATTCGGCCAGCGTCTTCGCGAGCGTCTCTTCAAGATGCCCTACGGCGATCAGGGCCTGATCCTCTCCCGAGCCCTGTACGATCAGGTCGGTGGATTTCCAGACTGGCCCATCATGGAGGACGTCGGGATCGTCGACCGACTCGAGCGACAGGGCCGTCGAACCGTGCTCGACGCGAGGTTGATCACGAGCAGTCGGAGGTACCGGAGAGAAGGCGCCGTTCGCGCGTCCTTCCGAAACCTCGGTCTGATTCTCGCCTTTCGTATGGGTGCGGATCCCGTCGGGTTGGCCTACCGTTACCGCCCGGAGCAACCGGTAGTCACGGGTGAGGTCGCGCCCAAACGTGCGGTGGTCCTCTTCGCAAAAGCTCCCGTGCCCGGTCGCGTGAAAACCCGTCTCGCGGCCGACGTCGGAGACGAGCGCGCTGCGCGCATCTACCGGGAACTCGGGCGTCGGGCGGTCGATGCCGTTCGGTCCGGACCGTGGGAAACATCCGTACACGTCGAGCCTCCCGACGACCATTCAATTCGCGAGGTCGCGATGTGGCTCGGAGCCGGCATCCGGTACGCAGGCCAGTCTTCAGGCGACCTGGGCGAGCGCCTGGGGACCGCGATCGACGTTGAACTGAGGAGCTCGGACGAAGTCTGCGTCGTAGGCACGGACATCCCCGAGCTCGACGAGGATACCCTTCGGAAGGCATTCGAGGCCCTTCGCACACACGACGTCGTCCTGGGACCGGCCACGGACGGTGGCTACTACCTGGTGGGCATGAGTCAGGTTCGGCGAGAGCTATTCGTCGGAATCCCCTGGAGCACCTCACGGGTCTTCGGCCTGACCCTCGAGCGCGCCGAACGCGCAGGTCTGAGCGTCTCGGTACTGGAGGCGAAGACCGATGTCGACAAGGTCGGAGATCTGCCCGAGGAGCTGCGTCACATCTGACCGCCGGGGCCTGCACCGGCGCGCTTTTGCGCCCGTGCGCTCAGTCTCGACCCCTCGGACCAGCCCCATCTACGGGTGTCAGACGCTACCCAGCGGGCAGCATGCTTGCCGCATGGGTGCCGCATTGTGCAAGTTATCTGCTCCCCCCCGGGCCCAACCGCCGAACGGATGCCGACAACCTCACAGGTTCGCACCCGTCTCAGGTTCGCAGGCCTGGATCACGTGACCCAGCCGGACGGATCGGGGCGCGTTTCCGTTCGTCTCGAATGGAACGGTGACACGTTTGAAGGCGTGTCCGGGTGCCTTGAGACCCCGCAGGGAGTGATCCGGGCCGCGTCCAAGGCAGCGCTCCAGGCGATGCTCGCGAGCGCGGAAGACGTGACGTCGAGTGACTTCGATCTCGAGGTCGCGGGGGTCAAGGCGGTGCGAGCCTTCGACGGATGGGTCGTCGTGACTCGATTGTCCGGTTCGAATGCGTCGACCTCTCACCGTCTGCTCGGAGCAGCTCCCTGCGAAGCTGAGGACGACCTGCCCGCCGCTGCCGTCCGAGCGGTGCTGAACGCAAGCAACCGGATCCTCGGCCACAGAATCGCCCGCTAGCTAGGAAGGCTCGGGTCTTCGTCCCGGCCTGCGCTCATACCGATGCCACAGCCCGGGCCGCACGGGTATGAAAATCATGTCGAGCGGCCTTCGAGCGCTGATCACGGCAAACACGGAGACACCGCGGTGGACGCCCACCCGCAGGATCTGTCCACAGTCGATCGGAAACAAGTCCTCGGATTGTTCGAAGTCAGCGCCCTCGAATTCAATGACCTCACCGTCGAGATACCAGAAGGCCGCGGCTGCATAGCTGCCCGCGAACGTCATCGCCGGACGCAGTGACCGAATCGGGGCCGGTGGGCTTCCGACCAGAGTATCGCCGGCGGTCGTGATCTCGATGGGCACGTTTTGACCGGTCGCGAGGCAGATCGAGGCCGGCTCGCCCGAGAAAGCAGGTAGCGTACCGTCCAAATCGGTGATCAGAACCGTGTCTGGCGGCGGAGCCGGAATGTAGATCGTGTCGGGCTCGGATCGCGTCATGGGACGAGGTCGGCAGCGGAAGCCTGACTGCCACGGACAGATCGCGGCCGAGACGGTGAAACCGAGCTTCCCCTGCTGGTACTCTGAATTCGGGCCGTCAACCGGTTCGTCGTGATTCAGGCCGAGAGCCTGAAGCCCCACGCGCACACCGCGCCAGTCCATCTGAGCACCGACATTGATATCGAGTCCGTTGTGCTCAGCCATCACGGTCACCTGCACCTCCCTCGCCGCCGGGATGTGGAGGGCCGTACCGAAGAACCATCCGTTGTTCGTGGTCGGGGCGTAGAAGTCCAGGCCTCCTCCACTCCCGAACATTCCCCCGCCGTAACCCAGGGTGAGGGTCATGTCATGGGTCGGGATGAACCCGCCTTCCAGCCCCCTCAGGTGGGCCGTTGCCACTCCGTACAGGCTCAGATTGGTGTCGACCTGACGGCCCCCGGTGTACCGCGCACGCAAACGCTCGTCGGGGAAGCCGAGACGACCCGGAGCGTACGTCACCCCCGGCGGAAACCCTTGCCCGTCAAACTGCGGAGAGGTCACGTAGCGACCGCCGACTGCAAACCCAACCCCTTGATCGACAGGCTCCCAGAGTCGGACGCGGCCAAAGAGCCCCCAAACGTCTCCCCCATCCTCGTCGTCGTTGAGAGACTGCAGGGTCAAGCCAAACTCGGCCCGGTCGAACAACCCCATGGCCGCAGAGACGTCGCCGAAGAATTCACTGCGGCCCGGCCCGAAGCCCGAGGACTGGCCGGTTCCGTCGACCCGGGTCCTCCGATCCAGAGAACTCCAGAAGCCCGAGAAGGTCGTAATCAGGTTCCCGTGAGGCAGCACGCTCGACACTGGAATGTCAAGCAAGCCGGACCCGTAACGCTGCGTGCTGGGCATCGTCACCGTCTGCGCGGCCGAGACCGATACGATCACCGCCGAGGCAGCCGACATCAGCAGCGTTACCGCAACCGGGCGGGCGCTCATCATGAACTTCAGGGGGTGAGCCGGCAGGTCAATCGAGAAGGCGATCTTCGAGCGCTTTGAGCCGTCGAGCGATCGAGACGGCCCAGCCCCCGATGAGCAGAATGACCAGTGAGTACGCAGCGAACACATGCCAGTACGGCCGGAGATTCTGCCGCGCCAGTCCGGCGTTCTGGACAGCATCGGCCGATTCCTGAGCTACCCCGGTCGCCGCCACCACAGCCAGGCCGAGGGCAACCAGCACGAGAGACCGTGTCTGAAATTTCTTCATGTTCTTGCCGGGAGTGTCATGCCGCGGAGCGGGCCCGAAGGTCAGATTCACTTCGGAGCCCCTCAACGGCGTAGCGGAAAAGAAAAAGCCCAAAGAAGAGGGTCGTGAACACGAGGACGCCAAAGAGCAGCGTGATCAACATGTCGCCGGGAAGCGTCGGGCCGTCAGGTCTTGCGACGACAGGCTCCGGGTGAAGCGAGCGAAACCAGATCACGCTCAGGTGAATGAAGGGGATGTCGAGTGCTCCCACGATCGCCACGACCGCGGCGAAGCGCTTCCCTTTCTCGGGATCCTCCGTGGCATTCCGGACCATGAAGTACCCGAGGAAGATGAACCAGAGCAACAACGTGAGCGTCAGCCGCGGCTCCCACGTCCAGTACGTTCCCCAGGCGATCTTCCCCCACAGTGGCCCGGTCGTGAGCACCAGGGTGGCAAAGACGAGTCCCCCCTCGATCGCACACATCGCTGCTCGATCCAGTCGCTCATCGCGCAACCACAGATACATCCCACTCGCCAGCGCTGCGAACCCGATCGCCAGGAAGCTCGTCCACGCCGCCGGCACGTGGACATAGAAAATCCGCTGCACGACCCCCTGGTTCACCTCCGTCGGCACCCAGAAGAACACCATCCAGTAGAGCGCGACCAGGCCAAGAAGGCCGGCGAGCGTGAGCGCGATCGCCGCTCGTCTCGTTCCTGCCGTCGACATCAATCCTCCACCACGTAACGGAAGAGCACCGCACCCGCCGCAACAGCGGCCAATGCGAAGGCCCCGAGCATTCGGACATTCGCTTCAACTTCGTCGAAGGGTCGTCCGGCAATCAGTCGGGTAGTCGTACCCACACCGTAGATCACCATCGGTACCAGCAACGGGAACAGAAGCACCGGAAGAAGAGTCTCGCCCATATTCGTTCCTGTCGACACCGCCGCGAAGAGTGTCCCCAGCGCAACGAAGCCCAGCGCTCCTACACCGAGTACCAGAGCGACCCAGGGGAAGTTCGATCCCACTTCGAGCCCGAAGAAGACCGCGAAGACACCGAGGACCAGCAGCGACATCGCATACAGCAGGACGAAATTGGCCGCTGTCTTGGCGAGAAAGATGGCATCCTTGGGCGCTGGGGACATCAGCACACCCTGAAACGCACCGTCTTCTGCTTCGAGTTGGAACGTCCGCCCCACCCCGATCAGGCCACCGAAGACCAGCGTCATCCAGATGAGCCCTGCCGCGACATCCTGCGTTCGCGTCGTCGTCGTATCGATCGAGAAGTTGAAAAGGACACCGGCCAGCACGGCGAACGCCGCCATCGAAGCGATACGCTCCCGGGACCGGATCTCGAGAACGAGATCCTTCCAGATGATGACCCACACCTGTTTCCAGTAGGTGGTCATGCACGTCCCTCCACCACGTCGTGGTACAGTCGCTCGAAGGCGTCCCGGTCGACTCCGGCATTCAATCCCTCCCACGCGAACTCGCCCGCCACCTGGACTGCGAGACGAGTCGCCATCGCGAGGCCCTCGCGAAGGTTGTGGGTGACCATGACGACGGTTCGCCGACCATCCCGGAGTTCTCCAAGCACACTCCGCAGAACCGAGGCAGCCGACGGATCGAGCCCCGTGTACGGCTCGTCGAGCAGGACGAGATCGGGATCGTGGAGTAGCGCACGAGCCAGCGACAGGCGTTGGCGCATGCCGTGTGAGAGCTGACGGACCTCGAAACGCGCTCGACTCTCGAGCCCGACACGCGCGAGTCGAGCAGGAACTCGCTCATCGAGGTCCTTCAGACCGAAAAGCGATCCGTAGAAGCGCAGGTTCTCTTCTGCGGTCAGGCGACCGTACAGGAAGCCCCGGTGCGACATCATCCCGATCCGGTGCTGCCAGTCATGATCGGAGAAAGAGAGGGGCTGGCCCCGCACTCGCACAGTACCCGCGGACGGCCTCATCGCTCCCCCGAGCATGCTGAGAAGCGAAGACTTGCCGGCTCCGTTCGGGCCGAAGATGGTCAGGAACTCCCCGGCTGCCATGGCCAGATCCAGACCTCTGACGGCGATGACCGAGCCGTACTCACGGCGAAGGCCCCGGGCCTCCAGCACGACCTCGTCCTCGATCATTCGCCCCCCTGATGGGCCGGTTGATCTCCGACCGGCCGGACCGACGATGACACGCCGAGGCTCACCCCACCAGGGCGTCGGTGAGCGCACGTCCGCATGCGGAGCAGAATCGACTGCCATCCGCATTGGTGTAGGCGCACGTCGGGCACGCGACTCCCTCCCTCAGCCTCGCGCGCAGCCGTGTGATCTCCGCTTCAAGTGCCACGTCTTCACCACCGCGAACCCTGGAGGCTTCATCCGCTTCAAGCGCCGCCAGGGCTTCGGCTGTCAATTCGCTCTTCAGCGCTCGATAGTCCTCTTCATCAAGCTTTCCGGCCAGGAAATCGTATTCGACGTCACGCAGCGCGAGCAGCGCCACCCGCTTCCTCGCCTCCGTCTCGGTCAACTCATCGTCATCCCGATCGAGAGAGGCGTGAATTCCCCGCACCACCGGCTGCAGAATGAACAGCACGACCGAGGCGGCGACGAGCGTGACGCCGAAGTAAAGACTCATCGCGGAGCGCCTCGCGGAATCAGTCCGCCCCCGCGGCCGCCGGTTGCGGCGATCCTGGAGACCGTTCTCGGGCCGTACGGGTGCGATCCACACTCGGCCACAGGGCGATCACCGTGCCAAGCGCGATGAACAGGCATCCGATCCAGATCCAGTTGACGAGCGGTTTGATGAGGACCTGGAGATCGATTCCCTGCGCGCCCGGGTCGTTACGCAGAGCACCGCCGCTGTCGTTCATCGCCGAAAGGATCAGGTACAGGTCTTCCTGAATGATCGATCGGATGCCCACCTCGGTCATCGGCTGAGTGTCCCGGTTCGTGTACTGACGCTTCTCCGTGGTGAGCACGCCCTGCGGAACTCCGTCCCGCCGAACCGACACCGTGGCGATCGCCTGCCAGAGGAGGTTCCGTTCCCCTCGGCCGATCGACATCGAGAGCCCTTCGTACGTCAGCTGATACGTGTGTCCGAAGGGTGATGCGACCTCGACCACGTCACCCGGTTCCACATTGAATCGACTGTCCGTGTTGTACCCGGCACCGGCAAAGCCAATGCACATCAAAACGAAGCCGACATGGACCGTGTAACCACCCCAGCGCCGCCGATTGCGCGTAATGAGGTGGAAGAAGGCAACCAGATATCCTTCCCCCTCGATGCGAGCCCTTGCACGCGTACCCTTCCAGAATTCCGTGGCAATAATCGTCAGCACAAACGCCGAAATACTCCACGTCACCAGCGCCAGCTCGTGCCGGGCTCCCAGTGCGTAGAGGGCGATCCCGGTGACGGCCCCGATCGTGACGGGAATCGAGAAATTCTTCTGAAGGTTGCGCTTCGTGGCCCTGCGCCACGCGATGACGGGACCGATCCCCACAAGCGTGAGCAAAAGAAGTCCAATCGGGAAGTTGACCCTCTCGAAGAACGGAGGACCAACCGAAATCTCCTGGCCCGTGAAGCCCTCCGAAATCAGAGGGAAGAGGGTCCCCCACATCACCGAGAACGCCGCACCGAGCAGGAGCAGGTTGTTGAACAGGAACGCCGACTCGCGCGACACGAACGACTCGATCTGGTTCTCCGACCGCAGCTGGGGGAGCCGGTATAGGATCAGGATGATCGACGCGCCCAGCACCGTCCCCATGAAACCGAGGAAGATGTAGGCGATCTTCAGTTCCTGTGCGAACGAGTGCACCGATTCGATCAATCCTGACCGTGTCAGGAACGTGGCGAAGATCGTGAGGAGGAACGTCAGCATCACGAGCGACATGTTCCAGACCTTCAGCATCCCACGATTTTCCTGGATCTGAATCGAGTGCAGGAACGCCGTCGCCGTCAGCCACGGCAGCAGAGAGGCGTTTTCGACCGGATCCCAGAACCAGTAGCCGCCCCAACCCAGTTCCTCGTACGCCCAGCGCATCCCGAATACGATGCCCACCGAGAGGAACAGCCAGCTCGTGAGGATCCACCGTCGCGTGAGCTGAATCCAGCGGGCGTCCAGCCGCCCGTTGAGCAGAGCAGCCACCGCGAACGCGAACGGAATCGTGAATGCCGTGAAGCCCAGATACAGCGTCGGTGGGTGAATCGTCATCCAGTAATTCTGGAGCTGGGGATTCAGACCACGGCCGTCAGCCGGAGTGAACTCCAGGCGCTCGAACGGATTCACGTCGGCGAAGAGCAGCACGACGATGAAAAACAGCATGATCGTCTGAAGAACGGCCGCCACGTACGGCATGAACTCGCGGTTCTTCGACCGGTTCAGGAAGACGGTGATCACCCCGAACAGCGCGACAAGTACGGCCCAGAAGAGCAACGATCCTCGCTGCCCTGCCCAGAGGCCGGTCACCTTGTAGAAAAGTTCGAGATTGGCGTTCGAATAATTCGCGACGTACCAGTATTCGAAGCGATCGCCGAGGAAGGCGGAACTGACGCCCAGACACGCAGTCAGGAGAAGCCCGAAGACGGCGTAGATGCTCCGTTCGGCACTGAGGACGAGATCCCCCCGCAGCGTCCGGCCGCCGGCGTAGCCCAGAACCATGCCCCACGCGGCCACCGGAAGTGAGATCCAGAGAGCGAACTCTCCCAGTATGGTCACGGACCGGTCCCTGCGAGCTCCTCAGGCGACGCTTCATAGCGGCTACCGCACTTGGTCAGGAGCGTGGTCGCCTCAAACACCCCATCCGACCGCAACTTGCCCTCGATCACGACCTCGACGTCATCCGTGAACGTGTCAGGCAACGCATCCCGATACTCGACGACAAACGATACGGACTCGTCGACGAGGTCCCGGACGGTGAAGACATGCAGCAGTTCCCCCTCGACGCGAGCGTACGTGCCAGGCACGACCATACCGCCGACCTTAACGCCGACGTCATGAAACGAGGGATCCTCGCCCACCCTCTCGACGAGTTCGACGGGGGTCAGATAATACACCATGGTTTCACTGACGCCGGTCCAGATCAGATAGGTCACGACGGCAGCTACGCCGACGAGACCGACCATGAATCTTCCGTTCTTTTTCATAGCGATGACTCCGAGCCCTGTCTTGCACACGAGGCTGGAAGTTAGCCTGACGGCCGCACCTGCGAAAAGTCCGGAAAACTTCCTACGGCACAGGCGTCATCCCTGATCGCGTGCCCATGAGAGACTGGCTCGCACCGCTCGGTTCCAACCGGCCATGGCGGTCTGTCGCCGGTCGCGGGCATCGCCCGGCTCGAAGCGATTCGAACTGCCCTGAGCCGCGACGAACTCCTCGGCGTTCGACCACAAGCCGGCCGCAAGTCCGGCAAGCCCCGCGGCGCCCAGCGCCGTCGTCTCGACCATGGGCGGTCGTCGCACGGGCACCCCGATCACGTCCGACTGAAACTGCATCAGCCAGTCGTTCAACGACGCGCCCCCATCTACCCGCAGTTCCGACGTCCGTACCCCGGAGTCAGCCTCCATGGCGCGAAGGACCTCGGTCGTGCCGAACGCCATCGCCTCAAGCGCCGCACGAACGATGTGAGATGCTGACGTACCCCGGGTCAGACCGAACACTGCGCCACGGGCTTGCGCCTCCCAGTGGGGCGCGCCCAGGCCCACGAATCCGGGCACGAAGAAGACGCCTCCATTATCGTCCAGCTCTGCCGCCATCGTCTCGGATTGCTCTGCCGACGAGATGAGACCGAGTTCGTCACGCAGCCACTGGATGGCCGCTCCGGCGATGAAGACCGAGCCCTCGAGCGCGTAGGCCAGCTGTCCCGAGGCGTCGCACGCTGCCGTCGTGAGGAGTCCGTGCTGCGACCGGACGACCGTCTGACCCGTGTGGAGCAGGAGAAAGGCTCCGGTTCCGTACGTATTCTTGGCGAGCCCCTCCACCCAGCAGCCCTGTCCGAAGAGCGCGGCCTGCTGATCACCGGCCACCCCCTCGATGGGCACCGCGATCCCGAGGTGGTCACCGCGACTGACTCCGAAGTGTCCCGAGCTGGGTCGAACGTCGGGCAGGATCCGTCGAGGAACACCGAGCACGTCCAGAGCCCACGGGTCCCACGCTGCGTCACCGAGGTGGAACAACATCGTCCGCGAGGCGTTGGTCGGGTCGGTGACGTGGGCTTCACCATCGGTAAGTCGAGCAATCAGCCACGAGTCGATGGTCCCGACCGCGAGCTCCCCGGCCTCGGCCCGCCTGCGCAGACCGGGCTCCGATTCCAGGAGCCAGGCGATCTTGGTGCCCGAGAAGTAGGGGTCGAGCACGAGGCCCGTGCGGCGTCGTACCTCAGCCTCGTGACCCGCCGCCTTCAGGGCGCGACACATAGGCTGCGTACGCCGGTCCTGCCACACGATCGCGCGATGAACCGGCTCGAGCGTCTCTCGGTCCCAGAGCACGACCGTCTCGCGCTGGTTCGTGATTCCGATCGAGCGCACGTCGGCGTCGTTCGCGGCATCGAGCGCCTCGCGGGCGACGCGACACGTGACGTTCCAGATCTCCTCGGCATCATGCTCGACCCAGCCGGGCTCCGGGAAGTGCTGGGTGAACTCGGAGTACCCTCGCCCGAGCACGCGGCCATCGCTTCCAACGACGAGGCAGGTGGTCCCCGTCGTCCCCTGGTCGATGGCGAGAACCGCGGGGACGCTCATGGATCTACTCCGTGGAGAAGGGCGTGATCGATCCGAAGTCGTAGCGAAAGCCGGCCGCACCGAGCAGCTCGAGAAATACCGCTACCGGAAAGCCGACAACGGCATAGTAATCTCCGTCGATCGAGTCGACCAACGCGGCTCCCAGACCCTGGATCCCGTAACCGCCCGCCTTGTCCATGGGTTCCCCGGTAGCAACGTACGCTGCTGCTGCGGCACGATCGTACGTCCGCATGCGAACCGTGGCCGTTGCAACCGCGCTGACCGTGCCGCCGGGGCCGGCGAGCGCGATCCCGCTGTGGACTTCGTGGAGACTCCCTGAAAGCGCGGCCACCATGTCGACGGCAGACGGTTCGTCGATCGGCTTCACGAGCACACGCCCGTCGTGCACGACGACGGTGTCGCCACCGACGACCAGGGCGCCCTCTTCTCGCTCGAACACTGCCTCGGCCTTCGAACAGGCGAGCCGCTCTACGTGCTCGCGGGGGGTTTCTCCATCGAGGTACGACTCGTCGACATCGGCCGGGCGTATCTCCGGCACGAGGCCGAGCTGGTGGAGGACATCGGCCCTGCGGGGCGACTGCGACGCCAGAATAAAGCGGAGCCCGCCCGCCCCATCCGTCATCGCTCGAGTACCAGCGTCACGGGACCGTCATTCACGAGATCGACCTCCATCGCCGCACCGAACTCTCCCGTCTCGACCGAGCCCGTGCAACGTGCGCGCAGCTCGGTCACGAATCTTTCGTAGAGAGGGATCGCGATGGAGGGATCGGCAGCGTTGACGAAGCTCGGCCGACGCCCCTTCCTCGTATCGCCGTACAGCGTGAACTGGCTCACGACCAGGAGGTCCCCGCCGATGTCCTCGAGTGAAAGGTTCATCTTCCCCTCGTCGTCGGGAAAGACGCGCAGCCCGACGACCTTCTCCGCCATCCACGTGAGCGCCTCGTGGTCGTCACCCGACGTGAACCCGACGAGGAGGAGATGGCCCCGCTTGGCGCGCCCGACGACCTCCCCGCTCACGCGCACTTTCGCGCGCGCGATCCGCTGGAGGACTACCCGCACACCGCCCGTCCCGGGATCCGCTCCCCCACCATCCGCCTCACTCGACCGTCACTGACTTTGCGAGATTCCGAGGCTGATCGACGTCGGCGCCTCGCATGACCGCGATGTGGTAGGCGAGCAACTGGAGGGGGATCGTGGTGAGAACCGGGAGAAGGTGAGGCAACGTCTGAGGCACCTTGATCATGTGGTCGACCTTCCCCTGCAGCTCCGGAGCGTCATCGGAGACCACGGCAATGATGCGCCCGGCGCGCGCCTTCACCTCCTCGATATTCGACACGACCTTGCCGTAAATCGGGTCACGCGGGGCGAGAACGACGACGGGCATGTCCTCGTCGATGAGCGCGATCGGGCCATGCTTCATCTCGGCGGCCGGGTACCCCTCCGCATGGATGTAGCTCACTTCCTTGAGCTTGAGCGCCCCCTCGAGGGCCACGGGGAACTGATAGCCTCGACCCAGATAGAGAAAATTCCGGGCGTCCTTGTAGCTTCGAGCGAGTTCCTCGATCTCGTCGTTGAGCTTCAGCACTTCCTCGATCTGATCAGGAAGTACCTCGAGGTGCTGAACGATACCCATGCCCCGAGCGGCAGACATGCTCCTGCGCCGGGCCATGAATAGCGTGAACAGAGACAGCGCCACCAGCTGACTCGTGAAGGCCTTTGTCGACGCCACCCCGATCTCGGGTCCTGCGTGAAGGTAGATGCCGAAGTCGGTCTGACGAGCAATCGTCGAGCCCACGGCGTTCACGATCCCCATGGTCGTGAGGCCCCGCTGTTCAGCCTCCTTCAACGCCGCGAGTGTGTCTGCGGTCTCACCGGACTGACTGATGGCGAGCGTGAGTGTCCCATCCTCCAGAACCGGGTTTCGGTATCGGAACTCCGACGCATACTCCACGCTGACCGGAATCTCGGCCAGGCCCTCCAGCATGTATTCGCCGACCAGACCCGCGTGCCAGCTCGTCCCGCACGCAGTCACGACCATCCGCTGAACGCGACCGAGGTCGAACTGGTGCTCGAGGATTCCGCCGAGGCGGACGTCCCCGTCATCGTGCAGGAGGCGCCCCCGCATGACGTCGGCAATACTCGCCGGTTGCTCGAAGATCTCCTTGAGCATGAAGTGCTCGTAACCGCCCTTCTCGATCGAGTCGAGATCCCACGTCACCTCATGAACGCGGCGTTCGACTTCGGTACCCCCCAGGTGAAACGTCCGGTATCCGTCGGCCGTGAGGACAGCGTAGTCCCCGTCATCCAGGTAGACGACATCCCGTGTCGCCTCGATCACAGCCGCCGCATCCGACCCCGCAAGCATCTCACCGTCGGAACCCACTCCGATCAGGAGCGGACTTCCGTTCCGTGCCACTACGATCTTGTTCGGATCTCGGGCGGATACGACGGCGATCCCGTACGCGCCCTCCACCCGGCGAAGAGCCGCGGCAACCGCGGTCTCCATCGGCTCACCATCCGACCACAGGAGATCGATCAGGTGCACGACGACCTCGGTGTCGGTCTCTGACGCGAAGGTGTACCCCTCTGCGGTGAGTTGGACACGAAGCGCGTCGGCATTCTCGATGATCCCGTTGTGAACCAGGGCAATGTCGCCGGCGGCCGAGGTGTGCGGGTGTGCGTTGCGCTCGTTCGGTGCACCGTGCGTGGCCCAACGGGTGTGACCGATGCCACACGTACCCCCGACTCCCGACGCGCCGATCGCCTCTTCGAGAACCCGGATTTTCCCCGGCTTCTTCACGACCGAGACACCGCCGTCGTTGAGCAGAGCTAGTCCCGCCGAGTCATACCCCCGGTATTCAAGCCGCTTGAGGCCGGCCAGAAGGACTGGCGTGGCTTGTCGTGGCCCCACGTAGCCAACGATACCGCACATTGGGACAACCTCCTCTCGTCGATCTCCTCGGCGCCGTCAGACCACGCCGTCGAGTAATGTACCCGCCCGCTTCACCAACGTCTCCGCAGCCTCGCGCGTCGGGGCCTCCGCAATCAGCCGGACCACGGGTTCCGTTCCGGAGGGCCGAACGTGCAGCCACGCACCCCTGCCGTGCCACGCCAGGCGAAGCCCGTCCGACTCGTCGCGCGAGTCCGCAGCAAGATCCTCTTCGAGGGCCGCGTATCCATCAGGCAGCGCGGCTCGCGGGAACGAGACCTTCTCCTTGACGATCTCGTACTTCGGCCATCGGGCAGCGGCCTCGGATGGGGTCAGGCCCTCGCTTGCGAGGTGCTGCAGTATGAGGGCTGATGCCAGCGGCGCATCACGGGTGTGATGAAGCGCCGGCAAGATGAGGCCCCCGTTGCCCTCCCCACCGACAACCGCGCCCTCTGCCTGCATTCTCCTGGCGACATTCACCTCCCCTACCGGCGACCTGACGAGCGGCGAGTCGAACGCGCGCGCCACGTCCTCAACGACGGCGCTCGTCGAGAGGTTCGTGACCACCGGGCCCGGCGTGCGAGCGAGGACTGCCGCGCACCCCAGCGCCAACGTCAGATCCTCACCCATCGGACGACCATGTTCATCGACGAGCGACAGTCGGTCTGCATCCGGATCGATGGCGAGTCCGATCGACGCACTCGACTCCGACACCAGACGTCCCAGGTCGGCCAGATTGGCCGCCGTCGGCTCCGGATCCCGAGGGAACCAGCCATCCGGCTCCATGCCGATGCCGACCATCTCGCACCCGAGGCGCTCCAGAAGCTCGGAGATCACCGGCCCTCCCGCACCGTGGACACAATCCACCGCAACTCGGAGTCCGGCGTTACGGATCGTCGCGACGTCAACCTGCGGGAGCGCCAGAATCGCATCCAGGTGGCGGGACCAAGCATCGGGATCCATCGAGACCGATCCGAGGTCGTCCCACGGGGCGCGGGGGGGATCCTCCGTCTTCAGATATTCACGGAACCGAGCCGATCGGTCCGCATCGAGGAAAATACCCTCGCTCGAGACGAGTTTGAGGGCATTCCATTCGGCCGGATTGTGGCTCGCGGTCACCCCTATTCCACCGATCGCCCCATGGTGGCGTACGGCCATGAGGATCGTCGGCGTCGGCACGACCCCGACGTCGATGACGTGACAACCCACGGATTGGAGGCCCGCCGTGACCGCATGCGCGAACATCGGGCCGGAGACTCGGGAGTCCCGACCGACGACGACGACCCTACCACCCTCCACATCACGCAGGTGTGCACCGAGCGCGGCAGCGATCCCGGCCATGAGCTCGGGCGTGAGCGGCTCGCCCACCCGGCCCCGGACTCCGGAAACGCTCACCATGAGGTTGTCGGGAAGCTGAATCGTCATGATCCGACCGTCCTTCATTCCTAAAGCAATGACCTGGCGCCTCGCGTTCCCCATCGGAGACCGCGAAGAGTCTCGCGGGGATGGGTGGTGCCCGTCAACGCGAACATCGATCTTGCGCCGCGAGCGGGCCGGCGCATTCTCTGCCGTGCCTTCGTCCCTCCACAGATCTTCTCCATGAATCACGCTGACACTGACTTCTCATTCGGTACGAAGGCCATCCACGCCGGGGTGGAACCGGAGCCGGTCACCGGCGCCATCATGACGCCGATCTTCCAGACATCGACCTACGTTCAGCCTGCAGTCGGCGAGCCACGCTCCGGCAGCTACGACTACGGGCGCACGGCGAACCCCACCCGCGAAGCCCTCGAAGCAAGCATCGCAGCGCTCGAGAGTGGATCGTACGGCATTGCGTTCGCGTCGGGGCTGGCTGCTCTCGAGGCCATCGTGAAGAGGCTGTCGGCCGGAGACCACGTCGTCAGCGAGGAAAACACGTACGGCGGGACAACCCGGATGTTCAACCACGTCCTCAGTAGACTTGGCATTGAATTCACGTACGTCGACGCGAGAGACGTGGATGCGGTCGCCGCCGCGATGAGGCCGAACACGAAGCTCGTTCACGTCGAGACCCCGACGAACCCGATGATGAAACTCTGCGACATCCGGGCGCTCGCCGATCTCGCACACGCGCACGATGCACTGCTGTGTGTCGACAACACGTTTGCGTCGCCGTTCAATCAGCGCCCCCTCGAGTTGGGTGCCGACTTTTCCATGCATTCCTCCACCAAGTACGTGAACGGGCACTCCGACGTCATCGGGGGACTCGTGGCTGTGCGTCAGGAGTCACTCGCCGATGACCTGTTCTTTATCCGGAAGTCGTCGGGTGCGGTCCCGGGCCCGATGGACTGCTTTCTGACGCTTCGGGGAATCAAGACTCTCCACGTGCGCATGATCCGCCACAATGAGAACGGACAGGCGGTCGCCGAATTCCTCGAAGGGCACCCTCGGGTGGACCGGGTTCTGTACCCGGGTCTGGCGTCCCATGACCAGCACGACCTCGCAAAGCGCCAGATGCATGGCTTCACGGGCATGGTCTCCGTCGACGTCGGTACGCTGGAGCGGACGAGGGCTCTTACGGAACACCTGAGAATCTTCTCCCTCGCCGAGAGCCTCGGAGGTGTCGAATCACTCGTGAACGTCCCCGCGCTGATGACCCATGGCTCCGTTCCGATCGATCGTCGTGAGGCCATGGGGATCACACCTGGATTGGTGCGATTCTCGGTCGGCATCGAGGACATCGACGACATCCTCGCGGATCTCGATCGTGTCCTGAGCGCCTAGCCGGAGGATCCTCTCGCCTGAACCCGAGCGGACGGGCGGAGTAGTGAAACCGGTGCCCGAATTTTGTCGTAGGGGCGAACACGGGACCCGGATAGAGCCAGCCGGCCAACGGTGACCTCAGGAACAAAGGAAGACGAGATGGCGGACGATCAGGATTACACCCAGGCCGAACCCGAGGGCAGCGGAGAGGCACGCTCAAGGCGAATCCTCAACGACATCGCACCCCGTAACTGGGAACATCCGGCCGACAAGGCCGCGCTGCAGGCTCTACGTCGCATCCCCGTCTTCGACGACGTCCTGAAGAAGGTGTTCGGCTTCTTCGGCGAAAAGCCCGTACGCCTCGCGTTTCAGGCCGATGCCGTGCGGGTTTCCGACAGACAGTTCCCGGAGGTCTACGGCCTGTACAGGGAAGCGCTCCGCACGCTCGATGCGCCGGAGGAGTACCCGCTTTTCATGTCGCAGACGCCGATCGTCAACGCCGGGGCGTACGGGATGGACCAACCGTTCATCATTCTGAACTCCGGCACGCGGAGCATCCTCTCGGACGAGGAGCTCCAGTACGTGATGGCGCACGAGATCGGTCACATCATGAGCGATCACGTGCTCTACAAGACCATGACGGTCCTTCTGATCAACCTGGCGAACATGGGTTTCCCTATCGTCGGTCTTGCCGCGCGGGCCGTGCTGGTCGGGCTCCTCGAGTGGTCCAGGAAGTCCGAACTCTCCTGCGACCGGGCCGGTCTGCTTGCCACGCAGAACCCGGAGGTCGTCATGAACGCCATGTTGAAGATGGCCGGGGGAGCAACCGCGGATGATGAAACAAGTCTCTCCGAGTTCCTTGTTCAGGCCGATCAGTACCGGGAGAGTGGTGATGTCGCCGACCAGGTGTTCAAGGTCCTCAACGTGCTTGGACGGACGCACCCCTTCCATGTACTTCGGGTGGCCGAACTGAGAGACTGGATCGAGAGCGGTGAGTACGACCGAATCGTCCGTGGCGAATACACCCGGCGCGGTGAGCCCGACCCCGCCTATCAGGACGACCTGTCGGCTGCGGCGGCGGCCTACGCCGAAGGCGCAAAGGAGTTTCTGGATTCGATCTCGGACGCCGCACGGCGGGCCGGCTCCGACTTCCTGAGCGGTCTGCGGAGATAGACCGAGGAAGACCGTCCGGCTTCGCCGCGCCGGGAGTGGGGTTCTGACGACGCACACCCCTTTTCTTTCGCCGCCCTCAGACTAGACTCCGGCCATGCGCATCCTGATCGTTGGCAATGGTGGGCGCGAGCATGCGCTCCTGTGGAAGCTTCGGCGTGACGCGCCCGATGCGGAGTTCTTCGCCACCCGACCGAACGGTGGCATGGCTCCGTGGTGCGAGGCCGTCGACATCGATCCGATGGACGTTGAATCCCTCGTCGATTGGGCATCTGCACAACGGATCGACCTGACGGTCGTGGGGCCCGAGGCGCCGCTTGCAGCCGGCATCTCCGATCGGTTCACGAGCCGGGGACTCCCGATCTTCGGACCGACCCGCGGAGCGGCTCGGATCGAGTCGAGCAAGGCCTACGCGAAGGATCTCCTGCACCACGCAGGTGTGCCCACGGCCGATCACCGAACCTTCTCCGACCGGGCCGATGCCGAGAACTGGGTTCGCAAGCGAGGTGCACCGATCGTGGTGAAGGCCTCCGGTCTGGCCGCCGGCAAGGGGGCCGTCGTGTGCGCAACCGTGGAGGAGGCGCTCGAAGCGATCGGATCGATGCTCGGTGATATGGAGTTCGGAGAGGCAGGCCATCAGATCGTCATCGAGGACTTCATGGACGGTGAGGAACTCTCCGTCTTCGCTATCTGCGATGGGAAGAACTTCGTATTGCTCCCGCCATCGCAGGATCACAAGCGGGTAGGCGAGGGCGACGTGGGCCCGAACACGGGAGGGATGGGCGCCTACGCGCCGGTCTCCATGGCGACACCCGGAGTCATGGAGGAAGCGGCGAGCAGAGTCATCGCGCCGACTCTCGCCGCCCTCGCTGCCGACGGCTCGCCTTTTAGAGGGCTCCTGTATGCGGGCCTCATGAGGACGTCAGAAGGATTGAAGGTCGTCGAGTTCAATTGCCGCTTTGGTGACCCGGAAACTCAGGCCGTCATGCCGCTGTTGGAATCCTCTCTGCTCCACCTGATGGTCACCGTGGCCGAGGGGCGTTCACTCGCGGACGAGACGGTGGCGGTGCGACCGGGCGCGGCGGTCACGACAGTGCTCGCGTCGGGTGGTTATCCGGGCAGCTACCAGAAGGGAAAGGTGCTCCGTATCCCGGACGATCTGGAGTCAAATCACGTCATCGTCTTCCACGCCGGCACAACCATGTCAGGTGGGTCGCTTGTCACTTCAGGCGGCAGAGTCCTCACTGTAACTGCGGTCGCGGACACCTTTGCCGAAGCCGCACATGCAAGCCGTCAGGGCGCTGCCCGCATTGAATTCGACGGTGCGTTCTACAGGCGGGACATCGGGTGGCGTGAGCGCGCGCGTCTCGTCCCACAGTCCGGTGACGGGGAGAGCTGAGGCACCGCCTCTCGCGAGCGATGCCCGAGTTGCCCGAGGCTGAGACCATCGTCCGGGGTCTGCGTCCGATGGTCACAGGCCAGACGCTCGTCCGCGTCGAGGTGGTGAAGGCCGATATCCTCAGGGAATCGAAGAGCCGGTTCACCCCGCGACTTCGCGGACGGAGGATCTGCGCCGTCACGCGAAGAGCCAAGAACGTCTTGCTGGAACTGGACGACGACTCGGTCGTCTGGATCAACCTGGGGATGACAGGGCGCCTTCTGGTCTTTTCTGGGCCTCCTCTGGGCACGTCGCGGCCCACTCACCCGGCGGTTCGCTTTCGCTTTGCCACCGGCGGCATCCTGATCTTCGATGACGTGCGACGATTTGGAACGGTTGAACACCTGAGCGCCGAAGCGAGACTCGAGCGCTCGGGTGCCATCGGGCCCGAGCCGCTGGCTCCCTCCTGGCGCCCGGAGGATCTCCTTTCGAGTCTCGCTCGCTCGCGGAGCCCAGTCCGTTCCTGGCTTCTCGATCAGCGGCGGGTCGCCGGCGTAGGGAACATCTACGCCGCTGAGGCGCTCTTCCTGGCAGGGATCGACCCCCGCACCCCCGCTTGTGCGATCGATCCACGACGGGGTCGGGCGCTCCACGGTGCGATTCGAGACGTGCTGCAGGGAGCGATCGACGCTGGTGGCACCACCATCCGGGACTACCGTAACGCGGAAGGAGAAATGGGTCAGTACGGGCGAAGGCTCTACGTCTACGGGCGCGACGACGCCCCCTGTCATCATTGCGGGACGACGATCGAACGGGTCGTCTTTTCGAATCGCTCCGCCTTCCTTTGCCCGACGTGTCAGCAAGGCGCCTGACGGGCAGCGTGGTCCTCGGCCTGGCCCTGGGCGTGGCGACGGTACAGCCGACCGTCGGACAGCTGCAGGGGCCAGCGGGTCTCCGCCCCTCTTTGA
This sequence comes from Gemmatimonadales bacterium, assembly GCA_038120095.1. GTDB lineage: Bacteria > Gemmatimonadota > Gemmatimonadetes > Longimicrobiales > Gaopeijiaceae > UBA2589. The sequence continues at coordinate 60,075 of JAYOKZ010000002.1, forward strand.
GCGATCCCCTGCCCCCGGTCGAGCGCATCGTCCTTTCCAACGGCCTGCGTCTGTTGCTCCTGCCCCGTGCCGGCGCCCCGACGGTTTCGTTCGTGATGCAGTACGCCATCGGCGGCGTGCACGAGCGATCTGGAGAAACCGGTGTCGCACACCTGCTCGAGCACATGCTGTTCAAGGGCACGGAGACGATCGGGACCACCAACCTGAGCGCAGAATTGGAGCTCTTCGAAGCCATGGACCGGCTTCACACACGGGCGGTCGAAGCGCTGGCCTCGGGTGATTCTGCGACGGCTCGCGGCCTGAGGGCCGAGATCGGGGAGTTGGAAGACGAAGCCCGGGCCTTCGTCGTCGGCAACGAATTCGATCGCATCCTGTCCCGTGCGGGGGCTCAGGGGCTCAACGCGACGACCACGTCCGAGTCGACCAGTTACTTCGTGGAACTGCCGGCGAACCGGGCCGAACTCTTCTTCGCGTTGGAGGCGGATCGCCTTTCGAACCCCGTCTTCCGTGAGTTCTACACGGAGCGGGATGTGGTGATGGAGGAACGGCGCATGCGTGTCGACGCCAGCCCCGGGGGTGCACTGTACGAACGTCACCTGGCTGCCGCGTTCACGGCCCACCCGTATGGCCAGCCGGTCGTCGGGTTCATGGCAGACCTCGAGCGACTCGGGCGAGCGGACGTGGAGCGTTACTACCGAGCGTACTACGGCCCGAACAATGCTGTTCTGGCAGTGGTGGGCGACTTTGATCCGACGGAGGCCGAGGCGTGGGCACGACGCTACCTCGAGCCCATCCAACGCGGCGAGGATCCGCCACCCGTTGGTGCAGTCGAGCCTCCTCAGCTCGAGGAGCGGCGTATCGAAGTGACGTGGGATGCGGAAGCCGCGCTCCGAATCGGCTGGCACGTGACCGACAGCCAGCACGAGGACGCCGCCGCGATCGCGATGCTGTCAGCGGTGCTCACGGGCGGCCGAACCTCCCGGCTTCATCGCCGACTGGTGACGGTCGAGAGGCTGGCGGCATCCGTGTTTTCCTCCACAGGGCCCGGGAGCCGCTTCGCACAGCTGTTTCAAATCGACCTCACGCCTGTTCAGGCCGCGTCCGTGCAGGAGATCGAACGCGCGGTCTATGATGAAATCCGAGGACTACAGGAAGAGGGGCCGACGCTCGAGGAGATCGAGAGGGTTCGAAACCAGATCGCCGCCGGTCGCATACGGCGACTGCAGTCCAACCTCGGACTCGCATTTCAGATCGCGGATGCCGAATCGCTCTTCGACGACTGGCGTGCGACATTCACGGCGGCGGAGCGGCTCCGTTCCGTCACCTCGGAGGACGTCCGCCGCGTCGCGCGGGAATATCTGACGTCGGAGAACCGAACCGTCGCTATCCTTCGTCGATCGGAGGAAACTCGATGACCCCGGGCCCGCGGACATTCGCCAGCGGACTCGGGGTCCAGGCAGCGATCCTCGCATCGATCGTCTGCAGCGCGGTGCCTGCGGCAGCCCAGAGCCCGATTGCCGTCCCGCCGGGCCGGGCCGCCATCGAATCCCTCACGTTCGAACAGCTCGAATTCGAGCAACCGGAAGTCGAGCGGCTGAACCTGGATGGTGTGGACGTCCTCCACCTCGAGGATCGGAGTCTGCCGCTCGTGACGGTGCTCGCATATTTCCGGGGCGGATACGGGCTGTTTCCGAGAGACCGCTACGCGGCAGCCATGGGGCTGCCGGCTCTTCTACGGTACGGTGGGACCTCCTCTCGCACGGCGGCCGCGGTCGATGAGGAGATCGCGTTCTACGCGCACCAGCTTTCATTCGGGAGCGCCGGCGGAAGTGTCACTTCATCCCTGAACACTCTGTCGGAGCACCTCGTGTCCGGTCTTGGCCTGTGGGCCGACATGCTGACCCGGCCGGCGTTCGATCAGAGTGAGATCGACTCGTGGCGGACACGTCAACTCGAGGGAATCGCCCGTCGACTCGACGATCCCGCCCGGCTCGCCTACTCGGAACTGAACCGGTTGCTCTTCGGTGATCATCCCGTCGGCTGGGAGATGGAAGCGTCCGACCTGGACATCGATCGGATCGATCCGGAAGACTTTCGTTCGCTCCACGCTCGGGTCATCTGCCGCGACAACCTCGTACTCGGTGTGACCGGGGACGTAGGTCCCGATGAGCTGGTCTCTCTGCTGGGCCCGTTCCTGTCCGATCTTCCGGCTTGCACTGAATCCCTGCCCGCAGCCCCCGTTCCCGAGATTCGACGCGCTCCCGGAGTGTTTCTCGTCGAGAAGGAACTCGATCAGGCCGTCATCGCGATGGCGCACCCGTCGGACATCCGGCTGCGCGACGATCCCGAGTATTTCTCGGCCCTGATCGGCAATGCGATCCTCGGTGGCGGAGGCTTTTCCAGTCGATTGCTCTCGAGAGTTCGGACGGAGGAGGGGTACGCCTACTCCGCTGCCTCTCTGCTCACGACCCCGAGGCGCCATGAAGGCCTGATCGGAGCCACGACCCGTACCCGTCCGGACCATGTCATCCCGGCGATCGAGGTTGTCCTCGAGACCATGGAGGGCCTGACACGAAAGGCACCCACCACCGACGAACTCGAAACCACGGTATCACAGATCGTGAACGGATTCGTTTTCAACTTCGACACCCCGAGCGCGATCGTTTCCCGGAGCATGTACTATGTTGCTCAGGACCTGCCGTCGGACTGGTTGGAGCGCTACTGGTCGGGCGTGCAGGAGGTGACACCCGAGAGCATCCGCTCCGTCTTCGCTCAGCACCTGCGACCGAACGACATGACCATTCTCGTGGTCGGGGATCCCGAACGGATCGGTCTCGAGGCCCTCGAGAGGCTGGGCCCTGTCACGAGCATCGAGGTGCGCTGACTCCCGGGCTCGCGCATCACTCCCCTCGCCCGCAGGTCACTTACTCAGGCCGAACCCCAGTGGATCGCGGCGATTCCTCCGGACACCAGGCGCCAACCGACATCCGAGAAGCCAACGGACTCGAACAGCGCGCCGAAGTCGGAAGGCCCCGGGAACTCCCCGACGGACTTTGGCAGGTACGTGTACGCCCAGGGGTGCCCCGACACGATGCGACCGACGAGCGGCAGGATGTTGTGGAAGTAGAAAAGGTAGCCGGCCCGAACGACCGCGTTGGGTGGTGTCGTGAACTCGAGCACCACGAGACGCCGACCGGGTTTCAAGACCCGCCGAAACTCTGCCAGCCCGCGCGCAAGGTCGGATAGGTTTCGGACACCGAATCCAACGGTCGCCCCGTCAAAAACATCGTCGTCAAACGGAAGTCCAAGCGAATCACCACACACGGGGAGTACGATCGCCTCACCGATCTTCGAACTACCCTGAACGAGCATCGGGTGGGCAAAGTCGGACGCGATCACCTGACCGCCGAATCCCTCGCGAGACGCCAATTCGAGCGATAGATCGTAGGTGCCGGCGCAGGCGTCCAGGTAGCGGCCGGACACGGCCGCCTCCCACCGCAGCGCATCGACCGCCTTTCGGCGCCACGAGCGATCGATGTTGAGACTGAGGACGTGGTTGAGCAGATCGTAACGCGGAGCGATCTCCGAAAAGATCTGCTGAACCTGCTTTTCCCGCTCCACTCCGACCTTCGGAGCAGCATCTGGCGTTTTTTGCATGACAGGGCTGGGTCGCCCGCGTAGTTTCAGGGTATGGGTCGACGTACGGACCAAAGCGCGGGGCCGAAAAGCTAACCCAAAGCGTCGAAGGGCCTCAACGGCCCTCTGAAACCTCGGGCGCGCACGGGTCGTAGAGTCGGAGGATGAATACCGACACCGCCCTCCTGCCTCGCACTTCCTCCGTGCAGACGTCCAACTTCACGAAGGATACGGGACCTCTGGCCGAACCAGACTACGGCAGCCTCGATGACCGCGAGCTCGCGGCCGAGGCGGCGTCGGGGCGCGAAGGAGCGTTCCGCGAGCTTCTCTTGCGTTACGAGCGCCCGGTCTTCTCGCTCGTCTTCCGAATGGTTGGAAACAGGACCCTCGCCGAAGACCTCGCTCAGGAAGCCTTCATTCGCGCCTTCAAGGGAATCTCGACGTACAAAAGCAGCTACAAGTTCAGTAACTGGATCCTGAAGATCGCGAACAACCACGCCATCGATCACCTCCGGAAGCGCCGTCTCGAGACAATTTCGATCGACGGGTCCCCGAACGCGACCACCGAGGACCAGATCGCGCGAAGCCGGGTGGTCATCGAGTCGTCCCGGGAGACACCGGCCGAGTATGCGGAAAATCGAGAATTGGGCGGCCAGATCGAACAGGCCATCGCGAGGCTCCGTCCCGAATACCGCTCGGTCGTCCTGCTTCGGCACGTCGAGGGATACGCTTATGACGAAATCGCCGATATCATGGCTTTGCCCCTCGGCACCGTAAAAACGTACCTGCACCGGGCTCGGGCCGAACTGCGGACATCCCTTGCCGACGTGGCGTCCTGACCCATGACCAGCGTCAGGGTCATTCAGGCCGTACCGGACCCCGGGGATCGCCCCTCGTCCTCGCCTGTGGAATGGAGATCTGAGAAACCCGGTATCGCGTCCGTCCGTACGGGAGCGTGTATCGCTTCACCGGGAGTCAGTCCTTGACGTACGACCACGCGAACCGCCACCTCGGTCCTGCAGGGATTCAGTCATTCCTCGATGGAGACCTTTCTCTTCGGGATCGGCTGGACGTGGAGGCACACCTGACGGTCTGCGCGCAGTGTGCCTCCGAGGTGGACGGCTGGACGGGCCTCATCCGGGGCCTCGAAGCCCTGTCATCGTTCGCTCCTCACGAGGGCTTCCAGGATCTCGTGATGGCACAGGTACGGACCGGTGATCCGGGCTCCGTCACGGTGTCGCAACGTGGGTCGAGCGATGAATCGGTGCTTCACGCTCACCCCACTCCAGATGTGCTGCAGGACTTCGTCGAGGGAGCCCTTACAGGGTCGTCGGCAGAGCGTGTCGCCGCGCACCTCGCTGGCTGCGCCGACTGTTCCCGAGAGAGCCGCACGTGGCTCCATCTCATGGGCAGTCTGGACCGCCTACCGTCACTCTCGCCGGACAAGGGTTTTCGGGAGCGCGTGCTCACCGATATCCCGGTCCGCGGAAGGCGCTCGATCGCGGCACGTCTTCGTGAGCGCATCGTCCGAATCACGGCGGGGCGATCCGAACACGTTCCCCAACGGCTACTCCAGGAGCTTGTCGACGGACGTCTCTCGGACCGGGCGATCGCGCGCGTGGAAGCTCACGTAGTCCGTTGCGTCACATGCCGGAGCGAGCTGAGGATGTGGCGGTCGCTCGTGATCGAGCTGAACGGGCTCCAGCACTTCGCACCGTCGGCACACTTCCGACATCGACTCCTGCATCGCCTGACCACGCAGGAGCGCTCGACCCTGCAGGCCGCCCCGACGCGCGCGTGGCACCCGCTCGTGGCGGCGGCGCGACGTCGGCTGCCGGGACATCGACGGGTGCTCGCCGCGTTGTCCGGATTTGCCGTAACCCCGGTGGTGATCGTCGGTCTCATGACGTACTCCGCCTTTTCGCACTCCGCGTTGACGCTGGAAGCCCTGGGTTCGTACGCATGGTGGCGGGCCTCCGCCCTCGCCGCCGGGAGCGTGGCCTGGCTTTGGCGCGCGATGATGGCAGGCCCGGACTCGTACGCGATGTCCCCTCTGATTGAGATGTTCGCAGGGGCGCCGGTCGTGGTGTCTGGCGGCGTCCTCCTCTACTCGTCCGCCAGTGTGCTCGCAGTGCGGGTGCTCTGGAAGAATCTCTACGCACATGGCTCAACAGCTCCGTAGGGTCGTCATGACCCTGGGCTTCATCGCCCTTACCCTGCCGTCTGACGCTCAGGCTCAGCTCCGTGAGATTCTGGCGAAATCCATCTCCGTATCCCGGTCGGAAGCTGAACTCGACCTCCGATTCAGGGATGGTTCGGCCTTCACGATCCGCCTCGACGACGGCACGATCTTCGTCGACGGTGTGAGCTCGGGTTCGTACACGGTCGGAGATCCGCTCGACGAGGCATTCCGCAACCTGCTGGGGCAGGCGGTCGCTCTCGAGGACGGAGCGCTGGCCGAGCTGCTGGCCAGCTGGTCACGGTCGGCCGACCTCGAGGAGCTCGAGAGCGCCCGTCTCATCGCGGAAGCCCTCGAGGCCTCTGTGCGCGACATCGACGAGGACGCGGATGTCGACCAGGGCGCTGTCTCCGTTTCGGTAGGGACCGAATCATCTCTGCTGGAGTTGCTCGTCGGTTCCCTGGGCCGGCTCGGGGCCCTCGAAGAGGCCATGGAAGGTCTGGACCAGGAACTGCGGCTTCGGATCCACGTCGACGAGGACGTGACGATCGAGTCGGGCGAGGTGGTAAGCAGAAGTATCGTCGTGATCGGGAGTGATCTCCGGATCGAAGGTGAAGTGCTTGGGGACGTCGTGGTCGTCGGCGGGACACTGGAGCTTCCGGAAAGCGGCATCGTACATGGTGAGGCTCGCCTCGCAGATACTCGCATTCTCTTGAATGACGGTGAGATCCGCGGGGGCCTCACCGATCTGCTCGAGTCCGAGCGTATCATGCGCAGCGGACTCCGAGAGCGGATTCGTGAAGAGGTCCGAGAGGAACTGCGCCGGGACCTTGGGAACGAGATTCGGAGTGCCGCCCGCCTCGACGACGACGGCTTCTCGATCATGACCCCGTTCCGTCCAGTCATCCGAGGTGTCGGTGGAGTCGTGGAGAAACTGATCATGGTCCTGGTGCTCGGGCTCATCGGAGCCGGATTCTTCGGGGTCGCCGGCGAGAATGTGGACCGGGTCGCCGAGACCGCACGCCACGCACCCGGGCGGGCGGTCATGGTCGGCTTCGCCGGAACGTTCCTGCTGATCCCCATCTGGCTTTTTGCCGCTGCAGCCCTGGCGATTTCCATCATCGGTATTCCCCTGGCGATCGCGTGGCTTCCGCTGTTTCCTGTCGTAGTAGCGCTTGCGGTCCTGCTCGGGTACGTGGCCGTCGCCCGGAATGCCGGTGAATGGCTGTCTGACAGCAGCTGGCCGTGGACCGGATGGATTCGCAAGGAGAATCCGATCTCCTCCCTGTTCGGGGGGCTCCTTGGCCTGACATTCGCGTTCCTGGCGGGGCACGTGATGTCGATTGTCCCTCTCCTGGGCGTCTTCAGCATCCTGCTCTTCGTGATCGGCGGACTTCTGACCTTCTTCGTGGCGCAGATCGGATTCGGTGCCGTGCTTCTCACCTGGGGCGGGCAGCGGCGCGAGTACGACGCGTACGATGCAGACCCGGGGTGGGCCCAAGCGGTCCAGGCAGACGTGGACGAAGCGACGTTCGGGGCGGAGTCGGCCCCGATGACCTGAGGACGAGGACAGGGAACGGACAATGCGCAAGGTGATACTTCTAGCCGTCGCGACCATCGCGACGATCCCGGTGGAGGCGCACGGGCAGGCGTGGCGTAGCGTCGCCATGTCCCGGCAGCTCGACGGCAACGACGAGCTGGATGTGCAGGTTCAGTACGGAGCAGGACGGGTCACCCTGCGTTCCGTGGACGAGGGCCTGCTGTATCGCATGAATCTCGATTACGACGAGGAGCGTTTTGAGCCGGTCGCCGAGTTCACAGGTAATCGACTGGTGCTCGGCGTAGACTCTCGAGGGCGAAGCACCCGAATCACGAACCGAGGCAGTGGGAAGCTCGAGCTCGAGCTCGCCCGCGGGGTACCCATGGATCTGGACCTCTCATTCGGTGCGGTCAAAGCCGACATCGATCTGGCGGGACTCGCACTCACCGGCCTCGAATTGAGCACCGGCGCCTCCCAGTCGAGTATCTCCATCTCGGAGCCGAACCCCCTCACCATGCGAGCTGCGAGCTTCGAGGCAGGCGCCGCAGACTTCACGGTGACAACACTGGGAAACCTGAACGCTGAACGCATCGACATCGAAGCAGGTGTCGGGTCGGTCGTACTCGGCTTCGGGGGGCGCTGGAGACGGGACGCACGGGTCGGCATCGACATGGGACTGGGCTCCCTCGAGCTCCGTGTGCCCGAAGGACTCGGCATACGACTTCGGAAAGACAGCTTCCTGACAGCCCTCGACTCGGAGGGGCTCATCAAGCGAGGTGATGTGTATGAATCCCCGGATTACGACGACGCGGCCTACCGGATCGAGATTGATCTCAACGCGGCGTTCGGCAGCGTCTCCGTGGTCTGGATCGGCGCGGACAACTGACTTCGGAGCGCACCCATGATCGGCTCTCTCCTTACCTTCTTTGCCATCGGTCTCGTCACCCTCGTGGTGGCAGGGATCGTGCTGGGAATCGTCGGCACGGTCTTTTCACTGACGTTCGGGCTCGCGACGTTCCTGCTCTTCAAAGTCGCGCCGATCATGCTCGTGGGCTGGATCGTCGTGAAGGTCGTCGAGAGGGTCCGAGATCGCGACGCTCTCTCCGGCTCGGACCGCCGCTTGTTCGGCGGCGAATAGACGATCCGCCGCGTTTCTGAGCCGGGTTGTACGTCGCCCGGGCTCTCGACGGAGATGTGATCCGGAGGGGCTCAGACCCGAGCCGGCACCCACACCTCACGCAGAAGCGACCAGCGCCTCCTCGATCTCCCTCATCACGCTACCGAGTGCCTCTGCGACCACCGACTCCGGTGCGGAGACCACGGTCGGCGCGCCGTCATCCCCGGCCTGTGCCACCGAGGGATCCAGCGGCACCCGACCGAGGAAGGGCACACCCATCTCATGTGCGAGCGCCTCCCCGCCTCCACGGCCGAACACATCGTGGACCTCATTGCAGCCGGGACAGATGAATCCACTCATGTTCTCAACGATGCCGAGCACCCGTGTGTTCACCCGCTCAAACATCTTGATTCCACGACGCACGTCTCCCGTCGCGACTTGCTGCGGTGTCGTCACCATGACCGCCCCGTCCAGGTCGATGGTCTGAACCAGCGAGAGCTGGGCATCTCCCGTACCCGGCGGCATGTCGACGATCAGCGTGTCGATGGCGCCCCAGTCGACCTGCTCGAGGAACTGCTTGAGAATGCCGCTGATCAATGGGCCTCGCATGATCGCGGGCTGATCTTCCTCGAGGAGAAACCCGAGACTCATCAGGCGCACACCGTGGGCCTCGATGGGCTCGATCATCTCCTGTCCCTTCGCACCGGTGACGCTCGGCCTTCGGCTCACGCCGAACATCAGTGGAATGTTCGGGCCGTAGATGTCCGCGTCCACCAGTCCGACCGCATGGCCGGCCTGGGCGAAGGCCGCCGCGAGGTTGGCAGCAACCATCGATTTCCCCACGCCACCCTTGCCCGAGCTGACCGCAATGACACGGGACACGCCAGCGAGCAGTCCGGGCTTGGGGGTCGGGGCCGGCACCGAGCCCGGCTTGAGCGAAGCACCCCCGCCACCTCCTGATGCAGCCATCTGCGGCAACTGGACATTGATCTTCACGTTCGACACGCCGTCCAGAGATTCGACCGCAGACCTGGCCGCTTTCAGCAACTCACTCGAGTCCTCCGAGCCAAGCTGGAACTGGAACCGAACGCCGCCGGCATCGTCGACTTCGAGCTGCTGCACCACACCGGCGGTGATGAGGTCCCCCCCGGAGCCCGGATGCTTCACCGTGGTGAGGGCGGCCATGACGGAGCGACGAAGATCTTCGGACATGAGCATTTGGGGGGCAAAGTCCCCGACGAGGCGGGGAATCATGAAGGCGATGAGGGCCTTGAAAATGGCGGCGAAAGGTACCCGAGACGCGAGAAAAAGGTCAACGCACCCAGCGCCGTTGCGCCTCCTCTTCGAGAGGCGGAGATTGCGAAAAGTGGAACGGTGAGAAGGAACCGGCACCGCTCCGACCGAAGCTCCCCGCCACCCGCCACTCCATGAACGGTATTCCCGCCACACCACTCCCCCTCAACGAACCCATCCTTTCCTACGAGCCCGACAGCCCAGAACGGATCGAGCTGCAACGGGAGATCGAACGTCAGGCCAGTCAGGTCATCGATATCCCTCTGATCATCGGGGGCGAGGAGGTCCGCACGGGCAACACGGTCGACGTCGTGATGCCCCACGACCATGGGCATGTGCTCGCTCGGGCTCATCTCGCCGGGCCTGAGGAAGTCCGTGCAGCGATCGATGCTGCCAATGACGCCCGACTCGAGTGGTCCATGATGCGCTGGGACGACCGGGTATCCGTGTTCCTCAAGGTCGCCGGGCTGCTGGCGGGCCCCCGCCGCGCCAAGCTGAATGCAGCGACCATGCTCGGGCAGAGCAAGAATGCGTTTCAGGCGGAAATCGACTCGGCGTGCGAGATCATCGATTTTTTCCGATTCGGCGCTCACTTCGCGGAGCAGATCTTTTCGAAGCAGCCGATCTCCGAGGATAGCGTCTGGAACCGCGCGGAATATCGCGGGCTGGAAGGCTTCATCTACGCCGTGAGCCCCTTCAATTTCACTGCGATCGGGGCCAACCTGCCCGGCACCCCCGCCATGATGGGCAACGTCGCGGTATGGAAGCCGTCGTACGCGGCGCTCCTGTCCAACTACTACGTCATGCAGCTGTTTGACGAGGCCGGCCTTCCGCCGGGTGTCATCAACTTCGTGCCCGGTGATCCGGTCGAGGTCACGAAGACGGTGATGGCGGACCCCTCATTCGCTGGAATTCACTTCACGGGGTCGACGGCCGTCTTCAGAAGTTTCTGGAAGACGATCGGTACCAACATCGATACGTACCGGTCCTACCCCCGAATCGTTGGTGAGACGGGCGGCAAGGACTTCATTGCCGTTCATCCGTCCGCTGACGCGGCAGCCGTGAAGACGGCGATTGTCAGGGGTGCCTTCGAATACCAGGGGCAGAAGTGCAGCGCCGCGTCGCGCGCCTATATACCGGAGAGCATGTGGCCGGCCCTCAAGGGACCGCTTATCGAGGAGACGGAATCCCTGACGATGGGCGATGTCCGGGACTTCTCGAACTTCCTGAACGCCGTGATCGACCGCAAAGCCTTCGACAAGGTCAAGGGCTACATCGAAGCCGCCAGGGCGTCCGATGAAGCGGAGGTGATCGTAGGCGGTGAGTGCGACGACTCCGTCGGATACTTCATCCGTCCCACGATTATCGTCGCGAAGCGCCCGGACTATGTGTCGATGTGCGACGAAATTTTTGGGCCGGTGATGACGATCTATGTCTACCCGGACGAGGAATGGGAGCAGACGCTCACTCTGGTGGACACCACCTCCGAGTACGCACTGACCGGAGCGATCTTCGCCAAGGATCGGCGGGTGATCCGACATGCCACGGATGCGCTGAACCAGTCGGCAGGCAATTTCTACATCAACGACAAACCCACCGGCGCCGTGGTCGGCCAGCAACCCTTCGGGGGCGCGCGAGGATCGGGAACGAACGACAAGGCGGGTTCCATGTTCAACCTGCTTCGCTGGGTGAGCGCAAGGTCGATCAAGGAAAATTTCGTTTCGCCGACAGATTACTCGTATCCCTTCCTCGCAGAGGACTGAGAGACATCGTCACTCGAGATGCGCTTGACTCCGGCCGTCTGATCCTCCGTTGGTTTGCCTGCCCGACAGTCGCAGGCAGGCGGATCAGGTACCGAAGGCCTGAGCGAAGTCCGCAATCAGGTCGTCCGCGTCTTCGATGCCCACGCTGAGGCGAACGAAGCCGTCAGGGATCCCCTGGGCGGCGCGTTCCGCCGATGAAAGTGATGCGTGGGACGTGAATCGAGGTTGTGATACCAGTGTCTCGACGCCACCGAGGCTCGGAGCAGCGACCCCGATCGCGAGTCGACTCATGAACGTGTCGGCTGCATCTCCACCTCCTTCGAGAATGATGCTGACCATGCCGCCGAACCCGTCCATGAGTTCGTCGGCCAGTCTGTGGTCGGGATGTGACTCGAGACCCGGGTAGATCACTCGCGCGACCTCCGGGCGCAACTCGAAGAAGCGCGCCACCGCCATCGCGTTCTCATTGTGGCGCCTCACCCGGACGTCGAGCGTCCGAATCCCGCGATCAAGGAGCCAGGCGTTGTGAGGGTCGAGCGCGGGCCCGTACAATCTCGACATGCGAGTGACCTCCTCGATGATCTCCACCGGCCCGGCCACGATCCCCGCGATGACGTCCGAGTGCCCCGCGAGATATTTCGTGGCACTCTGCACAACGACGTCGACCCCCCACGACGCGGCGCGAAAGTTCACTGGAGAGCCAAACGTGGCGTCGCAGACGACCCGGATCCCGCGTTCGCGAGCGAAGCTCACGATCGGGCGGGGATCGACGATGCGAAGAGTCGGATTTACAGGAGTCTCCATGTAGATGACACGGGTCTCCTCGCGGACCGCCGCCTCCCATCCCTCCTCGCTGAGATCGACGAATGTGGTGTGGACGCCCCGCCGTGGAAGCTCATCGGCCAGGAGCGCCTGGGTCGCACCATAGAGGGCCGACGCCGCCACGACGTGGTCGCCTCCCTCCGTCAGAGCGAGCATGGTCATCGCAGCAGCAGCCATGCCGCTGCCGAGCGCGATGCCTGCCTCGGTCCCCTCCAGAGCGGCCGCCTTCGCACCGACATGGAGCTGGTTCGGGTTGTTCCCGTACCGGGAGTAGAGCAGCTCTCCGTCTTCGGGTGTGGCCCAGTGAAACGTCGCACTCTGCGTGATTGGCGGTACGACCGGCGATCCCGGTGTCCGGTCCTCCACACCACCGTGAACACCCACCGTCGATGTCCGCATGCCATTGCTCTTCATTTGTTTCAATCGCTATCCCGATGACGTTACAGGAGATGGGCTACAAGGCGGCTCAGGGCGTGCACCCGACCGGAGTGAGGACTGCGGAAGGCGAGCCCTCTCGCCAGCAACGACTCGAGCGCTTCCTCGTCTTCCTCGTCGGCTACGATCTGTGCCACCGCCTGAGCTTCCACGGAGCCCTCATGCTCGAGTCGCTCCCAAACACCGCGCTCCCGGTCCGAGCACGTCCCGACGAGACCGAACTGATCCGGTGCCACCTCGACCACTGCGGCGAGTGCCTGGCGCTCGAGAACACCTTCGACCTGCGCATGATGAGGCTCTCGGACACCGCGAAACACGAAGAGTGCATCCCGCGCCTCATCCTGCAGATATTGCTGCAGAAGCTTGGCCACGACTTCATCGGCGCAGGAAAAGTCGATGATGCCCACCTCCGAAAAGTCGATCAGCGAAATGGAGAGCCTGCCTGCTCCCTGCAACTGGGTTTCGATGGCCATCCGCACGGCACGGCCCGTGGGGCGTGTCACGAGACTGGAGTAGAGAGAGGTCACACTGCGCTGCAGAACCTGACCCACGTCGATCGCGATCGGATCCGGGGCGTGGGCACTCATGGCTGGATCGCCGCAGGGAGAACGATTCCGATCTGCGCACCAGGCAGGGGGGCCAGCCCGTCCGCCATCGGCGGAGAATCGTCCCAGTCGGGGACCTGAGCGATGCGCGCGGTGCCGCTTCGCACACTGATGAGGCCGCTCCACTTTCGAACCTGCTTCCGGATCTGCTGGAGCCCCTGCCCCCGACCCGGGTCGGCAAATCGGGTCAAACCATGTAGAAAAGCGGCTTCCAGAGCGGTGGAGTCGCTCCAGCGATCCCCATATCGAGCTGAGTGCTCATCCGTGAGGGAGCCTCGAAACCCCCGCCCCCGATCCATGACGGAGATCACGACCACGAAGCGCCCGAGTCGCTTTGCCCAATTGTACGCCTGCGCGGCTACCCAACCCGGTCCCTCCGCATGCTCGATGATGTTCTGGCAGACTTCGGACAGCATGACCGAGAACGGGATCACACTCGCCGCAGGGTAGCCAAGCTTCGACGTCAGGATGGCTCCCGCTCTCGTTTGTACACGGTCCACGATCTCATGAACATGGTGATTTGCGTCAATGGCCGTGATCTCGAGGAGCACGTCCGACTGACCTGAGACGGAACGACGAGCCGGTGGCTCCAGATCGAACACACGGCGAGCCTGATCGTGGAATCCCATCCGAGCGAGGTAGCCAAGGACGTCCTGACTCTCCGGTACCTCGAGGCGAGGCAGCGACCCTGAGGCGCTGCCGACCAGAGATCCTGCGAGTAGAAGTCCGACCATTCCGTTCGGATCGATCCATCGAAGGTGGCGGGCATCGAACAGTACGCGCTCGCCACGACGGTAGGAGACCTCGTCGAGAAATGCATCGACAGACGTATGATCGAGGGCGCCGGGCACAGTTATGACGTTCAGTCGTCCACCTCCCTCCAGGAATCCAGGTACTCACCCGCACGACCCAGCGGCACATCCGCCAGTCGCTCGACCAGCCCTTCCACTCCGAAGTGATCGAGACTGGCGGCGGCGACACGGTTTGCAGCCTCGGCAGCCTCGGCCGCGCGAGCTCCGGCAAGGAGGCGACCAAACATGACGCTGCCCCAAATATCGCCGCAGCCGGTGGGATCACCGGTGCGGGGATGCGGGAGAATAACCTGCTCGACAAAGGTTCGCCCGTCCTCCCGGAATGCCACGTCGGCACCGCGCGCGCCCCTCGTCAGGCACGCCACCGTCGGCCCTGCCTCCAGCACGTCTTCGAGCGCCCCCGGACCATCCGCCGCCTGAGTGAGCAGCGAGAACTCCTCTTCGTTCATCTGAACGACATCGAAGCACGCAAACCACGAACGCCAATGTTCCAGTACGCGCGGAGTACGCACCCCGTCCTGCCCGGTGTCGAGGAAAAGAGAGTGAACATCAGCATAGAGCGTGACCTTCAACCCGCGGCGAAGACGCTGCAGTTCCTGCAGCTCGAGTTCATGACCCGAAATGAAGTTCAGCAGGACCGCATCGCACCCCAGTAGCGCCTCGAGGAGCTCCGGTGCCTGCCAGCCAGAGACACCTCCGGACAAGTGTTCCGAGCGACGCTCGGGATCCCTGTAGCGCAGCTCGACCCGGTTGTTCGGCTCCGCGACACGGACGAGTCGGAGGTCGCACCTCGGCATGGCGGCAAGCGCCTCTCTCGCCTCACGAAAGAGGTCCTGTCCGACCCTCGCCACAGGCCGTACACCCCAGTCGGGCGGCAGGGTCGCCGAGGCCGCCGCGACCGAGTAACCGATGCCACCCCACCCTTCCACCGCACGGCCCTCGAAGGGGATGATGCGGTCGAACACCATCGTCCCAACCACGCCGAGCGTACGGGCCGGCGTGGTCACGCCTTGCGATCGATCAGGAACACTCCAGCGGCGCCGACGGCACCGGCGAGTGAGGGCAACGCTCCCGGTACGACGCGGCATGCAGCCATGGCACTAGGAAACGCTCGCCGGCTCAACGACGCCCGGAGAGGGCTGAAGAGGTGCTCGCCGGCCCGAGCCACGCCACCCACGAGGACGATCATCTCGGGGTTGTAGAGGTTCACGAGGTTCGCGAGTCCGACACCCAGTAGATCTGCGGTCTCCCGAATCAGCTCCAGCGCGAACGGGTCCCCCCGCTCGAGTGCCGCGGACACCAGCTCGGCCGAGATCGCTTCGAGGTCCTCACCCACGAGGTCGGTCAGGACCGTCGACCTTCCCGCGGCGACTCCCTCTCTCGCGCGCTCCGCAATGCTCGGACCCGACGTATACGCCTCCAGACATCCCCGATTGCCGCATGCGCACATCCGGCCCTCGAAGTTGATCGTGGTGTGCCCGATTTCGAGCGCGCTGCCACTTACGCCGCGCATGAGGCGACCGCGCTCGATGAAACCACCACCCACGCCGGTGCCCAGCGTCACACCCACGAGCACTCCGACTCCCCTGCCGGCGCCTTGCCACCACTCGCCGAAGGTTGCGCAGTTCGCGTCGTTGTCCAGCGATGCGGGCATCCCCAGCGCGTCGGAAATCGTGTCTCTGATCGGGAATCCGTCCCAGCCGAGGTTGGGACTGGACACGATGACACCGGAACGCAAGTCGAGAGGCCCCGGGCAACCGATGCCGACTCCGGCGAAGTCCGAACGTTGCCCCCTGCCGGCCTCCAGCGTCTCCTGAATCACCTCATTCGCCATGGCAACGATCCGGTCCACCGCATCATCGGGGCCGCGGGTCGCCCAGGTGGGCCCCGACCGAACGGCCTCGGGTTTGCCACCTGCGGCCGGCACCGCAGCCACGACCACGTTCGTCCCGCCGATGTCGACGCCAAGCACCCAGCGGCCGTTCATGGGCTCAGGGAATCAACCGTCGTCAAGGTTCAGGACCGCGAGGAACGCCTCCTGAGGGATATCCACCGTGCCGACCTGCTTCATCCTGCGTTTTCCCTCCTTCTGCTTCTCGAGCAATTTCCGCTTCCGGGAAATGTCTCCGCCGTAGCACTTGGCGGTCACGTTCTTTCGCAGAGCTTTCACATTGGTTCGAGCGATGACGTCGTTCCCCACGGCGGCCTGAAGCGCAACGGCGAACTGCTGCCGGGGGATCAGCTCCTTGAGCTTTCGCACCAGATCCCGACCATACTCATAGGCCTTGTCCTCGTGAATGATCACGCTGAAGGCGTCGACGGGGTCGCCATTCACGAGGACGTCGAGGCGAACGAGCTTGTCCGGGCGGAATTCCTTGAACTCGTAATCGAGGGCTGCGTACCCTCGCGTGCCGCTTTTCAGCCGATCGTAGAAATCGAGTACGATCTCGGACAGAGGCAGGTCGAAGTCGAGTTCAACCCTCTGCGTGTCGAGGTAGCTCATTCCCTTGAAGACACCACGGCGATCGTAGCAGAGCTTCTGCACGTTCCCGATGTACTCGCTCGGACACAGGATCCGTGCGGACACGATCGGCTCCGATATCGACTCGATCCGCCCTCGGTCCGGCAGGACGGTCGGGCTTTCGACCTGGACCGCCGAACCGTCCGTCAGAGACACGTGGTACTCGACGTTGGGGACGGTCGTGATCAGATCGACACCGAACTCGCGCTCCAGACGCTCCTGGATGATTTCCATGTGGAGCAGACCGAGGAACCCGCATCGAAACCCGAAACCCAGGGCAACCGATGTCTCCGGCTCGTACTGCAGCGCGGCGTCATTGAGGCTCAACCGTTCGAGCGCGTCGCGGAGGTCCTCGTAATCGTCGGAATCGGTGGGGTAGAGGCCGGCGAAGACCATCGGTCGAGCCTCCTGATATCCCGGCAGGAGCTCCGCCGCCGGATCATCCGCATCAAGGATCGTATCACCGACCTTGGTATCGGCCACCTCCTTGATCGCCGCGACCAGGTACCCGACCTCGCCGGGACCCAGCTCTTTCTGCGGGATCCTCCCGAGCCGCATGCAGCCCACCTCGGTAACCTCGTAACGAACATTCGTGTTGCCGAACGTGATGCGCATCCCGGCTTTGAACACTCCGTCGACCACGCGAACGGACGGCACCGCACCGAGATACTTGTCGTAGTAGGAGTCGAAAATCAGTGCCCGTGCGGGCGACGTGCGCTCCCCCTTCGGCGGAGGAACCCGCTCGACCACAGCTTCGAGGATCTCCGGAATCCCGACGCCCTCCTTCGCACTCGCCATCAGGACCGTGTCAGGATCAACCCCGAGGAGATCCGCGACTTCATCTCGTCGCCGTTCAGGCTCCGCTCCCGGAAGGTCGATCTTGTTGATGACCGGAATGATTTCGAGGTCGGCCTCCAGCGCCAGAAACAGGTTCGAAAGCGTCTGAGCCTGAACGCCCTGCGTCGCATCCACGACCAGAATCGCTCCCTCGCAGGCAGCGAGAGACCGCGAGACCTCATAGGTGAAGTCGACGTGGCCGGGCGTGTCGATCAGGTTCAGTTCGTACTGCACCCCGTCGCACGCCGAGTACTCCATTCGAACAGCGTGCAACTTGATCGTGATTCCCCTCTCTCGCTCGAGTTCATTGTTGTCGAGCACTTGCTCCCGCATCTGCCGCTGGTCAAGCGTGCGCGTGCCTTCGAGCAACCGATCGGCCAGGGTCGATTTCCCGTGATCGATGTGGGCGACGATGCAGAAATTGCGGATGAGGTCGGTCTGCACGATCGATCGGCGAAGCGGAGGCAGGGTGGGATTGTGAGAAGGTAACCGGGCCCGACGGGGGCACGTAGTCCCGATCCCGGCGCGAAAGGCGGGAACGGCTGTACGACGCTGCGAGTGAACGGATGTTCGCGGGAGGTTCTCACGGGGTACCGGGTGTCCGAGAGGCCCGGTAGCTTCTCAGCCTCCATGACTCACACGACCACTCCTCCCCGCTCGCGCGATCGCGCCGATCTGCTCGATCCCGCATCGCTGGCGCAGCTTGGCGGCATCGAGCTGATCGCCCGTGACGTGGTCGAGGGATTCCTGATGGGGCTGCACCGATCCCCGCACAGGGGATTCTCTGCCGAGTACGCCGAGCTTCGCGCCTATCAGGCCGGAGACGACCTCCGTTACATCGACTGGCGCATGTACGGCCGATCGGACCGTTACTACGTCAAGCAGTTCGAGGAAGAGACGAGTCTCCGCGCGCACCTGTTGATCGATGTGAGCGAATCCATGGGGTGGAGTTCGAACCCCGGTGTGCAGGTCTCGAAGCTCTGGTACGCACAGCATCTGGCGGCATCGCTGGCCCTGATCCTGATCCGGCAGGGAGATGCAGTCGGCATCACAGCCTTCCACGACCGCGTCGTCACGCGGGTACAGCCGCGAGGAGGACGTCGACAGTTTCTTGAGATCGCGCGACATCTTCGAGATCTGAGCGCCGAGGGAGGCACCTCGGCGGAAGGGGCTCTTCGCGAAGTGGCGGTTCGACTTCGTCGTCGAGGCCTGGTCATTCTCCTCACCGACCTGCTGGTCTCACGAAGTCGGACACTGACCGCGCTCAAATTCCTTCGCCACCACGGCCACGAAGTCCTCGTTTTCCACGTGGTCGACCCGGGAGAACGAGAGCTGCCCGCCGCATCGGAGGCTCGATTCTTCGACCCGGAGACCAGCGAAGAACTGCTGGTCAGCGTCGCGGATATTCGGGCCGAGTATCGTGATGCGGTCCGGGAAGCGCTTCTCGAGTGGCGCCGCGATCTTCGCCCGCACCGCATCGACTACGAGGTCGTCGATACCGACACGCCGATGTCCTCCGCCCTGCGAGCGTACCTGCGCAAGCGCGAGCGCCTCGGTTAGCACGGGCGACGAACCATGGGTGCTCTGAGTCCATTCTTCCTGTTGGCTGCGGTTTCGATCGGCGTCCCGATCTATCTGCACCTCTTTCAGCGGCAACAGACACGCCGACTGTCGTTCCCTGCGTTGCGCTATCTCGAACGGACCGAGCGAGAGCATGCGCGCCAGATCCGGTTCCGACAGTTCCTTTTGCTCATGCTGCGCGTGCTGGCGTTGTTGCTTGTCGCGGGGGCGGGTGCGCGAGTCTTCGTGACCGGCCGGGGAAGCGCCCATCCCCCCACAGCAGCCGTCATCGTCCTGGACAACTCGCTCAGCTCAGGCCTTGTCGTCGGGGAAGTCCGCCTGCTTGATGAACTCAAGGGCATTGCGCTCGCCACGCTGGACGCGGCCTCCGAGGACGACAGATTCTGGGTGATCCGTGCCGGTGAGCCATGGGTGCCGGCCATCCCGGGCACGGCTCGAAACACTCGGGATGCCGTGGAGTCCACGGAGGTGAGCGAGACGGGCGGAGACCTGAGCGCCGCGCTCACGAGAGCCGTCCGGCTCCTGGAGACGTCAACCCTCGAGCACCGTGAAATCCATCTGCTATCCGACCTCCAGCGAACAGCGTTCCCCGGTGGTGATCTGGCAACTTCGGTGGACGTACCGGTCGTGGTCTGGTCGGGACACGAGCCGCGCGAAAACAACCGCGCTCTGACTTCGGTCATCGTCGGTGGTGGCCTCGCACCCCTCGAGGGTCAACGGGCGACCGTTGCGATCCAGTCACTCGAACCAACTTCGGAAACCGACACGGTTCACGTGCCGCTGCGCCTTGTCGTGAACGAGCGTATCCGCGGCGCCGCCAGTGTGCCTCCGGGAGCCCAGACGACGATCGCCCTGCCCCCGTCGGGCTCCGGATGGGTCCGGGGCTTTGCCGACGCAGACGCCGACGACCTTCGGGCAGACGACCGGCGCTTTTTCGCCTATCGCTCCAGGTCCGCACCGAACGTGCTCGCATCGGGTGATATCGGGGTGTTCGTCTCGGAAGCGCTCGCGGTGCTTGAAGAGGCCGGGAGAATCGTCCTGTCGAGGGGCCCCGGAGCGGACATGCTGGTGTCAGGAAGCGGTGCGGGACTGGATCGAGCCGACGGGCCAGCTCTGATTCTTCCACCGAGCGATCCCACCCTTGTGCCCGCCTTGAACCGGCGCCTCGCCGACGCGGGAATCCCCTGGCGCCTCGAACCGAACACCGGGACCGGAGTGGCAGCACTCGAAGGCAGATCGCTACCTCCGGCGCTGGACGGCGTGAGAGCTTCCTCGTGGTTCGAACTGTCCATGACGGGCGACCCCCCTACCCCGCCGCGGGTTCTCGCCGAGGTCGATGGCCGCCCCTGGGCGGTCGAAGGCCAGGATCCCGCAGGCCGTCGCTACTTGATCATTGCGTCACCTCTCGACGCCCAAGCCACGAACCTGCCGGTCTCCTCCGCCATGCTTCGCTTCATCGACTGGGCCACGGGTTCCTGGGGAGCTGTAGCCGGCACGCCCGTGGAATATGTGACCGGGACGACTCTTTCCGCGCCGTCCGTTGCCAGTCACGTCCGATTCCCTTCCGGCAACGACGAGGAAATCGACGGCACTCGCATGGTACGGGGAACAGCGCAAGCCGGCTTCTATTCGTTTTACGCGGGAGACTCCCTCGTCTCGATTGCGGTCCTGAATCCTCCACGGGAGGAATCCCTTCTCGCCTCACTCGATGCGTCCGAGCTCGATCAGATGATCGCGGGGGAGATCACCGCCGTGGACGATGTACGCGATTGGGAGGGCGCCGTGTTCCGCTCGCGACGGGGCCCGGAACTGTGGTGGCCGTTTCTTCTCGCCATGCTGCTTCTGCTCCTGGGCGAGGCCCTCATGGCGACATCTGGCCCGGTCAAGCCACTTCAGCGATTTGGGGCGACGGAGGCACCCGCGGACGGTGGAGACTAACCTCGTTCTTCGGGCACTCGCGTCCTCGCCTGCTGTCCAGAAGCTGTGCGCCGCTCTGCCGTCCGCCGGAGATCACCTCACGATCGGAGGTGCCATCGGCTCTCTGGGGTCGGCGACGATCGCCGCACTGCATCGCGCGCACCCCGGGCGCGTATTCGTGGTGGCAGCTGAATCTCCGCGCGACGCGATCGCCCTGGAAAACGACCTTGAAGCGCTCCTCGGCAGCGAGAACCCCTGCTTCCATTACCCGCAGAAAGAAGCCCTGCCTTACGAAGAAGCGGAGCCGCACTTCGCCATCGGCGGGCAGCGCGTCGAGGCGGTTGAGGCGCTCTTCTCGGGCCGCGCACGGGTCATCGTCACAACCGGGCGTGCCCTCCAGGAGCGCGTCCCCATCCCGTCTCGCCTCGCGGAGCTGCGGGTAACGTATCGGGTGGGGGACGAACTTCCGTTCACCGATTTACCCGGGGCCCTGTCGGAGCGGGGCTTTGAGCGGGTCTCATTGGTCGAGGAAGTCGGGCATTTTGCAGTCCGAGGTGGCATTCTCGACGTGTTCTCGGTTTCGGCAGGGGACCCGGTCCGAATCGAATTCTGGGGGGACGAGATCGTCTCCATACGAACCTTCGACGTCGCGGACCAGCGCTCGACCGGAGAATTGGAGGAGACGCACGTACTCCCGGTCGATTTTCACCGTTCGGACCCTCAGGACGGACATGGGACGGAAGTCAGTCGTTCGCTCCTGGAGCTGGTCCCCTCGGACGCCACCCTCGTCCGAATCGGCTCCTGGAGTCTCACCGACGACTTCGAGTCCACATGGCACCGAGTCAGCACGCTGTACGACAACCTCGTCCATTCTGGCGCGTCGCCGGCCGCACCCGATCAGCTGTTCCTGCCTCCCGATGAAGTGACTGCGGGCCTCGCTCGGCTTCCCCGAATCGACATCGTACGCGATCCAACGGAGTCGCTCAGGATCGAGTCCGACGACCCACCAGTCATCGATCGGGATATGGGGCGCCTCGAAGCATACCTTCGTGACGGAGCGGTGACGGGTCGGGATACAGCGATCCTGTGTGAAAACGGCGGCCAGCTTCAGCGCCTCGAGGAAATCCTGGGTGGCGGGGCACGAGTTCCTTCCGGCACTCGTCTCGGGCTCGGAGCCCTGACCGGTGGCTTCGAACTCCTCTGCAGTGATCCTCCGCTCACCGTTCTCAGCGACCATGAAGTCTTCCGCCGTGCCCGTCGCGTACGGCGCAGCCGGAAGTTCCGGGGCTCGGTGGCCGTGGAGAGCCTGTCCCAGCTGACACCCGGGGAGTTCATCGTCCACATGGACCATGGGGTGGGTCAGTTCCGCGGCCTGGAGCACATCGAGGCTGGAGGTCAGGAACTCGAGGTTCTGGCGGTCGAATACGCGGCGGGCGAGGTGCTCAGGGTCCCCGTCGCACGCCTGGACCTCATCGAGCGGTGGGTTGGCGAATCCGAGGACTCGAAGCCACCCCGTGTTCACCGCATCGGAGGGAAGCGCTGGACCACGCTTCGCGACCGGACCCAGCGGGTCATCGAGGAAATGACCTCGGAGCTCCTCGAGCTTTACGCGCGACGCCAGTCCGCACGTGGCCACGCGTTCGGGGAGGACACGCGCTGGCAGCTCGAGATGGAATCATCTTTTCTCTACGACGACACGCCGGATCAGCGTCAAGCTGCGGAGGACGTAAAGAGAGACATGGAGGCGCCGCGTCCGATGGATCGCCTCGTATGCGGTGACGTCGGGTACGGAAAGACCGAGGTCGCCATCCGCGCCGCCTTCAAAGCGGTTCAGGACGGAAAGCAGGTCGCGGTGCTGGCACCAACCACCATTCTGGTCGAGCAGCACAGGCACTCCTTCTCCGAGCGGCTGGCCGACTACCCCGTGCGTGTCGGGTCCCTGAGCCGCTTCCAGACAGCCCGGGAGCAGAAGGACCTCGTCATGAAGGTTGCCGAGGGAGAAGTCGACATCGTCGTCGGGACCCATCGCCTCCTGTCCGAGGACGTCGTGTTTCGAGATCTCGGTCTGCTCATCGTGGACGAGGAACAGCGTTTCGGGGTAAAGCACAAGGAGAAGCTGAAGAAATTTCGAACCTCGATCGACGTCCTGACCCTGAGTGCGACGCCGATCCCGAGAACGTTGTATCTCTCGCTCTCCGGGGTTCGCGATCTTTCGCTCATTCGCACGCCTCCCCGCGATCGGATGCCGATCTTCACGCACGTGCTGCCGTGGTCGGATCAGCTCCTTTCCGAAGCCCTGCATCGGGAGCTCGATCGCGGAGGGCAGGCATTCTTTCTCCATAACCGCATCGATACGATCTACACGATCGCCGAAGAGATCTCCGCTCTGGTGCCCGAAGCACGGATCGGCGTGGCTCACGGTCAGATGAATGCCGGTGAGCTGGATGAGGTGATGCGAGCCTTCGTCGACGGTGAGGTGGACGTCCTCGTCTGCTCGTCGATTATCGAGAACGGCCTCGACGTCCCCAATGCAAACACCTTGATCGTGGACCGGGCGGACCGTTTCGGCCTTTCGCAGCTGTACCAGATTCGAGGACGGGTCGGCCGCTCCGACCGTCGAGCCTACTGCTACCTGTTGGTCCCCGATGGCGTGAGCGAAGATGCCGAGCGGCGCCTCCGCGTTCTGGAGCACTACACGGATCTCGGCGCCGGCTATTCGGTCGCCATGCGCGACCTCGAGCTCCGCGGTGCCGGAAACCTGCTTGGGGCAGACCAGTCGGGATTTGCGAGCCAGATCGGATTGGACGCCTACATGCGGCTGCTCCGCAAAACAGTCGAGCGGATCGAGAAGGGCGAGGAGGCGATCGAGTGGCCGGTGCCGGACGTCTCGGTGGCGGGCGCGGCGTACTTTCCAGACGAATACGTTCCCGATTCGCACCAAAAGCTCCATCTTTATCGACGTCTTTCGAAGGCGGAGACGGGAAGCGATATCGGGGCGCTGCGTGACGAGATCTCTGACCGTTTCGGCAGGCTCCCGGTCGAGGTAGATCGACTTCTGGACGTCGCCGCGATCCGTGCCCTCGGCAAGGTTCTGGGGCTGGAGCGGGCGATCGTCCGGGACGATTGGGCCCGGCTCTCGTTCCGCGAGGGGGTCGTGCCGAAGATGGCCGCTCTCGAAGGGCGCCTGAAGCAACAACAGGCGAGACTGGACGTACTGAGGGTGCATCCATTGTCCATCAAGATCACTCGTCAGGGACTCGACCCGATGATCGAGACCGTTCTGGTCACGCTCTCGGCACTGGGATCCGGGCGAAATGGCACGGCCTGAGGCTCACGGGGTCAGGCAGGAGCAGAGTTTGCGATGAAGGCTGGAGCAGCAGCGGTTCTGATCGTCGGGTTGGTGACGGCGGCATGTGGTGGTGAGGAGACAAACGAGGGGCTCGTAGCGCGAGTCGACGACTACACGTTGTCGGTCGATGACGCGGTCAATCTCCTCGTGGACGAAGAACGACTGGCAGCAGATGCCTCCATCGTAGAGGCGCTGGCAGACCTCTGGGTCAATTACACGTTGCTGGCCGAGGTCACAGCGTCCGACTCCACGTACGCGCTCCTCGATTTCGAGCCCATCGTGCTGCGTCAGGCCCAGCAGGTCATGGTGTTTCAGCTGCGGGACTCGGTGATCCAGGTCGACACCTTCGTAACGGAAGCTGAACTGAGGGCCCGGTACGAAGCAGAGGAACCTGCGGTGGAACTCCGTGCTCGGCACATCATGTTTCAGCTGCCGATCGGTGTAACACCCTCCCAGCGGGACAGCGTGGCAGAGGCACTCGCGGCCGTCCGCGAGCGAGTACTCGGGGGTGAGAATTTCGAACTTCTCGCGCGGCAACTCAGCCAGGATCCGGGTACGGCGCTCAACGGCGGAGA
The DNA here is from genome assembly GCA_038120095.1 of Gemmatimonadales bacterium. Classification (GTDB taxonomy): domain Bacteria; phylum Gemmatimonadota; class Gemmatimonadetes; order Longimicrobiales; family Gaopeijiaceae; genus UBA2589. The sequence goes on from JAYOKZ010000002.1 coordinate 85,057, forward strand.
TCTTGGCACCTTCGGCCGCGGCGACATGGTCGCACCGTTCGAAGAAGCTGCGCTTGCGCTTCGTCCCGGGCAGGTCAGCGACGTCGTGGAGACCCCGATGGGTCTGCACCTCATCCGTCTCGAAGAGCGCCGTGTTCGCGGCTTCGAGGAAGCGGCTCCGCTGTACAGAAGGCAGGTGCAGACGCGCATGGTTCAGGAAGCCGAGTCGGTCTTCGTGGCCGGACTCTATGACAGGGCGGCACCGGAGCTCACGGACGGTGCGGTCGAGATCGTTCGCGAACTCTCGGAGAACCCCGGGGCATCGGTTTCGGGGCGGGCCGCTCGACGCCCCCTCATCGAGTGGGATGGCGGTTCGGTCACCGTCGGGGATCTTCGGACCATCATACGCCTGGAGTCACCCACGCTACCGATGCAGCTCGCCGAGAGCGACGAGCCACAGGTCGAAGAATTTCTCCGAAGTCTCGCTCGACGCGAACTGCTGATCCGGTCGGCGGAATCGGAAGGCCTCCGCCCGGAGCGAGACTCGATCGATGCCATGATCGAGGAGGCGGCCGGTCAATTGCGAACGGCTGCGCGGGTGCTGGGCTTCTTCGATCTCGATCAGGCGCCCGGAGAGGCCGTCGAGGTCGCTGTGGCCCGAGCAGTGGAAGAGGCCCTTGTGGACAACCTCTCAGGTGCAACGCAGGTGGTGCCGCTGGGTCTGATCGGCTTCCAACTCCGGGACGGTCGCTCGACCGCCATCTTTGAATCCGGTCTCGGGCAGGTCGTTCTGGACGTTGCTCGAATCCGTGCGGCACGACAGCTCTCGCCCGTCGAAGACGCGCTTGCCACCCCCACGATTCCAGACTCTGCCGGTCGGTAGCAGGAACCCACCGTTTACGGCGGTTTACGAGGCCTCATGATGACGCGCACCCTGCTGACGACTCTGCTCCTCCTCGCTGTCCCGACCGCGGCACGCGCGCAGTTCGAGGATCTCGATGTCGTGGACCGGCTCGTGGCGGTCGTCGGGGACTCTGCCATCGTGCAGACTCAGGTGCAGGAGGAGATGCAGCGGATGCAGCTGGGGGGCGCCCCAGTGCCCCGCCCAGGGTCGGCCGAGTACGATGCGCTGTTCGAGGAAATCCTGAATCGTTTCGTCGACCGTCTGCTTGTCCTGCAGGCAGCGGCTCGTGACTCGCTCCTCCAGGTGGACGAGGAGACGATCAACGAACGCGTTACGGATCAGATCTCTCAACTCGCCTCCCAGTTCGGTGGGCAGGTTCAGTTGCAGGAGGCGCTCTCTGCGGAGGCGCTGACGCTCGCCGAGTACCGTGAGATCCTCAGGAACGAGCAGCGCGTTCGGCAAATCGAACAGCTTTTCTACCAGTCCCGGCTGAGAGACGCCCCGCCCGAAGAGGTATCCGAGGACGAACTCCTGGAGCGGTTTCAGGAAGCCCGAGGTCAACTGCAGCAACGTCCGAAGTTGATGACGATTCGACAGGTCGTCATTCAGCCCCGGCCATCCGACGCGGCCGTCGACTCGGCCCGGGCCCGCGCGGAGGCTCTGCTGGTCCGGGTCAATGCCGGAGACGACTTCGCCGAGCTCGCACGGGAGTTCAGCGGAGATCCGGGATCAGCCGCACTCGGCGGAGACCTCGGCTGGTTCCGGCGTGGCAGGATGGTTCGGGAATTCGAGGAGGCAGCATTCCGCCTGATCGATGGTCAGGTCAGCGACGTCGTTCAGAGTGACTTCGGTTTCCACATCATCAAGGTTGAGCGGATCCGGCCGGGAGAGCGAAATGCCCGGCACATTCTGATCACGCCCGAAAAGACCGAGGCGGACCTGGACGCGGCGCGAGCGCTCGCACTGCAGATCCGACAGCAGGCGGAAGCAGGGACGGCGATGGACGCACTGTACGAGGCACACTCCGACCCTGCTGCCCCGGACTCACTCACCTTCGCGTTCGAGCAGTTTTCGGAACTCCCTCCGGCATACAGCATGCTCCGAACCGCGAATGCCGGGGACTACGTGGGCCCGCTGGAGTACGAGGTCGGTCCGGGTGAGACGCGACTCGCGGTCGTCTCCGTAACGGAGGTCCGCGAGGCCGGGGCGTACACGTTCGAGGATCTGCGAGGGCAGCTCGCCGCGCAACTCCAGCAGGAGCGTCAAATCGAGCGTATCATCGAAGAGCTGCGGGCCCGGACGTACATCGACATACGTATGTAGGTGGGCGTCCACCTGGCACTCACGTCCGGCGACCCTCGAGGCATCGGGCCGGAAGTCGCTCACCGCAGTCTCGCCCGTCTTCGCCGGGAATCCCCCCACCTCGATGTTCGCGTCTTCGGGCCGGACGGGGCCGAGTCCGACGATTTCCTCTGGCAGATCCGAGAAGAGGCGATCACGCGATCGGACGACGATCTGTGGGCGGGAACGATCGCCGGAGCTTCGATCGAACGGGCCGTCGAGGCAGCGCTGCGTGGAGAGATCCACGGGATCGTCACGGGCCCGCTCCACAAGCCGTCTCTGCACGCGAGCGGACGTCATTTTCCGGGGCAGACGGAGATGCTCGCCGCCCTCTCGGGGGTGAGTCGTGTCGGCATGCTGATGGTGGCCGAGCGCACGCACCTCCGTGCCCCGCTTCGTGTGCTCCTTGCGACGACGCATCTGCCGTTGCGGGACGTCCCGAGCACCGTCACGAGTGAACTCCTGGTCGATCAGGTGTCACTGCTCCGTGACGCACTCGTCTCGGACTGGGCGCTGGAGAGGCCACGCATCGGCGTTTGCGCGCTGAACCCTCATGCGTCCGACGGAGGCCTCTTCGGTGATGAAGAGGACCGCATCTATCGCCCGGCGGTCGAGGCGTTGATTGCGGGCGGCGTCGATGTGTCAGGACCCATTCCCGCGGATACGGTCTTCCGTCGCACTGGCGCCGGTGAGTTCGACGCAGTCGTCGCTCCATACCACGACGTAGGGATGGCGGCGTTCAAGACGGTCTCGTTCGGTTCGGGGGTGAACGTGACCCTCGGACTACCCTTCGTCCGCACCTCGCCCGATCATGGTACGGCCTTCGATATTGCAGGAGCCGGGGTAGCGGATGATTCCTCGATGATCGAGGCGCTTTCTCTGGCCCACCAACTGGCGTCCTCTCGCTTTGACACTCCTTCCGCCGATGTCTAACCTTGTCTCCCGGAGCAAGGATTCGCCCCGCGCCCTCCTCGTCCGGTGATCAAACTCACTCACGTATCGAAAGAGTATCCGAAGCGCGGCCACGCCCTTCGCGACGTGTCATTCCAGCTCGGGAAGGGTGAATTCGCCTTCCTGACCGGGCACTCGGGCTCCGGCAAGTCGACGACGATGCGACTCATTCACATGGCGGACCGTCCCAGCGATGGGGAGGTTCGCGTGAGTGGTTTTTCGTCGGCACGCCTCACGAAGCGCGACTTGTGGAAGATGCGAAGGCGGGTGGGAATGGTTTTTCAGGACTTTCGCCTGCTCCCCGGACGGACCGCGCTGGAGAATGTCTCCTTCGCGCTCGAAGTGACCGGAACACCGAAGAAAGCCATTCAGACCAGAGCAGGCCGACTGCTGACACAGGTCGGTCTGGGGACGAAGTCCGGCGCTCTGGTCGAAGAACTTTCGGGCGGCGAGCGTCAACGCGTCGCCATCGCGCGCGCGTTGGTCAATGATCCCTACGTCCTCCTCGCAGATGAACCCACCGGTAACCTCGACGACCGAGCGACGCGGGGCATCATGGAACTGTTCTGGGATCTCAACGCGAAGGGCATGGCCGTCCTGATGGCAACGCATGACCTGGAGCTGATTCGACGATACCCCCAGGTGCGCCTTTTCGAACTCGATCAGGGCCAGCTTGTGCTGGACTCGGGTGCCACCGATTCGGAGCCGGCCTGATGTACGTGATCCGCGAGGCAGTGGCCGCATTTCGGAGGGCACCCGTCCTGATGGGTCTCTCCGCGGGCATGGTCGGTCTCGCACTCTTTGTGGTGGGGCTCTTTTCGCTTGCAACCTACAACCTGCAGGTCGCTCTCTCTGCGATGGAAGAGCGGGTCGAAGTGGTCGTGTATCTGCGAGATGATGCGCGGCAGACCGAGATCGACACCCTGCTCGTGGAGCTGGCCGCGTTTCCCGAGGTCTCCCGCGTCAACTACGTCTCGAAACGTGATGCACTCGAGCGGGCGCAGAGGGAGTTGCCCGAGTTCGGCCAACTCTTCATCGAATCCGAGGTGAATCCGCTTCCGCAATCACTGGAGGTGGAGCTCAGGCCGGGGAACCGCACGCCGGACGTCGTCGATCGCGTGGCGGGTGCTGCCAGCAACTACCCGTTCGTCGAAGACGCACTGTACGGGGAAGAATGGGTCGATCGTCTCTTCGCGCTGAGAAGGATCGGATTCGCAAGTACCGCCGTGCTGGGCGTTGCCTTCGCGATGGTGGCGGCTCTCATCATTGGCACCGCGCTGAGAATCGCCATCCTCGCGCGTCGTGACGAGATCTACATCATGCGCCTCGTCGGAGCTCGTGACAGCTTCATCAGACGGCCCTTTCTGCTCGAGGGGGCACTCGCCGGTCTTGCCGGTGGGGTACTGGCCGTGGGACTCACGTACGGGACGTACCGTGGCGTCTCGACGTATCTGTTCGATGTGGAGTGGATCCCCGAGGGCTGGATCGGGATTGGGCTGCTGACCGGTGCCCTATTCGGAGCCATGTCGAGCGCCGCAGCGATTCGGCGTCACCTCAAGGAAGTCTGATGGCCCGGCACTTCCTTGTCGGCGTCCTCCTCGGCGCCCTCATCCTTCCTGAGTCTACTGTCGCGCAGGACCCCGACATCAATCGCGAGATTCTGCAGAGCCAGCGAAGGCTGGAGCAGATCCGGGAAGAGCGGAACCGGCTGCAGCGCGATCTGGGGGACGCGAGGAACCGGGTACGGGACGCCTCGGCAGACCTTGCCAACATCGAGCGACGGCTGAGCGCCAGCCGATCCGTGCTGGCCGAAGTCGAGTTTCAGTCCGAGGCGACCTCTGGTCAGGTGGGACAGACGACCCGTGACCTCGTGATGTCCCAGGAGAGACTCGCAACGAGCGAGGCAGTCCTCTTCCGGCGACTCCGAGACATCTACAAGATGGGTCCGATGCACACGGTCGAGGTCCTCCTCGGGGCGAAGTCCTTTTCGGACCTTCTGAACCGCTACCGATACCTTCAACGCATCGCGGCATTCGACCGAGCTCTCGTGGAGCGCGTTCGGTCACTCGAGACCGAACTCACGGGGCAGAACGAAGCGCTACGTGAACGGATGGCACTCCTCGGTTCGCTTCGTCAGGACCGCCTGAGCGAGGTAGCACAACTTCGGTCGGTGGAGCGCGAACATCGGGCGGCAATCGAACAGTACAGAGCGCGTGAGGAGTCCGCCTCGTCCCGAATCGTCGAACTCGAGGCTGACGAAGACCGCATGACTTCGTTGATCGACGCGCTCGAGGAGCGGCGTCGGGAGCTTGAGGCTCGACGGTCGGCCACGCTGTCGGCTGAGGACGCAGGGTCGCTTGACTGGCCACTCGAAGGCGACCTGATCTATCGCTTCGGCCGAGACCAGAGACCGAATGGCACCGTGATCCGATGGAACGGTATCGGCATCGCCGCGCGCACCGGTACCCCGGTCACAGCGGTGAAGGCAGGTGTCGTGGCCTACGCCGGTCCCTTCGAGGGGTATGGGCCGACGGTGATGTTATCCCACGGAAACGGCTTCTATACGCTGTACCTCTACCTGGAGGAGATCGGCGTGGTCGAGGGGCGCGAAGTGACTGCGGGTCAGGTCATGGGGACAGTCGGAGGTGCTGACACGCCGGAGGGGCCCCATCTCGAGTTTCAGATTCGTGCACCTCTCGACGGAACCTCGCCGCAGGCTCAGGACCCCCTCCTCTGGCTTCGTAGCCGCTGAGGTTCACGATGGGTCTGCACGATCTCGTCGGCCATGAGGATTTGCGCACGTCCCTCGCCCGAGCCCATGTCTCGGGAACGCTTCCTGCGGCACTGCTCCTTCATGGCCCCCGTGGGATCGGCAAACAACGCCTCGCGCTCTGGATCGCTCAGCTCACGGTCTGCACAAGTCCCGCCGCGGACGGCCCCTGTCAGTCCTGCGGTCCGTGCCGGATGACGCGATCTCTCGAACATCCGGACGTGCACTGGTACTTCCCGCTTCCCCGACCGAAAGCCGCCAGTAAGACGAGGCTGGCGGAAGCGCTCGAGGCGGCACGCTTCCAGGAGCTGTCGGACATGCGGGCTTCCAGCCTCGTCCCGAGCTGGTCGGATGACGTACGCGGTCTCTATCTCGCGTCGATCACAAACCTCCGCAGTCAGGCGGCAAAGCGCCCGACCATGGCGGAGGGTCCGGTGTTCATCGTGGGTCAGGCAGAACTGCTTGTGCCCCAGGAGGCCAGCCCTGAAGCCGCCAACGCCCTGCTGAAGCTTCTCGAGGAGCCCCCCGGGCAGGCGAGGTTCCTCCTGACCAGCAGCGAACCCGGCATGCTTCTGCCTACGATCCGCTCCCGTACCGTGCCCGTCCATGTTGCGGCGCTGCCACGGGAGACGGTCCGTGCGTTCCTGGCGGACCACTTTGATCTCGACGACAGGACCCGCGCATGGGCCGCGCATCTGAGTCAGGGATCGCCCGGTCGGGCCATGGCTTTCCTTCCGGATGAAGACGGTCCGGGCCCGCTGGAATCCCTGCGAAGACGAGCACTGGAGATCGTGACGAGCGCAACGTCCAGACGCGCTGCCGAAGGCTATCGTCTTGCAGCCTCTTTTCCGCCAGCCCGCGCTCGACAGCTCCTCGATCTCTTCACCTTCGTAGAGGAATGGCTCCGCGACCTCGGTGCCGCCGCCACCGGGGCCGATGCGCTGGTGATCAACCACGATGCCCTGAGCCGACTCAAGAAACACGCGAGCGCGGTCGGGATCGTACCGTCGAGCATCCCGGACGCTTTTCCTGCCGTCGAACGGGCGAGAGAACGCGCGCGCCGGAACGTGAATCCACAGCTGGTCGTCAACGGACTCGTGCGTGACCTGCGTCAAGCCCTTCTCGAAAGCCCCTACCCTTCACCGACAGGAGTCGGCCGATGACCGAGCGCCCCGATGGTCTGACCCATCTCGACACAGAGGGTCGTGCCCAGATGGTCGACGTCACGAAGAAGGATGACTCGCGACGTACAGCCGTAGCAGAGGGGCAGATCGTGATGGAGCAAGGAACACTCGCACGAATTTTGGACGGTCGCACCGACAAGGGAGACCCCATTCAGGTCGCGCAGCTTGCCGGGATCATGGCCGGCAAGAAGACCGCTGATCTCATTCCTCTCTGTCACGCCCTGCCGGGTGCGTCGGTCGAGGTCATCCTCGACGTGGATACTGGGCTACCCGGCCTGCGGGCACGCGCCACAGCCACGTACCGAGGCAAAACAGGGGTCGAGATGGAAGCACTGACCGCGGTCAGCGTCGCCCTGCTGACCGTCTACGACATGGTGAAGGCGGTAGACCGGGGCATGCGCATCGAAGGGATCCGCCTTCTCAGCAAGGAGGGAGGTGCTACGGGAAGCTGGAGCGCCCCGTAGCGGTCGGAGCGCCTCCTCTCGGGCTGCTTCGCTGCCTGAAGGCGTCGAACCTGGAGGCCTGCCCCGGCCCGACTAGCGGGCCAGAGCGATCGGCACGATCAATCGGGCGCCCACCCTCAGGTATCGTGGGCGGACATCCGGATTCGCTGCTTCCAGGTCACGAATCGAGATCCCGTAGCGAACGGCAATGTGAGACAGCGTCTCGCCCCGACGCACGTCATGCTCCACCACCGTCATGCGTTCGCGTGCAGGGATGGAGGCATAGTTGTCCCCGAAGACCTCGGCCCTGCCCACCGGCACGCGAAGCTCATACGCTCGGCCGGGAGGGGTCAGGCCCCTGTAGAGCTCTGGATTCAGTCGCCGGATTTCCGCTTCGTCGGTTTCGGCCGCCCGCGCGAGTACGTCGAAGGTGGTCGCCTCGGGCACCTCGACTACGGCGTACCGGAACGGCGGATCGGGGACAGGACGGTCGTACCCGTGGGCCTGTGGAGCCTGAGCGACGAGGATGGCCGCGACCAGTTTCGGTATGAAGTCCTGCGTCTCCCGAGGCCAATGCTCCCGTAGTGCCCAGAACAGCGAGTCCGAAGGCTGAGCCAGACCTCCATGCTCCCGAATAATCCGCTGGGCCCGCGTCGGTCCACCGTTGTACGCGGCGAGAGCGAGGAACCAGGACTCGAATCTTCGGTGGAGCAGTGACAGGTAGTCGGTCGCGGCGGTTGTCGACTTGAACGGACTTCGGCGCTCGTCCACGAACGCATCAACCCGTATTCCCTGCTCACGCGCCGTAACCGACATCAACTGCCACATTCCGACCGCGCTCGCGTGGCTCCGGGCCGTAGGACTATACCCGCTCTCGATCAGCGGCAGGTATCTCAGCGACGCAGGCAACCCTCGCTCGAGGAGAGCAGAATCGACCAGCTCCTCGAAGGCTCCCATACCCTCGAGAACACGAGGAAGCCAGGGCCTCGCCGCGGTCTGCCAATAGTCGAGCCACATCGCGACCTCACCCCGGAAACCGGGATCGCGGAGGACAGGCGACGCCAGCAGTTCGTCGACTCGCCCGGCACCGTCAGGACGCTCCAGATAGGCCACGTGAAGCGGCTCGATGAACGGCGCAGAGGCGCGGATGTCCACCGTCGGCTCCACGACTTCGCCGGGAACGCCAGGCGATGACCCGAGAACCAGCGTGCATCCGGAGCTTGCCCCCACTGCGAGTGAAGCCAGGACGACGGTCCGAAGGTGCCTCACAACCGCTTCGATCGCCGGGAACGGATCGGCCAGCCTAGCCGTGGTAGTTCGGGGCCTCGCGTGTGATGGTCACGTCGTGGGGGTGAGATTCACGCAGCCCACCCATCGTCACCCGATTGAAGCGCGCCTCCGTTCGCAGTTCCTCGATCGACCCGACCCCACAGTAGCCCATTCCGGCCCGCAGTCCGCCCACCAGTTGGTAAATCGTATCCGAAACAGGGCCCTTGTAGGGGACACGCGCCTCGATGCCCTCCGGCACGAGTTTTCGTTTCTCCTCGGAGGAATCCTGGAAGTACCGATCGGCTGATCCCTCCTCCATTGCGGACAGCGAGCCCATCCCACGCACGGTCTTGAATCGGCGTCCTTCGAGCAGGAACGTCTCGCCCGGGGATTCGTCCGTTCCGGCAAACATCGAACCCATCATTACGCTGTGGGCGCCGGCCGCGAGCGCCTTCACGATGTCCCCGGAATATCGGATGCCCCCATCCGCGATGATCGGGACCGATCCGTCCGCCCCCTCGACCGCGTCCATGATGGCGGTGAGCTGAGGCAAGCCGACACCGGTCACGACCCGAGTCGTACAGATCGATCCTGGCCCGACACCAACCTTGACAGCGTCCACTCCTCGCTGGACCAGCGCTTTCGCACCCTCGACCGTACCCACGTTGCCGCCAACGATCTGCACATCGGGGAAACGATCCCGAACGCGCTCCACGGCCTGAAGCACACCCTCGGAGTGACCATGAGCGGTATCCACGACGAGCACGTCGACACCGGCGTCCACGAGCATCTGAGCCCGGTCGAGATCCCCCGACGAAGCGCCGATCGCGGCACCAGCCCGCAAGCGTCCATGACCGTCCTTGCAGGCATCGGGATACAGACGGCGCTTGAAAATGTCCTTGACGGTAATCAGCCCCCTCAGTTGGCCGTCTCCGTCGACCACAGGCAGCTTCTCGATCCGGTGCTGATGAAGGATGTCCTGAGCCTGATCCAGCGTTGTCCCTACCGGGACCGTCACCAGATTCTCCGACGTCATGACCTCGGCAATCGACCTCGACAGATCTGTCTCGAACTGCAGATCGCGATTCGTGATGATCCCGACGAGGCGCCCTCCGTCCTCGACGATGGGCACACCACTGATGGAAAACCGCGCCATCAGGTCATGTGCATCCTGAAGTGACCCGTCACCCTGAAGTGTGATCGGATTGAGAATCATCCCGCTTTCGGAACGCTTGACGCGATCGACCTCCTCGGCCTGACGTTCCGGCGACAGGTTCTTGTGGATGATTCCGAGCCCACCTTCGCGAGCCATCTGAATCGCCATCGCCGATTCAGTGACGGTGTCCATGGCGGCTGCGAGCAGCGGAATGTGCAGCTCGATCCCTCGTGTCACCCGGGTCGAGACATCTGCATCCTTCGGGTGCACGGTGGAGTGCCCGGGGATCAGCAGAACGTCGTCGAACGTGAGGGCTTCCTTGACGATTCGGTCGCCTCGAACGGCGTCGGTCATGGGCAGTCGGACCTTGGGGCAAAAGAAGATGCCCGTCTGCCTGAGCCCACGAATCCGGGGCTCGCAGAGCGGGCGATTTGACAGGCGCGATCAGTGTTCAGGTCGTGCATCCGGGAGGATAGACGGAGGTCCCGACAACGTCAACGTCCGCGCTGTCGGGAGGGAGAGCGACGACCGGGAGCTCGTTCCGGCAGCCCCTAATCCACCCCCGGGATCTAGCCGATTCCTCGCGTGTCATCCCCATCGGACAGGGGGATGCCGTCCTCGTCGGACCCCGCAGACCGAGGGCTCCCGGACGACGAGGGAGTTCGCCGCTTGCGGGGGTCGGCCTCGATATGCTGAGGAGGCTTCTCGCCGTCCACGTGGTCCTCGGGTGTCGATTCGATCGCACTGTTGAGTTCTTCGAGGATCTGACGGCCCGCGGAAGAAACCCCGGAAAGAACGCGGTCGGCCGCCGAAATCAGCTGAAACGCCTCACGAATCGTGCTCGGACTCACGGCCCGCCCGCGGAGTTTGTCCTCGAGCCCTTCGGCGAATTTTTGGAGACCTGAGGCCTCGACGTCGCGTTGGCCGGAATACTTCGAATCCAGGAATTCGATGTAATCGAGGACCTGGTAGATCTGCTCATCCGGGAGGCTTTCGATCTTTCGGATGAGGCGCTGGCGCAGAACGTCGTGCATGGTCGATGCCGCTGTTTCGGGAGCGAAGTCTAAGATTACTGAGGCGGGTTAGCCCGGAAAGGCCCGCCCGGCCCGACCTCGTGCGGGTCCGGGGACGAACGCATGTCTTGCCACCTGCTCCGATCCACATAACCTCCTGCCATGCGCTTTCTTCCGCTCCGCCCCGTCCCCGTCGCTGACGCCGCTCAAACCCTTTATGACGAGTGGCTGTCGTGGCTCTCGGAGGAGCTGGACGATCCGTCATGCGACCGTAGTGAACTGTGTCGCGTGATCCTCACGGACCTGTACTTTCCCAGTGTCGCAAGATCGGGCGCGAAGTCGCTGCCTCACACCACTCAGGTCGCGCTCGCCCACCTCGATCCGCGTAACGTCACGCTCGAGCCCGAGTACTACGACGAGATCGACCACGGCCTGTATGGCCCCCGCAAGCCGCTCCTGTGGTTGTGGGAGATGTTCGATCGCAGTGCTCTGGGGGAGAACGTGGAGCTCGGGATACGCTTTCGGCGACTTCTGGCTCGACACGTCTTCAAGTCATGTGGAGCGAACTTCAAGTCATTCACCCACGTCAGAGTGTCGTTCGGATACAATCTCGAGGTGGGAGACGGGGTGGTGATCCACCGACATGTGCTCCTCGACGATCGGGGCGGCATCGTCATAGGGAATGGGTCGTCCGTCTCGGACTTCGCCAACGTCTACTCACACTCGCACGACATCGTCGACGGGCGCCTTGTGCATCTGCCACGCACGGTCATCGGGGCCGGAGTCCGTATCACCTACCACGCAACTGTGCTCGCGGGCACGCACGTCGCTGACGACTCCATGGTGGGTGCAGGATCGATCCTGACCCGGAGCACCGAACCTCATTGGGTCTACGTGGGGGTCCCGGCTCGCAAGATCAAGGAGAAGCCGGCTGATCAGCGGGCGGCAAAGGCGCCTCCATCGATGGACCCCTTCTCCGACAGCTGAAGGCTCACCCCTCCTCCCCCTCGTGAAGCTCCTGCAGCTTCTTCACGACTGCAGGATCCGCCAGCGTCGTCGTATCCCCGACTGCTCGCCCTTCTGCGATATCCCTCAGAAGGCGCCGCATGATCTTGCCCGACCGGGTCTTTGGCAGGTCCGCGGTAAACACCACCAGTTCCGGTTTTGCGATCGCTCCGATCTTCGCCCCGACATGATCACGAAGCTCGGAAAGGAGGTCGGCACTGCTGTCGACCCCGTCCTTCAGCGTCACGAACGCTGCGATCGACTCGCCCTTGATCTCGTGCGCCTTGCCGACAACGGCAGATTCCGCCACCGACGGGTGATCGACCAGGGCGCTCTCCACCTCCATCGTTCCGATTCGGTGGCCCGCCACGTTCAGGACGTCGTCGACCCGCCCGAGGATCCACAGGTACCCGTCCTCGTCGACCTTCGCTCCGTCCCCGGGGAAGTAGGTATCCGGCCATTTTGACCAGTAGGTGTCTCTGAAGCGCTGATCGTCCCCCCACACCGTTCGAAGCATGGATGGCCACGGCGTGGTGATGGCGAGATAGCCGGCCGTCGTCTCTCGACCTGCCTCGTCGAGAATGGCGGCCTGAATCCCGGGAAACGGGCGAGTCGCCGTGCCTGGCTTGGTCTCGGTCAATCCCGGCAGCGGCGTGATCATGATGGCTCCCGTTTCCGTTTGCCACCATGTGTCCACGATCGGGCAACGCCCTGCTCCGATCGTCTGATGGTACCACATCCACGCCTCGGGATTGATTGGCTCTCCGACCGTCCCAAGCAACCTCAGAGACGACAGGTCGGACTTCCCCGGCCACTCATCCCCCCAGCGCATGAACGCACGGATCGCGGTCGGCGCGGTGTAAAAGATCGTCACACCGTATTTCTCGCAGATCTCCCAGAATCGGCCGCGATCCGGTGTGTCGGGTGCCCCCTCGTACATCACCACCTGAGCGCAGTTCGCGAGAGGACCGTAGACGATGTAGCTGTGCCCGGTGATCCAACCCACATCCGCGGTGCACCAGTAGACGTCGTCTTCCTTGAGATCGAAAACCGACCGTGTCGTCGCATACGCCTGCGTGAGGTAGCCCCCCGTGGTGTGCACCACGCCCTTTGGCTTTCCCGTGGTGCCCGATGTGTAGAGGATGAAGAGCGTGTCCTCGGCATCCATGGGTTCCGCCGGGCAATCGTCCGACGCGCCCGCGATCAGGTCGTGGTACCAGTGATCACGTCCCGCCGTCATCGGCACGGGATTCTCCCGGGTAAGGGCGCCGCCACGAGAAACGACGACCACGTGCTCGACCGTCGGCGACTGCTCGAGCGCTACGTCTGCGTTGGCCTTGAGCGGCACAACCGACCCTCGACGCCACCCACCGTCCGCGGTCACGAGGACCTTTGCCGCCGCGTCGTTGTTGCGGTCGGCGAGAGAATCCGGACTGAAGCCCCCGAACACGACCGAATGGACCGCTCCGATGCGTGTACAGGCGAGCATCGCAATGGCGGCCTCGGGGACCATGGGAAGGTAGATCGTGACCCGATCGCCTTTTACGACACCCAGACCCCGGAGAGCATTCGCGAACTTCGCGACCTCCAGCTGAAGCTCGGCATAGGTGTACGTCCGCGTGTCCCCGGGCTCTCCCTCCCAGATGAGGGCGGTCCGATCGCCACGACCGGCTGCCACATGCCTGTCCAGACAGTTGTGAGCAACGTTCAGCTTTCCCCCGAGGAACCACTTTGCATGAGGGGGCACCCACTCCAGCACCGTGTGCCAGGGCTCGAACCAGTCGAGTTCACGGGCCCACTCGGCCCAATACTCCTCCGGGTCTGCTGCCGCGAGATCGTACAGGGACGCATCGCTGATGTTCGCCTGGTCGACGAATGTCTTCGAGGGAGAAAAGCGTCGGTCCTCCTGCAAGAGGGCGTCGAATGCGCCGGCGTCACTCATGCTGCGTCCTCGTCAAAACGGGTCTTGAGTTTCGATGCGCCCAATGTGCATGCGCGCCCTTTCCGAGCAACCCACCCCCTCGGAGCAATCAGCTCTGCCAGCTACCTTATCAAGAATCATTCTTGATAAGAAACCCGGGATTGCTGCTGCGACATGGACACCTCCACGAGGGACCGTCTGGGCCTGCAGGTCGTGTCGACCGCAGTCGCCCTTGCCGTCACCCTTTCCGGATGGCTCCTCGCACGCGCCGAACTCGATGACCTCGCCGTCACGATGTTTGCTCTGGGGTATGCCTCAGCGGGTTGGGACCCCGCCCTCCGCGCCGTCCGATCCGTCCGCGCAGGCAGCCTCGACGTAGATGTCCTCATGCTGGTGGCGGCGGCGGGTGCGTCCTTCGTTGGCCATTGGCTGGAGGGGGCCGTCCTGCTCGTCCTCTTCTCTCTGGGCAATACGCTGGAAACGTTCGCGTTCCGCCGCACGAGACGCTCGATCGAGGCCCTGATCCGATTGCGCCCGGAGGAAGCGATCCATGTCATCGGGAGCTCAGAACGAGTGATCCCGGTCGGGGAACTCAATCCCGGAGACGTGGTGCGAGTCCGCCCCGGTGCACGTATTCCGGTCGACGGCGTGGTGGTCGGTGGAGGTTCTTCGGTGGACGAATCCACTCTGACGGGGGAGTCGGTCCCCGTTGCAAAGCGGGTGAGCGATCCGGTCTTCTCAGGGACGCTCAACGGGTCGGGCTCCCTCGACATTCAGATGACTCGACCGGCCGACCAGACGGCCCTCGCGCGCATTCTGTCGCTGGTCGAACGAGCTCGAGAGTCGAAAGCGCCCACGCAGAGCTGGATCGAAGAGGTCGAAGGGCGCTACGCCGCGGGTGTCATCCTGGCCTCGGGCCTGGCAGTCGTTGTGCCGTGGGGGCTGCTCGGGTGGGCGTTCGAAGATGCCCTCTATCGTGCGATGACGCTGCTCGTCGTCGCCTCACCCTGTGCACTGGTGATCTCCATTCCGGCCACCATCGTCTCCGCCGTAGCCAACGGGGCTCGGCATGGGATCCTGTTCAAGGGTGGCGCGCACATCGATACCCTGGCCGACGTGACCACATTCGCGGTGGACAAGACCGGTACGGTCACGGTGGGGCGCCCCGACGTCGTTGCGATCCGGACCGGGACCGGATCATCCGAAGACGCTCTCGTGTCCGCCGCAGCGGCGGCCGAGTGCCGGTCCGAGCACCACCTCGCAGCTTCGATCGTCCGAGCAGCCGGGGCGCGATCCCTCCCGATCGAGCAGCCCTCCACGTTTCTCTCCTTCACCGGCCAGGGCGTCGCCGCTGAGGTGGGCCGTCGTCACGTTCGTGTCGGTGAGCCGGAGTTCGTTCGCACACACGTTCGGCACTTCGATGAGTCTCTCGGAGCGGACCTCCGAGCGGACCACCCCTCGGCGACCCTCGTGCACGTCGCCATCGATGAACGACACGCGGGTGTATTCGCGATTCAGGATCACCCGAGAGACAGCGCAAAGCGAGCGGTCTCCGAGCTCCAGACCGTCGGTGTGGACCGGGTCATGATGCTGACCGGCGACTCGGAGGCGACGGCGCGAGCGATCGGCGAGATGGTCGGGATCAGCGAGATCCACGCAGACCTCGCGCCCGACGAAAAGTCGAGGATCCTCGAGAAGACACGTGGCCGGGGTGGTGTCGCGATGGTGGGCGATGGCGTGAATGATGCCCCGGCGCTGGCCGTCGCCGATGTAGGCATCGCGATCGGTGCGGCAGGCACGGACGTGGCCCTGGAGACCGCCGATGTCGTCATCATGGGCGAAGACCTGTCCAGCCTGGCCCACGCGGTTCGACTCAGTCGACGAACCCGTCGTATCGTGCGCCAGAACCTCGCCTTTGCCCTCTGTACGATGACCCTGCTTGTACTCGCGGCGTCCATGGGCTGGATCGGGCTGACCGCCGGGGTCATCGGGCACGAAGGCTCCACGGTGATCGTCGTCTTCAACGGCCTGCGGCTCCTGGCCGACCGCTGGTGACGAGCGCTGCGGAGTGGAGCCAACCCCCGCACGACACGGCGCCGTCAGTCGGTGGGAGCCTCCTCCGTATCGCTCAGCAGAGCCAGCTCAGGCGACCGCAGAATCTCCGAGAAGCCTTCCAGCACGGAGTCAAGCCAGGGGCTCAGCCTCGCACGTCCTCCGCGAACGACCGGGTTGGGAATCCGCACCTTGAAGCGCACTTCGGAATCCGCCTCCGGGGCCGGGACCTCGGCATCCGACAGACGGAAACGAAGGGACAGCGGGCGGCGCTGACCACGTGCCAGCTCGCGAGCCGAAAGGCGACCCAGGACGGTGAGGATACGTTCGGCATCGTACAGCCGACCCAGTGGTCGAAGGCCGACAACCAGCGCCACATTCCCGCTCATCCCTCGGGAGGTTTCATCGAGGTATACGTCCAGACTCGCCATGTCGGAGCCGTCGAGCGGATGGAAGAAGAGGTACGCGCTTCGAGTCGATTCGCCCTCCCAACGTCCCTCGAATTGATGGCTTGTCGTCTTCTGCAGCCCCGATAGATCCCACCCCGAGGCGTTGGCAACCTCCCCGATCGCGTCGATCAGAGGCTCGAGTGTCAGGAACGGATCGGTCACGGTCTGATTCTCGACAGTGGCTCGGCCCGAATACCCGAAATCGAGGTCCGAACGATTGACACGTTTTTGAGCGGCCATGTAACGTTCATGTGTTCCGAGTCCGTCCCGAAGGGCGTTGGGTAGTACGATCCTTATGTCCAGTCATTCTGCGAGCGATCTGCGCCTCCGAGAAGCCCTGGAGGAGAGCGGCCAACGGTTTACAGAGCAGCGAGCTGCCGTCTTCCGGTATCTCGCCAGCACGGATGTGCATCCCACCGCAGACGAAGTGTTCCTCGCCGTGCGAAAGACGCTGCCGGCGATCTCCCTCGCGACCGTCTACAAGAGCCTGGAGACGCTGGTGGGGTGCGGCCTCGCGGTCAAGCTGAGCTATGCGGATCACTCGGCCAGGTACGATGGGCGTACGGATCCTCACCATCATGCGCGCTGCGTGGTCTGCGAGTGCGTCCTGGATCTTCCGGGGGAGATCTCCCGAGGAGAAATCGATGCCCTCCGGGGGACTGCCGGAAGCTTCACGGTGACGGGTTACCGCCTCGAACTGTCCGGATACTGCTCCGTCTGTCTGACGGCGAAGGATCAGGCCGTCTCGGCCTGACCTGTGCGGGTCTTTCTGGCTCGTCTGTCGCCCGCATGGCCGAAGGCACGGGTACTCGGGAGATGTGGCATCCTCGCGCTCGGCTTCGTCCAGTTCGCACCCTCAGTCCACGGACAGGATGTGGACCGTTTACGGATGGACCTCCTCGAGACGTTCCGATTGCCCACCTGGGGAGATGCGCGATGGGGAGCGCTTGTGTACTCCCTCGACTCTGGCGATACCATACTCGCACTCTCCCCGGACAGTGCCCTCGCGCCTGCGTCGAACCTCAAGCTGTTGACCACCGCCGCGGCCCTGCACCGGCTCGGCCCGGACTATCGATTCCATACCTACGTGCTTTCGACTGCTGCCGTTCGGGATGGAGTGCTGGACGGTGACCTGACGCTGTACGGAACCGGTGACCCCGGCATCTCCGATCGCTTCTTCGGGCGCAAGGACGAGGTGTTCCAGAGGCTGATCGATCAGCTGGAGTCAGCAGGTATCTCCGAGATCAGTGGGGATCTGGTCGCCGACGCCTCGTTCTTCCCCGGCCCTCTTCGCTCGGAGGGTTGGGAGCCCGAGGACCTGAATGAACACTTCACCGCCGGCGTGTCGGCACTGTCGTTCAACGAGAACGTCGTGTCCTTCCGCATCCGGCCGAGTGGCGCAGGGAGCCCACCCCTGGTCGAGACCATCCCACCTCATTCGGCCCTCGAAGTCCGGAACGATGCGATGACCGTCAGCGGTCGTGCTCGCCCGCGACTCGCAATCTTGCGCGAGGATCCACTCGGGCCCGTACGAATCACGGGCCGTCTCGCTCAGAATTCCCGGGACGTCTGGCGGCAGATGACGGTCGCCGTCCCTGCAGATTTCGTGGGCGCATCATTCCGGGCCGCGCTTGAGGGGCGCGGCATCACCGTGCGTGGGGAAACACGCAGGGTCGAACTCCCTGTCGAGTCCGTCGTCAAACGGCTGAGCGCTCCGGCACTGAATCGACCGGGCGCCCGGATCCTCGCGAGACACACATCGCAACCACTGTCGGAGTATCTCGCGGTCGTAAACAAGGAGAGCAACAACCTCTTCTCAGAGCTGATCTTTCGAGCTGTAGGTCGGGCAGACTCGGGTTTGGGCTCTCCCCACGCCAGTTCCGAAGCGGTGCGCGGAAGTCTCCTCGCCCTCGGCATCGACACCTCAGGACTCCAGCAGTATGACGGATCCGGCCTGTCGAGCGAGAACCGGGTCAGCGCCGCGACGTTTGTCGACCTCTTCCGGCGTATGAGCGCCGGTCCCTTCTGGCCACCATTCTGGGCCTCACTCCCGAGAGCAGGAACACGAGGGGAATTGGGTCGGATGTACCGGAGTGCCGCGGCAGGCAACCTCAGGGCGAAGACCGGCACGATCGAGGGAGTGTCCGCACTGAGTGGCGTGGTCCGCTCACGGGACGGCGAGAGACTCGCGTTTTCCCTGATCGTCAACGATTCGCCCTCTCAAACCCGCGCCAAGAGGGTGGAGAATGAAATCGGGGTTCGCCTCGCCAACTTCCAGCGTTCTCCGGGTACCGCCCCACCTGTATACCAAGAGACGGCTGACATGTCATCGACGGCCGTATCGACCGCAGACCGTCATCGGGTGAGCAGGGGTGAGAGTCTGTCGGGAATCGCTCTTCGCTACGGGGTCAGTGTGGATGATCTCCTGGAACTCAATCCTCGGTTGGACCGAAATCGAATCTTCGCAGGCCAGTGGCTCACGATCTCCCGCCAGGGAGGCGATTGAGCACAGAACCCCTCGAGGAATGCGTGCCCGACCCCTCGCCACTCCGGCGAGGCGCCAACCTCCGCGAGGGAGAATGGCAATACGATCGGCGGAGGTACTTCCTCTCTCTAGCTCCCGGACGGCCCTCGCCCCGTCGCGGAGCGAAGACGACGGCGAAGCTCGACCTCGGACATCGAGTCGATCGTGCGGCGAGCCGAGCGCTCGCTGTTCCAGCGCACGTCCTCGAGCTGAACGCGCGCTCCACCCTCTGCCATCATGACGAGGTGGTAGCGTCCCTTGTAATCAGTCGTCTCTGAAGTCACCGCGGTCGCGATCCAGGAGTGGCCTTCTGCGTCCGAGAACTGTCTCATGATGAGTGCGATGTCTGAGGGTCTGCACGTGGACATCGTCGAGGGACGATGATTCCGACTCAACGCTACCATCGCCGCTCCATTCGTCAAGGAATGGTCGCGTCCCATGCCGGCAAGACACTGCTGAAGGGCGGGGGGTGGCCGCGCGAGGCACCTCCCCACATCGACCTTTGTCTGAGCGGCGTTATCGACCCCGGGGGCCACGAATCGGCGTGCTGGGGGCACGTGGTTGGAGCGCAGCGATTCGACGTTAGATTCGCGCTCTTCAGAGGCACCACGCCGAGCCCGGGAAATTGATGACCTCGCGAAAAGCGGACGCGGCCACCGATCTCTGGCTCGTCGGACTGGCGGCAATCTGGGGGATCAACTTCTCGATCGTGAAGGTGGTTCTCGAGCAGGTTCCTCCGCTCGCGTTCAACGCCCTTCGATTCCCCCTCGCGTGCGCAGCCCTGGGCCTGCTCGTGTGGCACCGGCACGAGCGAGTCCTTCCCGACCGTCGAGATCTCGGCCGAATCCTGCTCCTCGGCGGGGTGGGCAACGTCCTGTATCAAGTCGCCTTCATTATCGGGATCGACTGGACATACGCCGGAAACGCGAGCCTGCTGTTGTCCACTACCCCCGTGTGGACCGTGATGCTGTCAGCCGCCGCCGGCCATGAATATCCGAGCCGATCAGTCGTCTTTGGCGTCACCGGCACCCTGATCGGCATGATGTTCGTCGTGGCCGGCGGCGGCGAGCAACTCTCTCTGGGGTCCGACACCCTGAGGGGTGACCTGCTCATGATCGTGGCATCGGTCCTCTGGTCGGTCTACACCGTGTTGGGAGCGGCACCTGTTGTTCGTTACGGGGCCCTTCGCATGACGACCTGGACTCTCTGGGTGGGAACGCCGATCCTCGTGATCATGGGGATTCCGTCACTCGGGGCGACCGATCTGACGGGGGTCACCCTCGGCGCGTGGCTAGGCGTCGTCTACGCGGGGCTCTTCGCGATCGCCCTCGCTTACGTTCTCTGGTATCACGGGGTTGAGCGGCTGGGAAACAGTCGAACGGCCGTTTATTCCAACCTCGTGCCGGTTTGGGCCCTGATCACGGCGTGGGTCTGGCTCGGTGAGCGCCCCTCGGGGCTTCAACTCGTCGGAGCCGTGTGCATCCTGCTGGGACTCTCCGTCGCACGAGTCGGCCAATCCCGGTCCGACTCTGGCGGGCGTCAGTCGGGCGACTCAACGGACGAGGACCCCAACTGACCACGGTGAATGATTTCCGGAAACTCGTAGAAGAGAACGCCGTCGCTGGAGATCTCCGAACATACTCGGAACCCATCGTCGAGGGAGATCAGGATCGTCTCGGCGTCTGGCAAGGACAGATTCAGGTCTGCGGCCACTTCCGTCACCGTCAGTCGCCCGCCCTTCGCCTCGGCCAGCCTCAGAATTTTTCGCTGGACCCCGACCATGATCGCCTTCTTGCGGTCCATCAGCCCCCGCCACCCCGAGTAGAACGTCAGCGAGCCGCCGCCTCCAAGGACCGAGCCCGTCGCGATCGCGGCCAGTTCCCACTCGACGAACCCGATCAGGACCAGCAGACTCCCGAGGAGAACCAGCCCCGTACCCAGCACCCGCCGCTTGACGCCCGCACTCGGAAGTCGCTCGTCCGGCACTGCCTCGACCAGCCGTCGCTCGGGCTCGGATCCCGTCGCGACCAGCGCACGGGAAGCATTCTCCCACCCCAGGCCGCACCCGGGGCAGACGAGATGCTTGCGGCGGGCCAGCCAGTAGACGAGCCCACCGAAGCCGTAGGTGAAGAGCGAGGCCCCAACCAGCAGACCGACATGGCCCACTCTGCGGAAGTAGGGCATCCCCTCCCCCTGGTACGCGCAACGCGGACAGCGCCGGACACCGGACGGCCGCGTGACGGCTGCGCCGACCGGGGTGGAAGTCCCGCAGGTAGGGCATCGTGCCGCACCGCCATGGAGCGTTTCGCCGCATGTGGAACAACGCATCTGGTCTGCCCAAGGTCGTCGATTGGTTCGGTATCGGTCCCTACGCCGCCAACCGGTGAAAGGTTCAGCCCGGTCGGCATCGATGAGCGCTACTGCACGCGAATGATCCGCAGCCGGAGCCCGGCCTGAGGAGCGCTCGATCCACCTCCTTCTCCACCGAGCCGAAACGTCATCGTCCCCGACTCGGAAGGATCGACAATGTAGTAGGTCGCGGATGCCGAGCGCATTGTGCCCGACGACGCAAGATCCGTCTCTCCCAGAACGGTCGGCCGAAGCGGGAACGGTTCCTCGAGGAACTTTCTCAGATCGGTCGAGGGGTATGTGAACGAGCCGGTCTCGGGTCCCGGGCCGTCGAGCACGAGAGCGGTCCACCAGTCCGACAGACCGTCGGGCCATTCGGAGCCCGTCTCAGCTTCCACATTGGCGACCCCCGTCCGAGTGGTTCGTGTCAGTTCACCGACGAGATCCACACCGTATTGATCCGCAAGATACGCAAGGTAGAGGTACCCTGCGCCGCGCTCCTCCAGGGTCCCGTTACCCGACGCGATGACGAGAGAGACATCGCTTGTCTGATTCAGGTACCGTCTTGCACGATCTCGAACGCCCGATCGGAACAGTTCGGAACTTTGTACGTCGCCTCGATCCTCATACGAACGTGCCACCAGTTCTTCAGCGAACTGAGCCAGCGCCTCAGACATCCACACTGCCTCGTTCGCCTCGGCCCCCAGGAGAAGCACACGCTGATTGAAGTTCACCATGTGCTGAAACTCGTGGGATAACACCGCCGGCGTCAGCCGGGCCACGGCGGTCTTGGCCCGCGCATCCGAGAACTCCCCGTTCGGGTCGGGGACGAGAGCGTAAAAAATTTCGCCGGCGTTACTTCCTTCCTGATCAGGCAGAAGATCCAGACCGAAGAAGAAGCCCGCGATGAACCCTGCGGCACCCCTCGGCGTCAGCGCGTTTACGACCGGCGTGAAGAGAATGACGATACGTTCATTCGAATCCAGATCCGATGGGAGACCGAATGCTTCGGTCACCACTGGCCAGATCGCCTCGTCGATCTGATCGGAAAACGCCCGAAGATCGTCATCCGTGTAACCGCCCGGAGGCGCATTCTGGTCCACGAAGAGGGCGGCACGTTCTCCGACATGACGGGCAGTCGCCGTCACCGAGGCGAAATCCCCGGGGTTACGAAACACCCGAAACGTCCGGACGTCATTCACGGCGGGAACAGATTGAGCGATCGCACTGGCGCCCCCACGTGGTGCATCCGACACCGCCCGTCCGGACGTCAGTTCTCTCTCGAGCTCTCGCAGCCCGTCTTCCCAGGAGATCCCGGCGTCACGACCCGGAACGCGCGCGCTCCCCATCCCCGGCTCCTGCCGAAGTTCCGGACTGGCCGAGGGACCCGCGGCCAGTCCGAACAGACTCCACGGGTACGCCGCCGCCCCCACCTCGGAGGTTGAGTGGACGGCGAGTACGAATTCGGCACCCCCCGTACCCGAGACGGTGATGCACTCGAAACCGCCGGGGTCGAATGCGTCCACGACGTCACCGATTTCGAGCGATACTACGTCCCCGCCCGACCCGACGGAGAGCGGAAGCGATGAACTGGACACCGCTCCGAACCGAACGCTGACGTCCACATCGCGCTCGGGCAGACAAGTCGGCACCGTGACGACGAGTTCACTGGGCGTCGCGTTGGAGACCTGACCCCGCACCCCCGAAAACAGGACCACGTTGCGGTCGGCCTGAGGAATGAAGTTGTTCCCGCTGAGCGTGATCGAGGCCCCCGGCACCGCCGATTCCGCGGAAAGCGCGTCGAGTGCGGGGCGATCGATCACAAAGAGGCGAAAGTCGGCAGAGGCAGGTGACTGTCCCTCGGCGGTAGCCCGAACGACTACATCGCCCAACGCAGAACCGAGCCGGATGCGTGCTCTTGCCAATCCCGCTGAGTCAGAGACCGTCGTTGGCACGTCGATGATCTCAGCTTCGCCCTCGATGACGCGCCACGAGACCGGAACGCCGGATTGAGGCAAACGGGTCGTCAACGCCCGTACCAGCACCTCCAGAGGGGTCTGGAGTACCTGACTCGCGGTACCGTACTGCTGGTCCCCTGCGGCTACGAAGACTTCGACCGGCGGTCGCACCACGCTGACGGGATCCCCCCCGCAGGCCTGCACCGCGACGATCACCGCGACCAGGGCACACCAAGCGAGCCCGCTGAAGCCCTTCGGCCGGTCATCAAGCCGGCGCACCCTCACTCGTCCTCTCGAGATCGGTCGATGTCGATGAGATCGATGATCGGAGCGCCAGTCAACTGGGATACACCCGTCCGAACCCGCCCCGTTACGCTCATTGTCTCCAGAGGCACCAACCCCTCGACCTCCGAGAGTCGAGCGGTCGGAACGGCAACGTACACGAAGGGCCCGCCCGCCCCTCCAAAGCGTGCAAGAATAAAAGGCTCTCCCTCGAAGAAGTCCGTGCGGACCGCCTCGGCGCGCTCGACCGAAATGAATTGAACCGTCCACGACACGACACGACCCACGTATTGCCCCGGACTGGACATGAGCGCTTCGGGATCGAGCACCTCCACCGCACCCGCTTCCGCGCCTTCGCGATCCACCACCTCGGGCGTGGATTCAGGCATCCACATCCACCCCTCGAGGCGGACGCGTGCCCAATTCCCTTCACGCCCGAGCACCTCCACCTCGCCGGATGGTCTCATCATACCCAGCGTATCCCCGTCCGGGGAGGTAAGTATCGGGCCACCGCCGGCGAAGCTCGAGAAATTGTCCGGCGCCCTCGCCGCAGGGCTCGACGGTGTCCGGGAGGACGGAGGCGACATCGTGATGGAACCCAGCGGCTCAGACTCCCGTGGGGCGGGATCGGTAAGGGACTCGGACCAGATCCAACCAACGCGCGCGACCCGGGCCCATGCGGGATCCCTGCCGAGTTCCTCGAGAAGCACCCCCTCTTCCAGCACGCCAAGAATCGGACCGGACGGACCGGCTCGAAGGTTCTCCCCGCCGGATTCACTGACGACGAGTTCGAAGTCCGGCTCTTCGCTGCTCTGCAGCGAGCGCAACCAGACCCATCCCTCTACCTCTACCTGGGTCCAGTTGCCCTCGGTCCCAAGCAGACGGAGGGACGCCCCTTCCCCTAGACGGGCAAGGACGACACCATTCGGCTCACGCCGGAAGTTCTCCTCGACACTCAGGGTCACCACATCCTGAGACGAAACCGGCGCTGCCGTGGCGGCAAGGACGCCTCCAGCCAGAAAAAACGGGCGATGGAGGGCCGCACATCGTAGGCGCATGGGGTCTGAAACGATCCGGTACAGAAGGTGTTACATCGTTGGCTCGACGTGGCGAACCCGCGTCTCGCCACGAATTTGACCGACTCTCGGAAATGGGTCAATCAAAAATTCCGCGAGACAGAGGAGTGCAATCCGCTTGAAGCGATCATCGTTGGTCAGGGTCATGGCTGTCGCGTTCCTGGTGGGTTTCGCCATCCCAAGTCGTTCGGCCGCGCAGACCATTCTCTCTCCATTCCAGTATCTCGAGCATCGGCAGGAAGTGGGGCTGCTCGGTGGATCTTCCACCGTGGACTCGGGGCGCTTCGGGTACGCGCCGTCGGGTGGCAACGTGTTCGGAGCTCTTTATGGCCTGGAACTCTCCGGGCCGCTCGGGCTGGAAGGCGTCGTGAGTCTTATCGACACCGAGCGTGATGTCATCGACCCGAGTCGCCCGGAGGGCAGCCGCCTCATCGGGCAAGCCGACCAACTCCTCATGACCGTGGAGGCTCGCCTTCGCTTCAGCTTTACCGGTCGCCGGATGTGGAAACGCCTGAGTCCGTTCATGGCGGTTGGAGGCGGAATCGTCTTCAGCGCGGGAACCGACACGGGTCTTGATGCAACCCTCCTCCCCGAAGACGTCTTCTCCTTCGGCAACAGCTTCTACGGTACGCTCGGCCTTGGCAGCCGATGGTTCCTGACGGATCGGGTCGCGCTGCGAGGGGATGGCGTCTTCTCGCTCTGGAAGGTAGACACTCCGCCAGGATTCAGTGATCCTGCGAGAGCTTTCGAAGAAGTGGAAGACGGGGAGTGGCTCCCCGGCACGGCCTTCAGCCTCGCGCTCCTCTGGCGCTGGTGATCCGAGTCATCACATGACCGCGGCTCGACCCGGGTTCGATCACGAGCAGCGTCAGGCGGACTGGCTCTCGATCAGCGAGGCCCGAGGCCGTATCCTCGCCACGGCAGAGCCGCTGCAGCCCGAATCGGTGCCCCTTCGGGACGCGGTAGGTCGGGCCATCGCCGCGCCGATCGTGGCACGTGCGACTCTGCCCCCGTGGGACAACAGCGCGATGGACGGTTACGCCGTCCGGGCCCGAGACATCGCAGGGGCCACTCCAGACAACCCGGTAACCCTGAGCGTCACCGGCGTTGTCCGCGCCGGCGGCGACGCAGGACAGATGCTCGCACCCGGGTCGGCGATCCGCATCATGACCGGAGCGCCTGTCCCGAGTGGCGCCGACTCGGTCGTGCGCGTGGAACATACCGATCGCGAAGCCTATGAGGGTCGGGTCCAGATCATGTCCGACAGCGATGCAGGTAGAAACGTACGCGCGGCCGGCCAGGACATGACCGCGGGGACCACACTCTTCCAGGCAGGTCATTCCATCACACCCGGAACGATCGGTGTTCTCGCTGCAGCCGGACTGACGACCGTCGAGGTGCACTCGTCTCCCCGAGTCGCCCTGCTCCTGACCGGTGATGAACTCCGGAGAGCGGACCGCTATGATGACGTGATCGGCGGCCGGGGTGTACCGGAATCGAACGGAACCATGCTTGCCGCCATGAGTCGGGAAATCGGTGTGGAGCCCACCGATCTGGGGATTGCCCGAGATGACCCGGTAGACCTGGCCGCCCGTATCGCCGCCGGCGCCGATGCTGACGCACTGATCACGATCGGTGGCGCATCGATGGGTGACGCAGATCTGGTGAAACGTGCGTTGGACACCGCTGGGTTCACTCTGGATTTCTGGCGAGTCCGAATGCGTCCAGGCAGCCCGATTTCATTCGGTTGGCTCGAGCGGGGTGGGCATCGCCAACCGGTATTCGGGCTACCCGGGAATCCCTCGTCTGCGTTCGTAACCTTCGAAGTGTTCGTGCGCCCATATCTGCTGCGTCGCGCGGGGCACCGAAACATTTATCGCCGAATCATTACATGCACGGCCGGGGAAGCAATGTCGACACCGGCCGACCTGACCTATTTCCAGCGGGTGGCGCTGACCAGCACACCTCAGGGGGTCATTGCACGGTTGACCGGCCCACAACTGTCCGGGTTGGTGTCTGGTCTGGCTCTGGCCGATGGACTCGCCATCATCCCTCCTGACCGTGAGTCGATCGAGATTGGCGAGGAGCTTTCGGTCATGCTTCTCGACACGGGCCCGGCTGCGTCGCATACCGAAAGCACGTGAACACCGGTCGGAGGCATATCGCCGCCGCCGGGCTGATCGCCATCACGCTATCCGGGTGCTACCTGCCGCGATGGCCGGTGGACGCGCCGTTGACCTCCGGGTTCGGGCTCCGGTTCATCGAGATGCGCCCCGACATCCATCGGGGGGTCGATCTCGGCGTACCGACTGGAACCCGCGTATGGGCGATGGCGGGAGGCACGGTACGCTTCGCAGGCACGATGAGTGGATTTGGGAAAGTGGTCTGGATCGATCACGCCAACGGCCTGCTCTCCATCTACGCCCACCTGTCCACCATTCGGGTGGAAGCCGGGACCCGCGTCCGGGCAGGCGACACGATCGGCGCGAGCGGGGAGAGTGGAGTGGTGACGGCTCCGCACCTTCACTTCGAGGTGTGGCGGTGGGGAAATCCCGTCGATCCGATCGCGGTCCTTGGGGGCCGCCCACCCAGCTGACCCCTGACGTTCCTTCACGCCGGCCGCATCATCCGCCGGTGGTGTCCGGGAGCCTGAGTCTCCGGAACGGCTGCAATCGCTCAGTCCGTCGACCGCAGCGCGCTGACTTCCTCCGTAAGGCGAGGTACGATTTCGAAGAGGTCACCGACGATTCCGTAGTCCGCGACCCCGAAGATCGGTGCATCCGGATCGCGATTGATCGCGACGATCGTCTTGGCTGTGCGCATCCCGGCGAGGTGCTGCACCGCTCCCGAGATTCCCACGGCGATGTAGAGCTTCGGAGCGACCGTCTTTCCCGTCTGCCCCACCTGCTCACCGTGCGGGCGCCATCCCGCATCCACGACCGCACGGGATGCACCGAGCGCGACGTCTGAGCCCAGAGCGTCCCTCAGACCCTCGAGCAGGCTCCACTGATCCGGATCCCGCATGCCACGACCACCGGAAACAACGATCGAGGCTTCGGACACATCCACCGACCCCTCAGAGGCGTCATTTCGTGCTACGACACGAACACGAAGTGAGGATGGATCGATGTCCGGAGTGGACATCGAGACCTCGCCCGCGGCCGCTCGCTCAACGGCGGGAAACACATTGGGCCGAATGGACACCATCGCCGGGGAGGCGTCGACTTCCAGACTGGCGAACGCCTTACCGGAGAAGACGGGCCGGGTGGCGGAGAGGGTACCACCCGACAGTTCCACACCCGTCACATCCGATACGAGGGGGACGTCGAGGAGCGCCGCGACCCGCGGAGCCAGGTCCTTTCCAAGCGTGGTCGCTGCGAACACCACTGCCTCGTAGGCACCGGAACGAACCTCCTCCACTACGATCGGAACCCAGGCTTCGGGATTGTATTCCGAAAGCGCATCATGCTCGCGAACGGAGATCCGCTCGGCGCCATATAACCCCAGATCCGACACCGACGCGGACACGGTCGATCCTCCAAGGACGAGCGCGTGCGCAACTCCTCCGGAGGCATCCGCCAGACGCGCCGCGACCGACACGGCCTCGCGCGCGGCCGAACCGAACTGTCCATCCCGTTGTTCTGCAAAGGCGAGCACATTGGCCATAAGACCCTCTGTTCCGCTGGATTCAAAAATGGTGGTATACCGCCCTCGGATCCGCTCTGGATCAGATTGCGTTCGCTTCTTCTCGCAGCAGACGGACCAGTTCCGAAACCGAATCCGCTCCCTCTCCAACGATTCGGCCCGTCGCACGCGCCGGAGGCTCCGAAAGGGCCTTGAGCCGCACTCTGCTCACGTTCTCCGCGGCCGGCTTTTCCTCAAGGGGCTTTTTCTTGGCAGCCATGATGCCCTTCAGTGCTGCCAAACGAGGTTCATTCGGACCCTTGGTCATGCATAAGACGGCTGGGAGATCGACTTCCACGACTTCGCTGCCACCCTCGACCTGCCGCTGACACGTGACGGTCGTTCCGTCGACGTCGAAAGACGAGACCCCGGAAACACAGGGGCGCCCCGTCAGGGCAGCCACCATGGGGCCCACCTGCTGCTGGTCATCGTCAGCGGACTTGATCCCGAAGAGGAAGAGATCTGCGTTCGAGGCGTCAAGCTCGGAGGCCAGCGTTTTCGCTGTGGCCAGGCCGTCCAGACTGACATCACCGGTCAACAGAACCGCTCGATCCGCCCCCATCGCCAGACCCTTCCGCAACGTCTCCTGAGACGAGGAGTCTCCGAGCGTGAGCAACGCCACCTCACCTTCGCCCGTGGCTTCCCTCAGACGCAGCGCTGCCTCCACGGCAAACGCATCGTACGGGCCCATGTCGTACTTGATCCCGGTCTGCTCGATCATGACACCTGATCCATCGACGCGAATCCGCGCTTCGGTGTCGGGGACGCGCTTGATGCAAACGATGACGTTCAAGGTGTGACTCCGTACGTATACCGTTGGCCCGCCATTACTGCGGGGCGGCGGGGCAAGAACCGGGTGAGAAGATCGAAGATTCGGGGAGAGGCTGGTACCCCCAAGGCCTCAAAGCGTTGCTCCGAGGATCGCAAAGCAGACCACGGCGATCCCACCCCCGAAAAGCGCGTACGGCAACTGGGTCCGAACGTGATCGATGTGGTCCGTAGCCGCAGCCATCGACGATATGATCGTGGTGTCGGAGATCGGTGAGCAGTGGTCCCCGAAAACCCCGCCTGCCAGAGATGCGGCAACGAACGGAGCGAGAGGAAGGCCCAACGTCGCTGCTGCAGGAACAGCAATCGGAAGCATGATGGCGAACGTTCCCCAGCTCGTGCCGGTCGAGAATGCAATTCCCCCTGACACGAGGAAGACAAGCGGGAGATAGACGAAATTCGGCATGGTCCCCGCGGTCACACCGGCCACGTATTCCCCCGTGCCGAGGATCTGGATGACATCACCCAAAGCAAGCGCCAACAAAAGAATCAGCGCCAGGGGGACAAGAGCACCGGCCCCGCGCAGCCCGATCTTCACGAGTTGCTCGACCGAGAAGATGCGCTGGCCTAACAGCATGACCCACGAAACGCCAAGTCCGAACATCACGGACCATAGAACGCTGGTCGAACCCGATCCCTCTGAGAGGATGCCTTGCAGCGTCAGGTCTTCACCAGCACCTGCGACCGCACTCGATCCGGTGATGTACAACCCCATCGGCATGAACAGGACCATCGCGGCGATCGGGAAGAACATGTTGCGCGCCCGCGGTTCGACTCCGTCGAGCGGCGGGGGCGATAGGACCTCCTCGTCGATCATTGGCGTCGCATGAGGCCAGAGGAGCTGGCCGCCCCGCGTTCTCTCCTCCGCTTTCTTCAAGGGGCCCACGTCGAGGCCCGTGAGGATGACGACCAGGACCAGGACCACGGCGACAATCGCATAGAAGTTGTAGAGGATCGACTGCAGGAAGACGCCGAGTGCGTCCTCAACGCCCAGCCCCTCCAGAATGCCGAGGTTGTAGGCCCCCCAGGCATTCATGGGAATCAGGATGCAGATCGGAGCGGAGGTCGAGTCGATGATGTACGCGAGCTTCTCGCGGGAGCACTTGTACCGGTCGAAGAGTGGACGCGAGACGGACCCGGCCACCAGAACCGTGATGTTCGACTCGATGAAGATGACGATGCCCGAAGCCCAGGCCAGTAACTGAGCTCGCTTGGCCGAGTCGACCCAGCGGTTCGTTTCGAGGAGCTCTACGAAACCGCGTACACCTCCGGACGCCTCCACGGTCGCGATCAGCGCACCGATGACCAGCGTGAAGAGAATCACACGGGCATCGCCGGCCTCCCCGAACACAGCAACAGCGCCGTCGATCGAACTGGCGAGTCCCGACAGGGGATTCCACCCTTCCAGCATGGTCCAGGCGAGCCAAAGCCCTCCAGCCAGCGACAAGTAGACCTGTCGCGTCCAGATCGCCAACACGATGGCGAGTATGGGAGGCAGAACGGAGATCCAGGTCGGGTCGCTCATGCTGGCAGCTCGGACGCAGGGTGACGGGCCGACTTGACGGAGACGCCGGCGGATCCGTCAACATAGAACCGAAGTGGTAACTCCGCCGCAGTCGAGATGCCAATGCGTCCGGTGACGACCACATCGCGATCCGGAACTTTCCACCCCTGCAACAGCTGAAGGGGCACCTCGTCCAACACGTGGCCGTACAGACGGTCATCGACCCCCAGGGCCTGCGCGAGCCTGCCTGGCCCCGCCACGAGAGGCAACCGACCTCTCCGTCGCTTCGACATCACATCGTGTCCGGAGATCGGATCCAGGCCACGCAGGAGAACCGCTGCGGGCGAGCCCTCTCGACCTGTCACGACATTGAGACACCAGTGCACCCCGTAACTGCGATAGACGTAGGCACGGCCGGGAGCTCCGTACATGGCCCGGTTGCGCTTGGTGATTCCCGAACGCGTTGCTGCGTGAGACGCGGAGTCTTCCTGCCCACCATAGGCTTCCGTCTCCACAATGACCCCGGCACAGGTCACGCCCCCTACGGTCGACACGATGCGAGCGCCAAGAAGTGACCGAGCGACGATGTCGACAGGCTGACAGAGAACGTGCAACGGGATGGGCCTGTCCTCGGGTTCGCCCACGCCATCCGAGAGTCCCGTTTCCGTCCACGGTAGCGGACGGATGCGGTCAGCTACGATCCCGAGACCTGCCGCGTCCGCTGGAAGCCCCGGATCCTCCGCGACCACGAGAGTGGGCAGCGGCACGTCGCTCGTAATCAGACCTCCACGCTTCCAGGACCTGCTCCGCCCGGTTCTTCGGAACGATCCGGGCGATGGCATCCGGGTCTTCGTGCATGGTACGGAAGAGATCTGCACCCAGTGCTTCAACGAGCGTCTCCGCAGTCTTCTCACCGACACCCTTGTAGCGGTGGGTCAGATAACGTGCGATCGCACCCGCCTCCGAAGGCAAGGCAAGGTCAGAAACCGGAACCCCGACAGGCGCTGCGGCGCCCGCATCCATCGACAGATCGTCCGACGAACCGGTTGACGGCGCGGGGTCGGACGTCGTGGCCGAACTCTCCCTCTGGGCCTCCGGTGCATCTCCAAGCGCCACCTGCACGACCGTGTGCGCCTCAGCTTCGGTGTGCGTCTCTCCGGATTTGGCCTGCGTCCCGGACGACGCTTTGACTCCCTGCCCTTCGAACAGGGTCGGCACCACACCCGGATCACCCTTCGAAGCTCCACGACGCGATCCCCATCGCAGGCCAAACCACCCGCGCTTCGGCGCCTCGTCCTCGGCTTCGGGCTCAGCCACTGCTGGCGAATCGGACGCAGGCGGCTCTGGGGCTCCCGGTACCACCGAGGATCCACCAGCTCCTTCGAAACTGGACTTCGCGGTATGCGATGAAGCCAGCGCAGCCGTGTTCAGCGAAACGTCCAGATTGCCACGCTCCGTGGGGGCCAGCGTCACGATGCTGTCCCTTTCCGCCTGCACCAGGAACTGGCTGAATTTCGCAAACCCAAGCTCCGCCTCGTCGAAGCTGCGGTCGGCCTCGAGCATCTTTCGCTTGACGTCCGAATCCCGAACGGTCTCGCGGCCGGCTTCGCGAAGCCTCGACAACGCCGACCGCAACGCCTCGTAGGCCTGTGTCAAGGGTTCACCGGCAGTCGCTTCACTCGCGTCCTCGGGCGCTGTCTCGGCACGTTCACTGCGGTCCCGGCGACCACCCCGTCCCCGACGGGATCGACTCCGCCCGTCTTCCCGCCGACTTCCCCGTCCCTTCGTAGCCGAGATCTCGTACTGGCCGTTTTCCATTTTCGTCAGGCCGATCAAGCCGCGTGACGACGCCTCCGTGAGGAACTTGCTGAATTTGGAGTACCCAATCGATCCCTCGTCGAAGGTCGGATCGAGTTCCTGCATCACCTGCTTCAACCGGTCGGAGCGCATGACATCCCCCCGGCGGATCATGGTATCCACCGCATCCCTCACCAGCTGCCATGGGTCCTTCGCCGACCGGTCCAACTCCGACGTCTTGGTGAGCCCCGTCAAGCTCGTGTACGAGTAGTACTCGTCACAGTTCTGGACGAGGATATCCGAGCTCGACTCCTGAATCCCGACGCCGATGACATACTTTCCGTACTCCTTGAGCTTCAGGACGAGGCTCGAGAAATCGGAGTCTCCCGTGAGCAGGATATAGATGCCGATCTCGGGCCTGATGAAGACCAGTTCAAGAGCGTCGATGGCCATCCGGATGTCTGTCGCATTCTTCTTGTTGCTCCCATACGCTGGGGCGAAGATCAGATCAACGGACGCCTCGGAGAGGGGCACGATGTACTGAGGATACCGACGCCAGTCGGCATACGCGCGCTGGACGCTCACTTTCCCCTTGATCACGTCCGTGTCCAGAAGCGTCTTGAGCTCTTTGGACAGGTCGGAACGCATCCCCATCGTCACGTTGTCGAAGTCGATGAGGAGAGCGGCATGGGACGGTTCGACCGCCGACGTGCCTGGGCCACCCATGTGGGGTGCCCGCGTGTACGGAACACTCATGGTGTCTGTCTCGCAAACTGAATTGTCATGTCGCGAGACCTCCCCACCTCGCCTCGTCGCGAATCCGCGAGAGAGGTCGGGGAAGCCTTACGGGCGCGTCCACCTTGGACGCGGCGGCCCCGTCAGTCCGACTGTCCCTCCGCTACCGCGGTGCGGGAGAGTGCGGCCCGTCGCACCTGCCCCGTGTCCGATCGGGGCAATTCGTCCAAAAACGTGACCAGATCTGGAACCTTCTCGTCGGCGAGTGTCTCTCGACACCAGTCTACGAGCTCCTGGTCCGTGACGATCGCTCCCTCAACGGGGACGACGCAGGCGCATAAGGCTTCGCCGAGGAGCGGATCGGCAACGCCGATCGCCGCTACCTCGTGAACCGCGGGATGAGCCTCAATTCGAGTCTCGATTTCCCGGGGGTACACGTTGAAGCCTGAACGAATGATAACGTCCTTGGTTCGGCCGACCAAATGAAGAAATCCCTCTTCGTCGAGCAGGCCGAGATCTCCGGTGCGAAAGAACCCGTCTCGGTCGAGCGCGTCCGCCGTCTGCTTCGGCTGCCGGTAGTACCCCAACATCATGCCCGGCCCCCGCACTCTGATCTCACCCACGCTCTCGACGGGAAGCATCTCTTCGCGGGATTCCGATACATCGACGATCCGGACATCTGCTCCTGTCATGGGACGACCCAAGGTAAATCGACGCTTTTCAGGAGCATCGTCCGCACGGCAGACACTCAACAGCGACGATCCTTCCGTGAGCGAGTAGCCCGCCACGGCGGGCACACCGAGCGCAATGGAGAGATCTCGGACCAACTCGTCTCCCACCGGTGCCCCGGCCACGACCGCGAGTCGGAGCGTCGACAGGTCACGGGTGCGCGCCGGCAATTCCCTGAGCGCCTGAAGGAAGAGTGTCGGGATCCCGAAATGAATGGTGGCGGAGTGGTCCTCGACCGCCGCCAGGGTCGATGACGCGGACCCGTCAACCTGGAGGATGATCGACGCACCCGATGCGAGGGCCGCGAGCAGACCGGATGCCAGGCCGAACACGTGAAAAAGGGCGCTGATTCCCACAACCCGATCCTCCACCGTCATCTCGAGAGCTTCGGCCGTTACGGCCCCTCCCCACAGGAGATTGGCGTGACTCAACTCGACCCCCTTGGGCTTCCCGCTGGTGCCCGAGGTGTAGAGGAGAGCAAAGGAGTCGTCGGCGTCCGGCACCCCCCCGTGATAATCCCGACCCGATCCGGAGGAGAGCATGTCCTCGTACTGAACGATCCGATCGTCATACCACAGATCACCTTCCCCGACCGTGACGAGAAATGCCAGGGCAGGGAGTTGCGGCATCAACTCCTCGAAGACCTCCAGATATTCCAGTCCGGCATGGCGCTCGATCGTCACGGCGCAGGACGCTTCGGAATGGCGGAGCATGTAATGAAGCTCCGGCAGGGACGATCTCGGGTTCAGCGGCACGATCACAGCCCCGAGTTTGGCCGCGGCGAAAGCGGAGACGACGAACTCGACACATGCCGGGAGAATCAGGGCGACTCGGTCACCCGCGCCAACTCCAAGATTCGAGAGGGAGGCGGCCATGGCCTCCGATTGTCCGTCGACTTCGGCAAACGACATCACACCGCCATCGTCGACCAGATAGGCACGAGAGGGGTCCGAGGTTGCTCGGGAGGCGAGTACGGACCCGATCGTCATACCGTTGAGACGCTCGTGGAGCGTCATGTCACCTCCCATGAGAGCCGTCGTACAGCGAAAGATATCCCAACGCCGGGACTTGTTCGACCTCTCCTACCAGCCGTGAAGGATCTCGTTCAAAGCGTCACGGGCGACCTCTTCCCCGACTTCGTGCGTCCACCCCTGCTCATGAGCGACCTCGCCGATCCGCCGGAGTAGCACAAAGCGTACTCGCCCGCCGCGTGACTTCTTGTCGGCGCCAAGAAACGTGCGCGCGTGCGACGCGTCTACGTCAAGTCGACCTCGCTCGGTCAACGGCGAGAGAGCTTCCGCAAGCCGGGCCGCCGTACCCTCATCCGTGATGCCCAGAGCCTCTCCGATCCGAGCCTCGGCAACCATGCCGTAGGCGACGGCTCGACCGTGCCCGATCCGATAGTTGGCGGCCGCCTCCAGAGCATGCCCGATGGTGTGTCCAAAGTTGAGGATCTGCCGGAGCCCCTGCTCGAACTCATCCTCCGCTACCACCTCGGCCTTGATCCTCACCGACCGGGCAATCACGTCTGCACATATCGCAGCATCCGCGGCGAGGAGGCCCGGTACGCTCCGGCGAACCGATATCATGTGAGCTTCATCTCGAATGGCACCGTGCTTCACCGCCTCGACGAGGCCCTCGGACCGGTGAAGCGCGTTCAAGGTCGTCAGAACAGAGGTGTCCGCCACAACAGCTCGGGGGGCATAGAACGCCCCGACGAGGTTCTTTCCGGCAGGCACATCAACCCCGGTCTTTCCTCCGACCGAGGCGTCGATCATGGCCAGGGTGCTCGTCGGCACCTGGATGATCGGGACACTCCGCAAGTACGTCGCTGCCACGAATCCAGCGAGATCGGTGGTCACACCACCCCCGACCCCGACTACGGCACAATCACGACCGAGGCCGGCCCCGAGCATCTCGTCCGTCAAGGCAGCCCACCATGTCCGATTCTTCGAAGCCTCTCCGGACGGGAAGGTGAGGACGGTGACGTCGTGACCCGCTTCTCTCAAACGCTCCGCCACCTCTCTGCCGTACAGTGGGCCAACCTGGTCATCGGAGATCACGGCAACACGGTGCGCCGGCGCGTGCATGTCGAGGACCCTCGCGATGCGATCGAGAAGGCCGGGGCCAACGAAGACGGGGTACGTTCCAGCCGAGGCGACGACCTCGATCGTTTCCCGGGCAGCCTCGCGAAGTTCAGTCGTCACGCCGGATCGATAGCCGCGAACGACACCTCGAAGGCCTCGTCTCCAGAACGCAGAAGCGCCGCCGGACGCCCGTCCACCTCGATTCGAATGATCGACGTCGGGCTCCCGAACCCTTGGCCGCTGTTCTGCACCAGAGAGACGAAACGATCCCTTGCCTGGACATCGGACCATACCGTCACCCACGCGAGACCGACGCCGGAACTGGAACGCACAAGAACATACCGGTCACCATCCCAGTGAGCTGCCAGTGCTTCGGCGTCATCTTGAGCTCCATTCCCGTACCGCAAACCCAGCACATCCTCTAGAAGGATCCGGAGTTCCAGTGACCCCAGCACGTCCGAGAGCAGAACGTCACCCCTCAGGACCTCGACCCCAAGATTCAGCGGATTTTCGGCCGAGGCGTTCAGGATCTGCTCGGTGGAGTTGGGCAGCCGCGCCCCGAACGGGTTCTGACGATCACCATTCGACCAAAGCCGCTGGACAAACACGGCCCCGTCGACGTACGGAAACAGCAGCGACTCGCGGATCACTCGTGGCGCCTCTGCGAGGGCGGGGAACTGCTGGTTCATGCCCTCGAGAGCCGGGCGGATCTGTGCTTCAAAGTCTGGAAGCTCAGACAGATCGATCGCAGCGCCGGTAAGCTGCTCCGTGAGATACTCGAACATCACGAGCGTAGCGTGTCCCTCGATCGCGGCCATTGCCGCGGTCGCCCGGTCGTTACCGCGTTCGCGATCCGTCAGGTCGCGCAGCGGCACGTTCTGATCCTGAACGGCATGGACCAACTCATGAATGAGGAGGGCCTCGATCGCTGCCTCAGGCTGGTCGTCCATGACGAAGAGGGCCATGGAGTCAGGCTCGTAGAAGCCGGCAACCTGCTCGGTGTAGAGTGCAAGAAGCTCGGCTCGAAGATCCATGTCCGGCTCGACAAGGCCGAGGAACGCGTACACCTGAGCTCGCGACCGCGCCTCGGCAGCCGGCAGATCCTGATCCAGCTTGGTTTCGAGGTACCGAACCAGCTCGCTTCGTGAGCGCTTTTCGAGACGGACAGGTCTGGACAGCTCCATCCCGGCACGCAGGGCCAGATCGGGAAGCAGTTCTGCCGCCAGAGCGGCGAGCTCCGGATCCGAAGAGAGCACCAGATCAGAGGAGGATTGTCCTCCGCAGCTGGCCGCCCCGAGAGCGATTGTCAGGAGCGTGATGAGGGCGGGTCTCACAGATCGCATGGTAGCCTTCGACGTGAGGGGGTCATCGGAGCTTCGTCGCGGCCGTATCCCCGGTCAAGCCGGAAGAGTCGCGAGGTCCGGGCCGCTTGAGTCAGTTACATATGCGTGGGTAGCTTCGTAGCCTCGGGGGTTGGCACCCGGCTTGCAGCGTTGCGGACGAGTCCCAGGCAGAACCGGAGGCGCAGGACGGACATGATGGCACGAGCGAGGCCCAAAAAGCACCCTCGAGGGGGCGGAATCCGCGGAACGCTCACTCGTCTGTGGTTTCCCCGAACATACCTTCTCGGGCTTGCGTTCCTCACGGCACTCGGCTCGGGCGGGGGTTGGGGTGCATGGCAAAATCTGTGTGCCGGTGATGCATGCCCCTCCATCGCACGGATCTCGACCTTCGAGCACGAACAGAAGAGCAAGATCCTCGCGGCCAACGGAGAGCAGATCGCCGAGTTCGGATTCGAGAGCCGCACGCCAATTCGTATCTCGGACCTGCCCCAATACGTACCGCAGTCTGTCGTCGCGATGGAGGATAAGCGCTTCTATCAGCACGCCGGCTTCGATCCGATCGGCTTTGCACGTGCCGCCGTCGGTGTGCTGACATTCAATTACGCCGGGGGTGGCAGCACCATTTCGCAGCAACTCGCACGAAATCTCTTCACCGAGATCGGGTTCGAGCAGAGATATACGAGAAAGATCAAGGAACTGCAGGTCGCATTCGATCTGGAGCGGTCGTACACGAAAGAGCAGATCCTCGAAGCGTACATGAACGAGATCTACATGGGAGGCGTGTACGGATTTCAGGCGGCCTCGCTTCGTTACTTCGGCAAGGACGTCGCCGAGGTGAACGTGGCGGAGGCGGCGCTCCTGACGGCGATCCTCAACCGGCCAACGTGGTACAACCCGTTCACGAACCCCGAGCGGGCGCGAGCCCGCCGAAACACCGTGCTGGACCTGATGGCACAACAGGGGTATCTGACCGCTGCAGAGGCTGATCGCTGGAAGGCGTTCCCTCTTCCGGAGACCGAGCCGGACCGCGCGTCCACTCAGTTCGCGCCCTACTTCGAAGAGTGGGTCCGACAGATTCTCGCCGACCGCTTCGGTGACGAGATCTATCGAGGCGGCTTTCAGGTGTACACGACCCTCGATGTCGACATGCAGCGGGCGGCGCGACAGGTGATGGAGGACGGCTGGGCCGAGATCGAAGGAGACTCAGCGAGCTTTCGGCACCCCCGGTATGCGGACTTCGACACCGTTCAGTCGTTCGGATCGTCCACCCCCTACCTCCAGGGTGCCTTCATCGCACTTGATCCGGAGACCGGACACGTGAAGGCCATGGTAGGGGGGCGCGACTTCCAGCAGTCGAAGTTCGATCGGGCTCGACAGGCCCGCCGCCAGGCAGGGTCGTCGTTCAAGCCGTTCGTGTACACCGCCGCCATCAACACGGGGGTCCCGGCGTCCTACATCGTCGAGGACATTCCGGTCGTCTACCCACAACTCGACGGTTCTGACTGGCGGCCATCAAACTTCGTCGACGAGTTCAAGGGGCCGATGACGATACGAGAGGGTCTGTACACCTCCACGAACATGATCGCCATTCGGCTGGGCTGGGAAGAAGTCGGAATCGAGACGGTGGCCCAGACGGCGCGCCGGATGGGCATCCAGACTGAAATCGAGCGCTTTCCCTCCACGACGATCGGCGCGGCAGAGGTCATCCCGCTTCAGGTGGCCGAGGCGTATTCCGCTTTTCCGAACATGGGCACGAAGGTTCGGCCGTTTCCGATCCTTCGAGTGGAGGACGACAATGGGACGGTGATCTGGGAACCCCAGCCGGAGCGCACCACCGTACTTGAACCACTGCCGACGAGGATCATGGTTGACATGCTCGAGGACGTGGTGCGCCGGGGGACGGCGTACACCGCGGTGCGCGTCCGCGGAGGCTTGCCCTTCGACATCGCAGCTGCCGGCAAGACCGGGACGACCAACGACGGAACGGACGTCTGGTTTACCGGATTCACCGGAAATCTTCTCGCGACCGTCTGGTTCGGTATGGATACCCCCCAGCCAATCTTCGAGGTGGGTCCGGGTCGTCGGCAGGCCACAGGTGGTGGACTGGCTGCTCCCGTGTGGGGCTCATTCATGCGGCGTGTCTACGAGGGCATCGAGGCCGACGCGGATGCCGGCATCGAAGGTGCAGGGCCACTGCTTTCGCGGCCTGCGGAATGGGAGATTCCCGATGGCATCAACAGCGTGCTGGTCGATCGCAAGACGGGGCTGCTGGCATCTCGATGGTGTCCCGAGGAGGATCAGTACGTGGAGTACTACATTCCGGGTACCGAGCCGACCGAGCTTTGTGACCGCTCCAGTCGACGCTTCCGCTTCCCGAGAATTCGAGGCTTCGACTAGGTCTGGATCGACTTCTTCCCATAATGAGGGCAGATTGCTAGCGGCATGAGTTTCCACGGGTCCACGCTCGGACAGGAGTCACAATTGGGCACGAGTGCAGGCAAGCCCCGTGAGATCGCTGTTCCGGGATCCGTCTTCGAATCGATCCGTGCTGAAGCGGCCTCCTTCGCTGGCACATTACAGGCGGTGCGCGCCCTGCATCTCGCCGGCTACCGAGCTGGCGTAGAGGCTTCCGCCGCATTGAACCACGAAGCCGGTGGAAATGCGTTCGCTCTCACCGAGGTGGCCTTCTGGTCTTCACTGTCCGATTTCTTCGCCAAGCGGGGCTGGGGCAGCTTCGAGCACCGGTCACCCCATCGTGCCATCGGCGTCCTCGAGACCAGCGATTGGGCTGAAGCTCGGCCCGATTCGTTTGACCCCGAGGCGACCTGCGGCTTCACGACCGGGTATCTGTGTGGTCTCCTGACCCAACTCTCGGGAGCGCCGATCGCCGTGCTGGAGATTTCCTGCCGAAGCCGGGGGCAGGATACGTGCGAATTCGCGTTCGGAGCCGAGTCGGTCATCCATGATCTCTATGGATCACTGCTCGACGGTGCCGAGATCACAACCGCACTGAAAGCGCTCTGACGATCCGGTGGGCTGTTCACGAGCTCTCGGTGTCGATTTCGGGACGAAGCGGATTGGCCTCGCGGTCAGCGATCCCACGAACACCGTCGCGACTCCGCTCGAGACTCTGGTGCGTCGTGAAGGACGCCGGCCACCGTACGCGAAGATCGTCGACCTCGCCGTGACGCACGAAGTCGGACAACTCGTCGTCGGCCTCCCGCTGGACCTGAGCGGAAAGGAAAACGAATGGTGCGCGGAAGTTCGGTCGATGGCGGCCCGTTTGGGAGAGCGGGCCGACGTCCCGGTAGCCTTCGTTGATGAGCGACTGACCTCCGTGCGGGCTGAGCGAGCGCTGAGGGCTGCGGGACTCACTCGCTCGAAACATCGAGAGAAGTCGCGGGTCGATGCCGCGGCGGCTCAGCTGATCCTTCAGGCGTGGCTGGATCAACCGGGGATCGCCCGATGATGTCCGTGAAGAGGTACTCGACAAGAACTCGCGTAGCGGCCTTGTTGGTCGCCGTCGGTCTCACCGCGTTTCTGATGAGAGGCGATAACGACGGGGCTCCCGTCCTCGTGGACATTCCACAGGGGGCCACCTCGCAGCAGATCTCATCGATCCTGGAAGAACGCGGAATCATCCGGAATTCCTCGATCTTCTACGCGTACATTCGGCTTCGACGCGCCGACCGCAGCCTCAAAGCCGGCACGTACTCCATGACGACCGGAAGTTCCCTGGGGACGGCATTGCGACAGCTGACACGCGGTGAAGTGCAGACGATTGCTGTCACGATTCCCGAGGGCCTCGCAATCTGGCAGCTGGCGCCGTTCCTCTCGCGTGTCACGGAAGAGGACGAGACCTCGATCGCCGCGGTACTTCGTGACCCCGAGCTGCCCGCGCTCTTCGGCGTTCCTGGCCCGACGTTGGAAGGCTACCTGTTCCCCGATACCTACCGATTCGCTCGAGGTGTGCCGCTGAACGTGGTGATCGAGGCGATGGTTCAGCGATATGATGATGTCTGGACCGACGCCCGCCGCTCCCGGCTGGCGGCTTCAGGTATGTCGGAGACCGAAGTGGTAACGCTCGCCTCGATCATACAGACCGAGGCCAGACGTGCGTCCGAAATGCCGCGGATCTCTGGCGTGTATCACAACCGTATTCGTGACGGCTGGCGGCTTCAGGCAGATCCAACCGTCATCTACGCGCTCGGCGGCTATCGTGAGCGCCTCCTGTACGCCGCAATCGACTCGGTGGCGGACAACCCCTACAACACGTACACACAGCCCGGGCTCCCTCCCGGCCCCATTGCGTCTCCCGGCGAACTCGCAATCGACGCCGCCCTCGAGCCCGAGCAGCACGACTACTGGTACTTC
Organism: Gemmatimonadales bacterium; assembly: GCA_038120095.1. Taxonomy (GTDB): domain Bacteria; phylum Gemmatimonadota; class Gemmatimonadetes; order Longimicrobiales; family Gaopeijiaceae; genus UBA2589. Next base: position 126,764 of record JAYOKZ010000002.1, read on the forward strand.
GTGGCCCGCCCGGACGGCTATCACGAGTTCAATCAGACTCTGGCCGACCACAATCGAGCGAAAGAGCGACAACGTCTTGCTCGCAGGGGGGCGTGACATCCCGCCTGGAGGACCAGACGGGATGAACTACCCGTTAACGAGGCACCCCCTTCAATCTTCTGTCGATGCTGACTCCAGAGCAGCTCCGCCTCATCGTCATAACTGACGAAAAACTCGCTGCACCCCGCTCGGTCTCGGACATCGTCCAGGCCGCGGTCGACGCCGGTGCCCCTGCAATCCAGCTCCGTTCGAAGGACGCTACGGCGCGAGAAGCAGCAGAATTGGGGCAGCGGCTCCGTGAAATCACGACCTGCGCCGGCGCGCTCCTGTTCGTGAACGACCGATTCGACGTAGCCTTATCGATCGGGGCCGACGGTGTGCATGTAGGTCCCGATGACTTACCGGTCGCAGCCGTGCGCCGCACGGCACCCGCAGGCTTCCTCATCGGTACCTCGACCGATGACCCAGGTGAGGCCGTGAGACTCGTAGCCCAGGGCGCCGACTACATAGGTTGTGGGACTGTCTACCCGACACGAACGAAACGCGATGCTGGTCAGTCGATCGGACTCGATGGCCTCAGCGCTGTCGTCGCGGCAGTTGAGGTCCCGGTCGTCGGGATCGGCGGAATCGATGAACGAGTGGCCCGAGCAGTCGCACAGCACACGGGGGCGGCCGGGGTCGCGACAGTGAGCGCGGTCATGCGGGCCGAAGACCCTGCTCGCACCGTCTCATCCCTGCTTCACCCGTTCGAGAAGCGGCGCTGACAACCCACTCAAGCCCTCGGGGCGTCACGCCGGATCCGTCGGAACGCCACACGAGCCACCGGAACACTCCGCCGTCGGCCCGGGCGTCAGAGACCGCCCGCGTGCAGGAGGCCTTCCACTTCATCCGCACTCACAAAAAAATCACCCAGGGCCCCTCCGCGGTCCGGGTTGTGCCAGTCTGAACCCCCGCTGGTGAACAGTCCCGTGGTCTTGCAGATGGACTCCAGGCGCAGCACCTGAGCTCGCCTCGGTCGTGGCCTGTACACCTCCAGGCCCTGGAGACCCGCCTCCATCATCACGGGCAGGAGAGCCTCGAGGAGGTCGGCCGGCGGATGGGCCCAGACGGGAACACCTCCAGCTTCCCGGATCAGCTCCACCGCAGCGGCAGGCTCGAGCAGATGGGTCGGCACGAACGCGTCGCTGTCGTCACCGATCAGTCGATCGAAGGCGTCCCACACCGACGTCGCGTATCCTCGCTCCACGAGTACCCGTGCCAGGTGAGGTCTTCCGATCACCACCCCGTCCGGACCGGCAGCTTCGAGAACCGACTCGTACGAGATTTCCATACCGTCTTCGGCGAGGCGTTCGATCATCTCACGCATTCGATCCGCGCGTCGCGCCGCGGCCGCTACACCATGCTTCACGAGAGCGTCGGCGTCCGGGTCGACGAAATACCCCAGGACGTGAACGTCGGCCCCATTGGAGGTCGACGAGACCTCGATGCCCGGCACGACGTGGATCCGTCTGCCCTGTGCGGCCTCCCGGGCAGGACCGACACCCGCGACGGTGTCGTGATCGGTGATCGCGATCACATCCAGACCGCCGGCGACCGCGCCAAGCACGACCTGGGCAGGGGACCACGCCCCGTCCGACGCGGATGTATGAATGTGGAGGTCCAGTTTCATCCGACACCCACCTTCACCGGAGGGCTACTCGACGTCCTCCGCGAAGACGATCGAGCTCGCCGGCACTTCGGCCGGCGGCTGGTCACCCGCGTACTCGGTCAGCAGCGTCACCGTGTCGCGCTCGACCTTGAGTACGCCGCCGGCCACATGAAAGGAATCACTGCCTCCACCCGGACGATCGACCGAAAGCGGCCCGGATCCCATCAGCGCGAGCATCGGCGCGTGGCCGGGCAGGATTCCCACCTGCCCGTCCCACGCCGGTGCAACGACTGCGGCCGCCTCACCTTCGAAGACAATCTTGTCCGGGGACACGACGCGTACGTTGAGGGAAGCCATGGGATCAGCCCTCGGCAGCCAGCTTCTCGGCCGCCTCGATCACTTCCTCGATCCCGCCGGCCATGTAGAACGCCTGCTCCGGCAGGTGGTCAAACTCGCCGTCCGCCACGCGCTCGAACGATTCCACGGTGTCCTCGAGGCGGACGTATTTGCCCGGAATGCCGGTGAACTGCTCGGCAACGTGGAACGGCTGCGAGAGGAAACGAGCGATCCGACGCGCCCGGCCGACAATGATCTTGTCCTCCTCGGTGAGCTCGTCCATACCGAGAATCGCGATGATGTCCTGCAGGTCCTTGTAGCGCTGCAGGATCGCCTGAACCCGAGTGGCGACACGGTAGTGCCGCTCACCGACGAACTGCGGGTCCATGATCCGCGAGCTGGAGTCGAGCGGATCCACCGCCGGGTAGATACCCTGCTCTGCAATCGACCGCGACAGAACGGTCTGCGCGTCGAGGTGGGTAAACGCCGTGGCCGGCGCAGGGTCCGTAAGGTCATCGGCCGGAACGTAGATGGCCTGTACCGACGTGATGGAGCCAGCGCCCGTCGAGGTGATGCGCTCCTGAAGCTCACCCATCTCGGTACCGAGCGTCGGCTGATACCCCACCGCCGAGGGCATGCGGCCGAGCAGCGCGGACACCTCGGATCCCGCCTGCGTAAAGCGGAAGATGTTGTCGACGAAGAGAAGAACGTCCTGGTTCTCGACGTCACGGAAGTACTCGGCCATGGTCAGGCCCGAGAGACCGACCCGGAGACGCGCTCCCGGAGGCTCGTTCATCTGGCCGTAGACGAGCGATGTCGAGTCGATGACGCCCGACTCCTTCATCTCGAGCCAGAGGTCGTTCCCCTCACGCGTACGCTCACCCACGCCGCAGAACACGGATTTCCCACCGTGCTCCATCGCGATGTTGTTGATGAGCTCCATGATGATGACGGTCTTTCCGACACCGGCGCCGCCGAAGAGACCCGTCTTGCCACCCTTCACGTAGGGGGCGAGGAGGTCGACGACCTTGATGCCCGTCTCGAAGATCTCCGTCTTCGGCTCGAGCTGGTCGAACTTCGGAGCAAGCCGGTGTATCGGCCAACGCTCGACCTCGTCCGCCTTGTCGCCGCCGACGGGGCCCATCTCGTCGACGGGCTCGCCGAGGACGTTGAGGATGCGACCCAGCGCCGCCTCACCGACCGGCACCGAAATCGAAGCACCCGTGTCGGTGACTTCCATGCCGCGCGTCACGCCGTCCGTCGAGGACATCGACACCGCACGGACCTGGCCCCGGCCGATGTGCTGCTGCACCTCGGCGATCAGCTCGATCTCCTGACCGGCTTCGTTCGTCGTCTTGAGCGAAAGCGCGTTGTAGATCTCAGGCAGGTGGGCGGCCTCGAACTCGACGTCGAGAACCGGTCCGATGACCTGTACGACCTTCCCAGTGTTATCAGCCATGATGTCCCTGTATCCCTACTCGAGGGCGGCGGAGCCACCGACGATCTCGGCGATCTCCTGCGTGATCTGGGCCTGACGGGCCCGGTTGTAGGTCCGCGTGAGGTGCTCGAGCACGTCACCGGCGTTGTCGGTTGCAGATTTCATCGCCGACCGGCGGGCACCCTGCTCCGCGGCGGCATTTTCCACGAGCGCCGTGTAGACGGCGTTGCGGATGTAGGCGGGAAGGATCCGTTCGAGGATCATGTCCCCGCTGGGGCTCAGGATGTAGACGTCCGCCGACGAAGCGCTTTCGTCGCCCGTGATGGGCAGCAAATCGCGCGTATGGGGCGGTGTCGACATCGCCGACATGAATTTCGAGCTGACCAGGTAGACCGCATCGACGTCACCCTGCTCGAAGCGCTCGCGCACCGGAGCGATGATCGCTTCCGCGTCGTCGACGGTCGGAGTGTCGCTTACGTCGACGGTCTCCGTCGTGATCTCCTCACCGCGGAATCGGAAGTACGCGACACCCTTCTTCCCCGCGATGTGCAGCTCGGTCTCGATCCCCTGACCGCGCAGATCCTCCATGAGATTGCGCGCCTGCTTAATCAGGTTCGAGTTGAACCCACCGCACAGTCCACGATTCGCGGTGAGCAGCACGACAGCCGCGCGCTTCACCTCGTCCGGGCGGCGGAGGATCGGATACTTCTCGCTGAGCGCCGGCGAGTACAGACCTCCGACGATCTCGTCGAGCGCCTCCGCGTACGGGCGCGCCGCATGCACCCGGTCCGTGGCCTTCTTCAGCTTCGAAGTCGCCACGAGCTCCATCGTGCGCGTGATCTGTCGGGTGTTCTCGACCGACTTGATCCTGCGTTTTACGTCCGCGTCACCTGCCACGTCGTCTCTCCTCTACTCGGTCAGGAGTGATCCGGGTCAGGCCGAGGCCCCGACGGCCTCGTGCTCGGCGGCGAACGACGCGTTGAAGCTTTCGATCGCCGCGATCAGCTGCTCGGTCAGTTCATCGGTGAGCTGACCACCCTCACGGATCCCGTCGAGGATGTCCTGATGCTTCGCAGCCATGTCCTGATGGAAGCCGAGCTCCCATCGGCGTACGTGACCGACCTCGATGTCGTCGAGATATCCGTTGGTCACCGCGTAGATCACCGCGACCTGGTTCTCGACGGCCATGGGCTGGTACTGAGGCTGCTTCAGCATCTCGACGGTCCGGGCACCGCGGGCCAGCTGGCGCTGAGTGGCTGCGTCGAGGTCGGAGCCGAACTGCGCGAACGCCTCCAGCTCACGGTACTGGGCCAGATCGAGGCGGAGGCGGCCGGCGACCTTTTTCATCGCCTTGATCTGGGCCGATCCACCCACTCGGGACACGGAAATACCGACGTTCACCGCCGGACGGACACCCGAGTTGAAAAGATCCGGCTCGAGGAAGATCTGGCCGTCGGTGATGGAAATGACGTTCGTCGGAATGTACGCCGAGACGTCACCCCCCTGCGTCTCGATGATCGGCAGAGCCGTGAGCGAGCCGCCACCCTGCTCGTCCGAGAGCTTCGAGGCACGCTCGAGGAGACGAGAGTGCAGGTAGAAGACGTCGCCCGGATACGCCTCACGACCGGGAGGCCGCCGCAACACCAGGGAAAGCTGGCGATAGGCCTGGGCCTGCTTCGAGAGATCATCGTAGACGACCAGCGTATGCTTGCCCTGCCACATGAAGTGTTCGGCGAGCGCGGTTGCCGCGTATGGGGCGATGTACTGCATCGGAGCCGGGTCCGACGCATTGGCGGTCACGACGATGGTGTAGTCCATCGCACCATGCTCGCGAAGCGTCTCCACGACGGCGCGAACCTTCCCGGCACGCTGCCCGATCGCGCAGTAGATGCAGATGACGTCCGTTTCCTTCTGGTTGATGATCGCATCGACCGCGACGGCCGTCTTGCCCGTTCCGCGGTCACCGATGATCAATTCACGCTGACCACGACCCACCGGGATCATCGAGTCGATTGCCTTGATCCCGGTCTGCATCGGCTCGCCGACCGGCTGACGCTTCACGATGCCCGGGGCAACGATATCGATCTGGCGGCTGCCCTCGATCCCGTCGATCGGTCCATGACCGTCCTGCGGCGTCCCGAGAGAATCGACCACACGGCCGAGGTAGCCGGCACCCACGGGAATGTCGAGCACGCGACCCGTGCGCCGGACCTGATCGCCCTCGTGCAGACGGGTCCACTCACCCATGATCACCGCACCGATGTTGTCCTCTTCGAGGTTCAGCGCGAGTGCGGTAACCGTGTCCCCGGTCTCGGTCGAGGTGATCTCGAGCATCTCGGACGCCATGGCCTTCGTGAGACCGTAGATGCGAGCGATTCCGTCCTTAACTTCGAGGACTTCGCCGATCTCTTCAGCCTGAAGCTCGTCCTCGTACCGCTCGATCTCGTTGAGCAGAACGTCCTTGATCTCACTGGCGCGGAGCTGGGAGTCGTTGGCCATCTTCTATCTGGATTCTAGAGTGAATTCGGTTCAGGCCGCTGCCGGGTCACCGGGCTCGGTGTCAAGCTTGGCCTCGAGGAGACGGCGCCGCATGCCCTCAAGCCGGCGGCGAATCGATCCATCGTAGATCGTGTCTCCCGTTCGTACGACGAGTCCGCCCACGATGCCGGCATCGACCCGGACGTGGGGGATCGCATCCTTCCCGAGGGCCGCGGAGAGCTTCTCCGTGATCACCTCGCGCGTGGCGTCGTCGAGAGGACGCGCCACGGTCACCTGCACGTGCTCACGACCCATGTGAGCGTCCAGCAGAGCGTGAAACTGCTGGGCAATCGAGCGCAAAAGCCGCTGGCGGCGCTTGTCGACCGTGACGAGAACGAAGTTGACCACATGCTTCGGCATCACTTCGGCAAAAGCCTTTCTGATCACGGCCTTCTTCGCTGCGTCATCGATACGAGGCGTTTCCATGAAGAGGCGAAACTTCGCATCCTCGTCGATCAGCTTCGCAACCGTCTCAATCGCGTCGCCGTACTGCTGCAGCGCATCGTTCCGCGTCGCGAGCTCGAAGAGCGTCTCCGCGTAGTTGCGCGCTACCGTTTCGTCCCTCACGCGGCACCCCCGCCAGAACCCAACTCAGTCAGGTATCGCTCGACGATCGCCCGATCCTTGTCCTGATCCAGGTTCTCCTGCATGAGCCGAGTGGCTGCGGCGAGAGCCAGATCGACCGACTCCTTGCGGAGCTCTGCAATCGCCGCGTCCCGCTCCCGCTCAATCTCCGCGCGGGCGCGCTCAACCATGGTTTGAGCCTCAGCTCGGGCCTTCTCTTCGATTTCCTTGCGTACCGTCTCACCGGCCACTTTGCCCTCGGCGATCAGTTCGTTCGCCTGACGACGGGCGTCCGCAAGCTGTTCCTTGTGCTCAGCGAGGAGCCTGGCCGCTTCTTCGTTCCGGCTGGCTGCCTCGTCCAGCGCGGACTGAATGCCCTTCTCGCGGGCCTCGACCGCGCCCAGGATCGGTCCCCAAGCATACTTGCCGAGGATGAGCACGAGGATGCCGAAGACGATCAGCGTCCAGACACTGAGTCCGGTGTTGATATCGTACAGGCCACCCCCGCCTTCGCCGCCACCCTGGGCCAGAAGCCCGGTGGGCGAAGCCACAAGTGCCGAAACGGCCGCCGTGATTCGACTGAGTCTCATGATCTCTCCTGATTCTTCATTGGCTCGACACCGCGGTCGAGCGACCCGGTGTCAACTCACCTGCCCCGCCCACCTGCCCCGCTGAGTCGCGGGGATGAAGCGAGGCGCGTCGCTGCCAGAGAGGGATCGTGCCGGAGTAGCATCGCTACTTCGAAGACACCCCAACGCTGGAAGCGGCGGTGCAATTACCTCACCTAGAAGAACTTGAAGAGGATCGTGATGACGAGGCCGAAGAGGGCGGCACCCTCGATCAGCGCGGCGAGAATGATGCCGGCAGTCTGGATCGTCGCGGCAGCCTCGGGCTGACGAGCGATACCCTGAGCCACGCCGTTGCCGATCTGACCGATACCGATCCCGGCACCGATGACTGCGAGACCGATACCGATCCCGGCACCGAGGAGGTCAAGGCCACCAGAGGCCGCGGCTGCATCCTGAACCACGGCGAGCATTCCGTAGAGCATGTCGCTTTCCTTGGAAGTTTGTCGTTACCGACGGGTTGAAATCAGAGGATCTACTTGAAAATCGTGAGAGACTTCTAGTGAGCGTGTTGGATCAGTCCGATGAAAACGGCTGTCAACATCGAGAAAATGTAGGCCTGCAGGAACGCCACGAAGAGTTCCAGGACCATGATGCCGGACACCATACCGATCGAGGCGACGGTCACACCGCCGGTGATGATCGCACTGCCGCCCGCGAACATGAAGATGAGTCCGAGGAGCGACAGGACGAGCGTGTGACCCGCAAGCATGTTCGCGAACAGCCGGATCATCAGCGCGAAAGGCTTCGTGAGCTTCCCGAGGAACTCGACCGGCGTGAGGATCACCAGCATGAGCCCGGTCCCGACCGGGCCGAGTCCCGGAGGAGCGAAGAAGATCGTGCGCATGTACCCCGCGAAGCCAAGCGTGCGCATTCCGGAGATCTCCGTGACGACGAACGTCACGAGGGCGAGCGCCCCGGTCACCATGAAGTTGCCGGTCGCCGTCGCCCCGAAGGGCACCAGGCCGAGCAGGTTCATGAACAGAATGAAGAAGAACAGCGTGAGGATGTAGCCCGTGTAGGAATCCGCACCGTGTCCGATGTTGCGGCGCACCACTTCGTCGCGGAAGTACAGGACCATCGCTTCCATCGCATTCGCGAGGCCGCTGGGCGCCCGGTCAACGTATTTCGTCCGCATCGCACGACCGATGGGGATGAAAATTGCCAGGCAGAGAAACGCCGCGAGAAGGAGGAAAAAAACGTGCTTCGTGACCGACATGTCGATCGTGAACGGACCCAGGTGGATCGGGTCGAAATGAGGCAGCGGCAAGATCCATTCGAAGCCGAGGATGACCACCTCGAGATAGGGACCGTCGAGCAGATGATGCGTGAGCATGTACTGCAAGTCCGGGCCGCTCTCTGCCTCGGCACCGTAATCCTGAGCGGCCTGGGCCGCCCCCTGCAACATGGCCAGAAGCCTCATCTACGCTTCCACCGTTTGGGTTGGACCGTCTCGGAAGTAGACCGGTTCGAGCAGAAGTAGACCGAAGAAAAATCCAGCGAGGGCGAGCAGTGTGGGTACTGCACCGTCGGCCCCGTTTCGAACTACGCCCGCCGCGACCACGGCAACCACTGCCAACCGAACCAACGTGCCGCCAATCCATGCGGCAAGGAACGAAGAGAGCTCGTTCTTGAAGCGAAAAATGCCCCAAAAAGCTGCGATCTGAACCGTCAGGGCAATCAGGGCGGCCATGACGACGCCGCGGCGACCTGCAGGCGTCAAGAACGGGAGCGCCACGACGGTGGCGGTCGAGACAATGCCCAAACCCGCAACAGCGTATTTCAGAGTGGGACTCATGGGGCGTCATTACCCCGATCTTGCGACTCGATCACGATGTGATAGTACAAGCTGTAGAAACCCGCGCCGCCACCGACGAATGCTCCAATCACCATGAGGACGGGAGCGGTGCCGAGCCGTCCGTCTGCCCAGAAACCCCCGGCCATGAACAGCAGGACCGCCAACGCCCACGTGAGCCCGTGACCCATGAATTGACCGGAGGCGCGCATCATTGCTTTACGCTGCGCTTCCGAGTCTCCAGGGCGCTGACCCACACCGAACTCCTTGAGGCAGCTCGGGCCTCGATCACGGAATGCGATCGGTTCCCAGGCAGCCCACGAAAACTACTTCTTGTGAAAAAAAGCGCAAGCGCATGTACCACCTCAGAAGGCCCGGAAATCACTGAGGTTTTCCTTGTGCTCATTGCCCTCCGGGAACGTTCGGCCCGGATCGGAGGAACCTCCGCTCATGAGGGCTATCGGCCTCGCGAAACTCACTTTCTCACCATCCGCACCTGACTGCGGTCGTGCGCCCGATCGAGAGGAACGTTTGGCTGCTTGACGGAACGAAGAGGGCCCGTCAATGTTCGCGCCGGTTCCGAGCGGTGTGTTCGCACCTCGCTCGAGTTCCGTACTCGGACGAACCGCAGCCGATACCGGATCAGGGTACCCATGGCGACAACCGACCAGCCTCTGGCTGACCGACATGACATCGAACTTCTGGAGCGCGCTTCCGATGTCACGTCCGCCATGCGCACTCAGGTAGAAAAACGCATTGTGGGCCAGCGAGCCGTCGTGGACGAGATGCTCGTAGCCCTGCTTGCGAACGGGCACGCTCTGCTCGTCGGGGTTCCGGGGCTGGCGAAAACCCTGCTCGTTCAGACGGTGGCGGACGCACTCGACCTGGATTTCAGTCGCATTCAGTTCACACCTGACCTCATGCCCACGGATATCACCGGCACTGAGGTCATCGAAGAAGATCGGAGTACCGGTCGTAGGGTCTTCCGCTTTGTGAAGGGGCCCGTGTTCGCGAACATCGTCCTTGCCGACGAAATCAACCGGACGCCTCCCAAAACGCAGGCCGCGCTTCTGGAGGCGATGCAGGAGCGTGCGGTGACTGCCGCAGGTGATCGGTACACCCTGCCGCGACCCTTCTTCGTTCTCGCGACTCAAAACCCGATCGAGCAGGAGGGGACCTACCCCCTACCCGAGGCACAGCTCGACCGGTTCATGCTGGAGTTGCCGATTGACTACCCCTCTCGCGAGGAGGAGGAGGAAGTCGCGATGCGTACGACCGGCAGCGTCGTCGATGAGGTGAGCAGCGTGATCACCGCTGACGAGCTCATCGAGTTGCAGGGCCTGGTGCGTCGAATCCCCGCCCCACCCTCTCTCGTCTCCTTCGCAGTCAGGATTGCCCGCGCGACCCGGCCCGGGGACGAAGGGGCATCCGTCACCGGTCGATATGTCGCTTGGGGTGCAGGCCCCCGTGCTTCGCAGTACCTCGTGTTGGGAGCAAAGGCTCGAGCGGCATCGCGCGGAGCGGCCCTTCCGTCGTACGATGATGTGCGTCAGGTGGCGCCGGCCGTGCTTGCCCACCGACTCGTGCTGAACTTCGAGGCCGAGGCGGACGGACGAGCCGCGCGTGATGTAGTCGAGGAACTCCTGGAGGAGAGCCAAGGTTGGACCTGAGCGGAACGCGTTGAGTTGGTAGACAACCCTCCGAGTAGACTCGACGACGCGGCGGTGACCCGATGATGGGTCTGGCAGCCGCAGTCGTCGGCCTCCTTTTGCTCGTGTCCGCGGTCATGACCGCTGTTCATGACGCGGTTTTTCAGATTTCCCGGTCACACACGCGTACGCTCGTGGAGGAGGGCTTCGAGGGTGCGGACAGTATCGACGCGGCTCGTGAGCGAAAGCACGCAGTTCAGGCCAGTGTCCGGGTTACCACCGCGGCCCTGGACTTATCCGCACTGGCCGTCATTGCCCTCACCCAGGTCTCCACCTGGGGGCGCTACGGTCCAATCAGTAGCACAATCATCGGTGTGGTCATCGTGCTGACGGTCGCCGACCTCATCCCGCACCTGATCGCCGCACGGCGCCCGGTGCGACTCGCCCTCTCCTCAGCCCGAATGCTGCTCGTCGTAGAACGGATCGCGCGTCCTTTGGTGCGCCCTGTTGAGCGCCTGGAGGACCGCATTGTGGGAGGAGAGGACTCGGTCTCGGACGCTCGACGTGAACTCAGGGAGATTCAGGAGATTGGCGAGGAAGAGGGCGTATTGGAGGAGGGCGAGAGTCGCCTGGTCGAGCGGGCGTTTCGACTCGACGAGTTGACCGCATGGGACGTCATGGTGCCCCGTGTCGACATCTTCGCCTGGGCTGAGGACCGTTCGCTCGAGGACATCGTCCTTGAGCTTGCACTCGTGCCATACAGCCGGGTGCCGGTGTACCGAAGCTCCGTCGATGACGTGACGGGCATCGTCTATGTTCGCGAGATCTATGAACGCTTCTCGAGTGGGGACCGCAACCTGACTCTGGCGGATCTCGCCCGAGATCCGTTCTTCGTACCGGGGTCGAGATCGCTTACGGAGCTGCTTCAGGACTTTCAGGCCCGCAGAATCCACATGGGCATCGTAGCGGACGAATTCGGGGGCACGGACGGGTTGGTTACACTCGAGGACATCCTCGAAGAGCTGGTTGGCGAGATTCGCGACGAAACAGACGTCGAGGAGGAGGAGATCGTCCGAATATCCGACGACTCCGTCGAGTGCGACGCAGGGGTCGACCTTCGGGAGCTCGACGAGGCTCTGGGAATCGCGCTCCCCCAGGGCGAGCACCGCTCACTCAATGGCCTCCTCCTCGAGGAACTCGGCCATGTTCCAGAGGCTGGAGCACAACTCGTGACTGCCGTCGTGAGAATCGATGTCCTGGAAGCGTCCGACACGCAGGTTCTCCGGGCCCGCGTCACCCGCATTGCCCCGGTGGATACGGAGGCAGAGTGATGGCCACGATCCTCGAGTTCGGCGGCAAGCGACCGAACATCCATCCGTCGGTCTTCCTGGCACCAACGGCCGTGATCATCGGCGACGTCACCATCGGTGAAGACTGCAGCGTCTGGTTCGGCGCCGTGCTGCGGGGGGACGACCCGACCCACGGTGTGGTGGTGGGCCCCCGGACCAGCATCCAGGAGAATTGTGTCATTCACGTGGGTCGCTGGGCACCGACGGTAATCGGTACCGACGTGACCGTTGGTCACGGTGCAAAGTTCGAGAGCTGTGCCATCGGGGACCGCACCGTGATCGGCATGAACGCCGTCATCCTTCAGAACGCGATCGTCGGCGAAGAATGCGTCCTCGCTGCGAATACAGTCGTTCTCGAAAAGGCCGACATCCCGGCTCGCAGTGTGGTCGCAGGGGTGCCAGGACGGATCAAGAAGACGCTGGAGGGCTCAGCAGCGGACTGGATCGAGGGTGGAGGCGCTCACTACGTTCGACTCTCGCGTGAATATCTGAGGCAGGGGATCGGGACAGGTGATTCAGACCCGGGCAGGCGCGACGACTCACCATGACGGAGGAACGCGCGCCCGAGACGCCTGCGCCGTCCGCCCCCGTCGCCGGAGGATCGGTGCCGCCCGAAGAGCAGGTCTTCCTTTGCGATCTGTGTGGTGCTCGGATGCTCAACCTGCACTGCAAGCTCATCTGCGAGCAGTGCGGGTACAAACGGGATTGCTCGGACCCGTGAGCTCGACGCGCAGTTCCGTCTCGAGGCGCCGACGACGCGTCCTGGGTGCCGTCATGGTCAGCAGCGCGCTGGGTACGGCGCCACTGAGTGCACGCCAGCCCACGGATCAGACGCCTCTCGAAGCGTTTGGCGCACTGGTGATCGGCGAGTGGGTGTCCGGCGACTCGCGCCACGAATTCTCGTGGGGGGTCGGCCGCCGAGTCGTTCGCTCGCAGAGCTGGTCCGGGGGACCGGGAGCGTGGACCCTCGTCGCGGAGGGCTGGTGGTACTGGGACCCCTCGGATCAGATCGTTCGAGGGCAGACGGTGGCCATCGACATGGGCGTCGACTTGTTTGAGCACCGGAGCAGGGTCGACGGAAGGACCATCGTGTCCGCTCTCGAATCGCACGGCCAATTTGGCGGGCTATATGTCGAGCGTTGGACCTTCGACGACTCCGGCTATGACTGGATTCTGGAGCAGAACGGCCAGCGGGTCATGGAGTCTCGGTACACCCGCTTGCGCTGACCGACCTGCCCTTAGGCAGGAAGCCCCAGCACCGACGTCATATACCAGACGACCATTGCATCACCCCAGATGTAGGATATGCCCGCCCCCCCGGCGAGGAATACGCCGAACGGGATGAGCCGCCCCATCTCCATTCCACCATCGGCATCGCGAGCGAGCGCTGCCGGAATCGACCGGAGAAGCACTGTCGTCAGCGCCAATATCGAGCCGAGGAAGATCGTGAACGCTACGCCCCACGCGCCAAGGAACGATCCGACCATCATCATCATCTTGATGTCTCCCCCGCCCATCGCCTGATCGACACCGGCCTCCTCGAGTCGACCGGGGGAGATTTTTCGGATCATCCAGGTTCCGGCCACGCCGACGAACCACAGGACGCCGTAGCCGAGCACGGCACCAATCCCTGCGGACAGCCAATCGATCCCCCCGGGAAGGAAGGACATGGCCAACCCGATCACAGTGCCTCCGAGGGAAAATTCGTCCGGGATGATGTAGAAGCGCGCGTCCGAGATCGAGATTCCGAAGATGATCGTGAGAAAAACGGCACCTCGGAGCGCTTCCCCTGATGGCCCGTGGAGAGCGAAGATCGCAGCCCACATCAGGCCGGTTCCCGCCTCCACCATTGGATACTGCGCAGAAACGCGTGCGGCGCAGACTCGGCAGCGCCCGCGAAGGAGGAGCCAGCTGACGACCGGGACGTTGTCGAACCACGCGATGGAATGGCGACACTTCGGGCAGCGCGATCGGGGACGAACGACCGACTCGTCCATTGGCCAGCGGAGCGCACAGACATTCAGGAACGAGCCCATCAGCAAACCGTACAGCCCCGCCACCATCGGAACGGTCCAATCGGTCATCGGCCCTCCTTCACTTCCTGATCAAGTCATGCATGAGGATCGAACCGGCGATGCCCGCGTTCAAGGAGTCGATGGGTCCAGACATGGGGATCGACACAATCGAATCCGCGGCTGCCCGTATTTCATCCCGAATCCCAACCCCCTCGTTACCGACGACGAGGGCGACCTTGGGACCGACGCCGTTGGTCAGTGCCGGCCCGCCCGGGGATGCGACCAGAAGTGTTCGTGACGTTACTCTGAGTGCTTCCAGCGTTTCGGCGGCGCCCGCTCTGACCATGCGGGCTCGAGTGACTGCTCCTGCAGAAGCACGCACGACCTTGGGACCCCACGGATCAGCCGTCCCATCCAGCGCGATCACACCCGAGAATCCGAATGCAATCGAGGATCGGACGAGGGTTCCGACATTTCCGGGGTCCTGCAGAGCATCGAGCACGAGAAGCCGCCCCTCCCCCGCAGCGAGCTGCTCGAGGTCGGCCTCGTCCTGCTCACACACGAGCAGAATCCCCTGAGGCGCTTCGGTCGAGGAAAGAGCTCTGAATTCGCGGGCCTCGACAAGTTCGACTTCGATGCCTGCGATACGAACAGCCTCCTCGACCGCACGAAGCTCACCGACGTGCATGGCGTCTCGATCGACAACAGAAAACCGCACTCGGGCATGCGCACTCAAAGCTTCCCGCACCGCGCGGGGGCCCTCGACCAGGAAAAGTCGATCCCGCTCACGCTGTCGCCGGTTCGACAGCCGCCGTACCGACGCCGCTCGGCGTTGGCTCAGCGACACGACGGCTGCGACCTTTCGGCATGACCAAACATCACGACGCGACTGCACCTGAGGCGAGCAGACCCGCCCAGCGTATTGCCCTGACGATCGCCGGCAGCGACTCCGGCGGCGGTGCGGGGATTCAGGCTGACCTCAGGACGTTTCATCAATTCGGGGTATTCGGCACATGCGCGATCACAGCGATTACCGCACAGAATACTACAGGTGTCACCGCGATCCACCCTGTTCCGATCCAGCATGTCCGGGCGCAGATCGACGCTGTCGCCAAGGACCTGGCCCCTTGGGCCGTGAAGACCGGCATGCTCGCTACAGCGGAACTCGCCGTAGCGGCAGCAGCTGAGCTTCGAACTCACGCTCTGCAGCCGTACGTGATGGATCCGGTGATGGTGGCGACGAGCGGTGACCGCCTTCTGGAGCCGAGAGCCGAGCAGGCCTTCCGAGATTCTCTCCTGCCACTCTCCACCCTGATCACCCCCAACCTCGAGGAAGCAGAGATCCTGACGGGATTCGATGTTCGAAGCCACGATCAGATGGCGAGGGCCGCGCGAACACTCGTGGAAGCGGGCGCCGGTGCAGCACTCGTGAAGGGGGGACATCTCGAGGGAGACCCCATCGACCTGCTCTGGGATGGGAAGCAGGAACGCATCTGGCGCCACCGGCGAATTGAAACGGTGCACACACACGGAACCGGGTGCACGCTCTCAGCAGCAATTACAGCCTCCCTCGCCCTGGGCCTCCCGCTGCCGCAGGCAGTCGATCGTGGCATCCGTTTCATCGCTCGCGCGATTGAGACGGCGCCCGGCATCGGGTCAGGCCGAGGGCCCGTCAATCATGCGGCCGAGATCGACTGAGCCTTTCCAGACGTTTCACGAGGCCGCACAACAATTCGACCGATCGATCCTCGACCCTCTCCGCCACCGCCAGAACGTCTTCATGAGAGAGCTCTTCGCCCCCAAGCCCGGTCGCCTTGTTCGTCACGAGGGAGAGAGCCACGACCCGCATCCCGGCGGCACGGGCAACGATGACCTCGGCAATCGTAGACATCCCGACCACGTCGGCACCGAGTGATCGAAGCATTCGCACCTCCGCCGGTGTTTCGAATTGGGGTCCGAGGACTCCGGCATACGTGCCCCGAGGCAGGTCGACCCGAGCGTCGACAGCCACCTCGCGAAGCAGCTCCTGCAGGGAAACGTCGAAGGGTGCACTCATGTCCGGAAAGCGGTCCTCCCCTGTCCGGGTTGCGCCAGCGAGGGGATGCTGAAAGCTCAGGTTGAGCTGATCCTCGATGAGGACGAGATCGCCGGGACTCAGATCGGGGCGAATCGCGCCGACCGCGTTGGTGAGAACCAGTGCATCCGCACCAAGACGGACCGCCATCCGGACCGGGCCCACGACGTCCTCGGACGAGACCTCCTCATATCCGTGGAGCCGTCCGTCGATGAGGAGGACAGGCTCACCCGCAAGGAGGCCGAACACGAACCTTCCACGGTGGCCGGGCACAGTCGTCTGCTTCATGCCCGGAACCGCGGCGAACGGCACAACCGTGATCTGGGTCACGTGCTCAGCGATCGCGCCAAACCCGGAGCCAAGCACGATCACTGCGCGGAGAGGCTGTACTGCACCCGCGAATGGGTCTTCGTTAGCGTCCGACCACGTCAAAGGATCATCCCGGCGACCGTGGCCGTCATGAACGCGGCGATCGAGCCCCCGATCATGGCCCGAAGTCCTAGTCGAGAGAGGTCCGCGCGGCGGCTGGGAGCGAGGCCGCCGATCCCGGCAATCTGCATCGCGATCGAACCAAAATTGGCAAACCCGGAGAGCGCGTACGTCGCAATGACTACGGAGCGGGGAGACAAGGCGTCCGAGCCCATCGAGGAGCCCTGACCGAGCGAGGCGGCAAGCTGCAGATAAGCGACAAATTCATTCAAAACGGTCTTGATGCCGAGCAGAGATCCTATGGCGGGTGCATCTACCCACGGGACACCCATGAGCCATGCAAGAGGGGCGAGCAGCCATCCGAGGAGGAGTTCGAGGGTGAGCCCGTCAAACCCCACGAGCGTGCCCAGCCACCCGACCATCCCGTTACACAGGTAGATCAGTGCAACGAATGCCAGGAGCATGGCCCCCACGTTCAACGCAAGCGTGAGTCCTTCCGAGGCACCTCTGGCCGCCGCATCGATCACGTTGACGTCCGACTGTTCTACGTTGATCTCGAGCGAACCGGCCGTCTCGGGCTCATCGATCTCCGGCATCATCATCTTCGCTACGACCAGGGCTGCCGGCGCCGACATGACCGACGCAGCCAGCATGTGGCCCGCCACATCTGGAAAGTACGGGGTCAGCATGCCCACGTAGGCGGCCAGAACCCCACCGGCAACGGTCGCAAAGCCCCCGGTCATCAGGGCCATGAGCTCGGACTGAGTCATCTTCTCGATGAACGGACGCACCAGGAGGGGCGCTTCAGTTTGGCCAACGAAGACGTTACCCGCGGCGGCTAGGGACTCAGCACCCGATGTCCCCATCGTTCGCTGCATCACCCACGCGGCACCGCGTACCACGCGCTGCATGATCCCCAGATGGTACGCCACGGCCATGAGCGCGGAGAAGAAGATGATCGTGGGGAGCACGTTGAACGCGAAGGCGGCACCGGTTTGTGCGAACTGGCCAGAGACCTGCGAAAATCCACCGGGTCCGACGGTCCCCACGGGCACCTCGTTCTGCACGAGATTTCCGAAAATGAACGCGGCCCCCTGCTCGGTGAAGCCAAGGAGTCCGACAATGAGCGCACTCGCGGCATCGAAGATGACGGCACCCACGTCAGTACGAAGAATGAAGAAAGCGAACGCGAACTGAAGCCCGACACCCCAGGCGACCAGCGACCACGAGATCCGATGTCGATCGGCACTGAGTGCCCATGCTGCCCCCAGCAGCACGGCCATCCCGACGACGGATCGGGCACGATCGAGGAGGGGGGTGTCGAGGCCCTCTGTCGCGATCAAAAGTTGGGTAAGTGTCTCCGTGGCCAATGTCATGAATGCCTCGGGCTCGGCCTGGGCCTGACGACTCTGCCGTGAGGCCGAACCGCACTTCGGGCCTCCAGCCCGAGTTCACGTACCCGCTCGCTCGCGGTCGGTAAGCGGACCCCCGGCACCATCACGGTCGAGTTGCAGTCATGAATGAGAGCCGCACAGGCTGCGGAGTGGAAACCTTCTATGCGCCGAAGCTACGCCGCGACCTGAAAACCGCCATAGACTGTCATGATGGCAGTCGTGGCCCGGTGGCTCCGCCATTTCGGCGCGAAAGCCCACCCCTCGAGCGGCACGCGGATTGCACTCTCCCGCGTGCCGGGAATGCCGGACGAAATCTCATGAACTTGGCGAGGGAACAGATGGGCAAAGTTATCGGGATCGATCTCGGGACGACCAACTCGGTCGTCGCGGTCATGGAAGGCGGTGAGCCAGTCGTGATCCCCAACTCGGAGGGTGGTCGCACGACTCCGTCGGTCGTGGCGTTCACCAAGGACGCAGAGCGACTCGTCGGCCAGGTGGCTCGCCGTCAGGCCATCACGAATCCTGAGAATACCGTATTCTCGATCAAGCGGTTCATGGGTCGACGGCATGATGAGGTGGGCTCTGAAGAAACGCTTGTCCCCTACGATGTCGGTCAGGGAGCGGGCGGCCGTGTGACGGTGAAACTACCGAACGCCGACAAGTCGTTCTCGCCTCCGGAAATCAGCGCAATGATTCTGCAGAAGATGCGCCAGACCGCCGAGGACTATCTCGGCACGACGGTGGATCAGGCGGTGATCACCGTTCCCGCCTACTTCAATGACGCTCAGCGTCAGGCGACCAAAGATGCAGGAAAGATCGCCGGCCTCGAGGTCCTGAGAATCATCAACGAGCCGACGGCGGCAGCCCTCGCCTACGGGCTCGAGAAGAAAAGCGAGGAAAAGATCGCGGTTTTCGACCTCGGGGGCGGTACATACGACATCTCGATCCTCGAACTCGGGGACGGGGTGTTCGAGGTGAAGTCCACGAATGGCGACACGCACCTCGGGGGTGACGACTACGACCAGCGTGTCATCAACTGGCTCGTCGAAGAATTCCGGAAAGATCAGGGAATCGACCTTTCGAAAGACTCCATGGCGCTTCAGCGCCTCAAGGAGGCCGCCGAGAAGGCAAAAATGGAGCTCTCGACCACGATGAGCTCGGACATCAACCTCCCGTTCATCACAGCAACGCAAGAGGGGCCCAAGCATCTGAACTACAATCTCTCTCGGGCCAAGTTCGAGCAGCTTGTCGACGAACTGAATCAGCGCACCATCCCGCCGATGGAAAAAGCTCTCTCCGATGCCGGGCTTTCCAAGGCCGACATCGACGAGGTGATTCTGGTCGGGGGGTCGACCCGAATGCCGAAGATTCAGGAGATTGTGAAGGACTTCTTCGGCAAGGAGCCTCACCGTGGTGTGAACCCGGACGAGGTCGTGGCGGTTGGAGCCGCCATCCAGGGAGGGGTGCTCGCAGGGGACGTAACGGATGTCCTCCTGCTGGACGTCACACCGCTTTCTCTCGGCATCGAGACCCTCGGTGGGGTCATGACTCCGCTCATTGACCGCAACACGACCATTCCCACGAAGAAGGCTGAGACCTTCTCCACAGCTGAAGACAATCAGACCACGGTCGAGATCCATGTGCTGCAGGGTGAGCGCAAGATGGCACTGGATAACAAGACCATCGGGAAGTTTCAGCTTACGGGGATTCCGCCTGCACCGAGGGGGATGCCGCAAGTGGAAGTGACCTTCGACATCGATGCGAACGGAATCCTGCACGTGTCGGCCCTGGACAAAGCGACCGGCAAGGAGCAGAAGATCCGCATCGAAGCATCAAGCGGCCTTTCCGATGCCGAAATCGACAAGATGGTCAAGGACGCCGAGGAACATGCATCTGAGGACGAAGAGCGCCGCCAGAAGGTCGAATCCCGTAACCAGCTCGATTCTCTCATCTACCAGGTCGAGAAAGACAGCGGCGAGTGGGGAGACAAGGTGTCCGAGGACTCGGCAGCCCGACTGACTCAAGCCACGGAAGCCGCCAAGGAATCTCTGAAGGGAGACGACCTGAACGCCATCAACTCCGCTCGGGACGAACTCATGCAGGCGTTCAGCGCAGCTGGGCAGGAGATGTATCAGGCTCAAGCCGCCGAGGCCGAAGCCGCCGGGGCGTCCGACGAGAGCTTCGATGGTCAGGAGACCGATGCCTCCGACGAATCAGAGTCGCCCTCGGCCGGGGACGAAGACGTGATCGAGGCGGACTACGAGATCGTCGACGAAGAGAAGTGACTCGGATTTCGGGGGGCGTCCGGGCAACCCGGTCGCCCCCCGACTGAATCTCAGGTGGTTGGGAGTTACTTGCCGACACGTGCGGTGTGGTCGGGCCGCCACCGGGAAGTCCGATCATTCCACGAGACACCTACGTGCTACGAAGGGCTCATCGATGCGAGGAGAAACGAGGATGTACGATCCATTGAAGGCGAAGAGTCGTCTCATCGCGCTCACGGCAGCTGTTTTCACGGGAGGGGTCGCTCTGGCGAGTGGCCTCGGCTGGACCAGCACCTCCCACGGTATGCCGCCCATCGTGGAAGGGGTGCAGGTATCCCCTGCCGCGGTGCAGCCGGCTCTCGACCTGAGTGATGCGTTCACGAATCTCGCAGATGCCGTGACCCCCGCTGTCGTCCGCATCGAGACGCGCCGGACGGTCCAGGGTCAAAGTCGTCAGGTCCCGGAGCAGTTCCGCCGTTTTTTCGAGGAGCAACAGGAGGACGAGCAGCCTCGCAGCGCCATAGCAGGGGGAAGCGGCTTCATCGTCTCTCCCGAGGGATACATCCTGACGAACAACCACGTCGTGGAAGGAGCGAACGACGTCCGCGTGTACTTCCCGGACCGTCGCTACTTTCCGGCGCGCGTGGTGGGGGCAGATCCTTTCACTGATGTCGCCGTGATCAAGGTCGACATCGACGAGCAACTGCCTACGATGTCGTTCGGAGATTCCGACCAGATCAGTGTAGGCGAGTGGATTCTCGCGATTGGCAATCCAGGTTTCGGAGCTTCCACCCAGCTCGACTTTACGGTCACCGCCGGAATCATCAGCGCCCGTGGACGTGGTCTGCGCCTCCTGCAGAACGACATCTTTCGGGATCCTCGTTTCGCCGATGATCCCAGCGTGTCCGGATATGCCATTGAGGACTTCATCCAGACGGATGCCGTGATCAACCCCGGTAACTCCGGGGGCCCCATGGTCAACCTTCAGGGGCAGGTCGTCGGCATCAATTCTGCGATCGCATCGACAACAGGTGTGTACCAGGGTTACGGATTCGCCATCCCCATCAACCTGGCACGCCGGATCATGGAAGATCTGGTCGAATATGGGTACGTCAAACGCCCGAGGATCGGGGTTCAGATCACTGACGTGGCGGCGGAAGACGCCGAGGCGTACGGACTGCCGTCCGTCTCGGGTATCC
>JAYOKZ010000002.1:148130-150977 GCA_038120095.1 Gemmatimonadales bacterium
TCCTTGTGCAGTCCGTTGACGAGGCCGGTCCCTCCGCCCGGGCTCTGCAGCGTGAAGATGTCATCCGTGCCCTCGACGGCCAGCCCGTCGGATACGTCTCCGAACTCCAGGCGGAAATCGCCGAGCGGCGACCCGGGGATCGGGTTGCGCTGACGATCTTCCGGAACGGCCGCGAGATGGAAGTCGACGTCCGTCTCGGTGAGGCTCCGATCAACAACTTCTCTTCGGTCGACGTGGAACGGCCCGTCCTCGCCGAGGAACGCCTCGGGATCCAGGTCCAGGTACTGGACTCGGAACTCGCACGAGAGGCAGGCTTCGAAGATGCGAGTGGCGTGCTCCTGACGGAGGTCGCTCGTGGCAGCGCCGCGGAGCGCAGGAACATCGGTGGGTTCGTGGGTCAGAAGTTGTTTCAGGTGAACGACACTCGCATCGAGTCCCCGCAGGACCTGCGCCTGGCGCTCGACGCCGTCGAGCCCGGCCAGATCGTCTCGCTGTATTTCAGAGACCGGGTTGGGTCGGAACGGGTCGTAAACGTCCGCATGCCGTAGGCCGCACAGCTCCGAGACCCCGTCGCCGTATGGCGTCGGGGTCTCGCCCGAGCAGGGCCCGGACTTGGAATGCCGGCCGGGTCCCGTTCTTCATCCTCCCGCCCGGGTTTATCTTTCGGCTGCGCGAAAGTGGCGGAATTGGTAGACGCGCGGGATTTAGGATCCCGTGGCTTCGTGCCGTGGGGGTTCGAGTCCCCCCTTTCGCACTTCGCAGCCCTCCTCAGCATTCCGATTCCATGACGACATGAGTATCGACGTATCCGAACTCCAGATCTCCATCGACGAACAGGCGTCATGGCGTCGCGTCATGAGCGTGGTGATTCCCGCGTCACTCGTTCAGGCCGAAGAGCAGAATGCCGCCCGGCAGCTGGCGTCTCGAGCACGCCTGAAAGGCTTCCGGAAAGGCCGGGTCCCGACGAAAGTCATCGAGAACCGCTTCGGTGGTGCCCTTCGTCAGGAAGCCCTCGACAAGCTTATCGGATCCGCTTACCGGGAAGCCCTGGCGGAAAAGGAGCTGCGTCCGATCAGCGAGGGAGAGATCGAGGATGTCCAGTACGCACCCCGGGAAGATCTTTCTTTTGCCATCTCCTTCGACGTCGAGCCCGTCCTCGAGGTCACTCGGATGAGTGGCTTCGTCGTCGAGCGTCCTGCTGTTTCGATCAGCGAGGATCAGGTCGAGGAAGTTCTGGGGCGCATTCAGGAGCAGAACGGCGTTTGGCAGCCTCTGGAGGCTGGCAAGCCGGTGGCGAAGGATCTCGTTTCTGTGACGATTACCCGACTCGACGAGGAAGCAGAAGCCGCCCCGGTGGGGCGTGAGTACGAGCTGGTGATCGGATCAGGTGACGCGATCCCCGACATCGAGGCATCCATTCTTACGCTTGAGGTCGGTGAGACGGGTGAGTTCGACATCACCTTCCCGGACGATTTCCCGGATGAATCCCGTCGGGGTGACGCAGAGCGTGTTCGCATCGAGCTCACGGCCCGCCGCCAGATGGATCTTCCAAACCTCGATGATGATCTGGCCCAGCAGGTCGGAGACTTCGAAACCCTCGATGAGCTGACGGCAAAAGTTCGCGAGGATATGGAACGGGAAGCTACACAGCAGGCAGACTCCGTCGCCCGGTCACGGCTTCTGGACCTCATCCTGGAGGCCAACCCATTCGATGTTCCAGCATCAATGGTGCGCCGGTATTCGGACGGAATCATGGGTGATATTTCCAAGATCTCCGAGGAGCGGTTGGCCGAATTCCGAGACCAGATCCGGCCCGAGGCCGAACGGGCCGTCAAGCGCATTCTTCTGATTGAGCACATTGCAAGCACCGAGTCTCTTCAGGCATCCGAGGACGACATTGATGCGCGCATTGAGGAAATTGCCGAAGCAAACAACACGGACCCCGCTAAGGTGTATGCGGATCTTCAGAAGGCGGGTCGGATCGACTCACTGGAGCGAGAGTTGACCGAGAACGCCGTCTTTGCCTTCCTCTTCGAACAATCCGAAATCACAGAGGTGCCGAGCAGCTAATGGCCATCTATCCCCCCTACGTCATCGAACGCACGAGTCGTGGCGAGCGCAGCTACGACATCTTCAGTCGTCTCCTCATGGACCGGATCGTCTTTCTTGGTACCGGAATCGACGACAATGTCGCCAACATCATTCTGGCGCAGCTCCTCTTCCTTGATGCCGAGGACCCGGATAGAGACATCTACATGTACATCAACTCGCCGGGTGGGAGTGTGTACGCGGGCCTCGCGATCTACGACACGATGCAGCATCTGAGGGCGCCGGTGTCCACGTTCTGTGTTGGGATGGCAGCATCGATGGCGGCCGTGCTTCTCGCTGCAGGTGAGCCGGGCAAACGTAATGCTCTCCCGAATTCGAGGATCATGATCCATCAGCCGTCCGGTGGATCCCAGGGCACGGCCGCCGACATCGAGATCGCCGCGCAAGAAATTCTCCACATTCGGGAAAAACTGAACGGTATTGTGGCGAAGCACACGGGGCAGTCGATCGAGCGCATCGCCGACGACGTGGATCGCGATCGATTCATGAGCCCCGAAGCAGCGGTCGAGTACGGGCTGATCGATCGGGTGCTGGAAGGCCCTGTTCAGCAGGTCACGGGAAAACCCGCCGACTCGGATTCAGCCGAGTAAGGGGTAGCTCAGGAGTCGACTATGACCGACAAACATCTGCGCTGCAGTTTCTGCGGTAAGTCCAAGGAAAGCGTCAAGAAGTTCATTTCCGGACCGAACGTCTTCATCTGTAATGAATGTATCTCGCTCTGCAATGAGATCCTTGCGG
>JAYOKZ010000002.1:150987-169166 GCA_038120095.1 Gemmatimonadales bacterium
TCCTTGCGGAGGAGGAAGAACGGGAAGCTCAGGGGCAGCCGGTCACCTCACCGACCCCCGAGGAGATCAAGGGGATTCTCGATCAGTATGTGATCGGTCAGGAAGCGGCGAAGAAGGCTCTGGCCGTTTCGGTCTACAACCATTATCGACGCGTCAGCCATCAAGGGGTTCTGGATGACGTCGAGATCGACAAGGCGAACATTCTCCTGATCGGTCCGACGGGGGTCGGAAAAACGTTGCTTGCCCAGACTCTGGCGCGCACCCTCCACGTACCCTTCACCATCGCCGACGCCACGACCCTCACCGAAGCCGGTTACGTCGGTGAAGACGTAGAGAACATCCTCGTACGCCTGCTTCAGGCGGCTGACTTCAATGTTGCGGAGTGCGAGCGAGGCATCGTCTATATAGACGAAATGGACAAGATCGCTCGGAAATCGGAAAATCCCTCGATCACGCGTGATGTCTCCGGTGAGGGCGTCCAGCAAGCGCTCCTGAAGATTCTGGAGGGAACGATCGCCAGTGTCCCGCCTCAGGGGGGACGGAAACATCCGCAACAGGAATACATTCAGATCAATACCCGGAACATCCTCTTCATCTGTGGGGGAGCGTTTGACGGGATGGAGCAAATCATCGAGGCACGGCTCGGCAGGAAGGCCATCGGTTTTGCTGATGGAGAAGGCGAGCCTGGGGGTCGGAGGGATTCTGCCGGTGGGCTGATGCAGTTCGTCGAGCCGGAAGACCTGCAGCGCTACGGGATCATACCAGAGCTTGTCGGGCGTCTGCCCGTGAGCGTTCACCTCGACGAACTCGACGAAGAAGCACTCGTGCGTATTCTCCAGGAGCCTCGAAACGCGCTCGTGAAGCAGTATGAAAAGATGTTCCAACTGGACGGCATCGGTCTGATCTTCGATCAAGAAGCGATCCGCGCCATCGCGAGAAAGACACTGGACCGGAGCACGGGTGCTCGAGGGCTTCGCTCGATCATCGAGTCCGTGATGCGCGATATCATGTTTGAACTACCATCCCGCAGCGACGTTCGTGAGGTAGTGATCACTCGCGAGTGCATCGAATCGGGGGCACAGCCGCTGCTCGTTCTGCACGTGGAGGAGCGCGCGCTGGAAGCATGACGCGAGGCTGAAGGGGCAGCTTCGGCCCTCGAGGGTCCAGGGCTTCCGGGCCTCCCTTTTGCCGCTTGCCCGGTGACCGTACGATACCCGGTCACAAGCAGACATCAGGACTCCGGCGATGCTGGCACCGGTGTCCGCCGATCAAACGCCCATGCCCACCCTGACCCGGGTCGACGATCACATCGAGGTACCGGATCGGCTCCCTGTAGTCGCCCTGCGAGACCTTGTTTTCTTTCCCTACATCGTTCTCCCGATCCTCATTGGACGGAGGCGCTCGGTAGCCGCTCTCGAGGCAGCCCAGGGGGAGCAGGGCCTCGTCCTGCTGGTGGCGCAGAAGGATCCGGGCGTCGATGACCCGGGCAGCGGAGACCTTTTTCGGGTCGGTACAATCGCGCGTATCGTTCAGGTGTCGCAGCTGCCGGACGGGACGTCGCGCGTCGTCCTCGAAGGCATGGGGCGGGCACGGATCAAAAGGCTGACGACGACCACGGAAGCTCTCCGAGCCAAGGTGGATCTGCTCGTGACACGAGAATCGGAGTCGTCCCGGACTCCCCGCCCGGACGATCCGGGAGCGGTTCTCGAGGACGTCTGTGAGTCCGTGCGGACCCTGTACGCGGACTACGCTCGACTCCATGACCGGATTCCCGAGGAGCTCTCCACCATGCTCTCAGCCGACGGGGATCGGGTGCGTTTCGCCCACCTCGTAGCGGGTCACCTGATTCTTCCGTCTGTTGAAAAGCAGGAGGTGCTGGAGGCAGTCCGGCTGCTCGATCAACTCAATGCTCTCCGTGAAATGCTGATCCGGGAGATCGAGATCCTCCGGATCGAGCGGAAGCTGGATCGGCAGATCCAGCTCCAGCTGGGGGGCAAGGGAAGCCCTTTTGATCTATCCCCGGGATCGGGTCGGGAATCAGCAGCTCAGGACCGGGAGGAGTGGCAGGAAATCGCCGACCAGATCGAAGAAGCCGGCCTGCCAGACTACGCGCGAGCCCGAGCCGAGAAGGAGCTCTCGCGACTTCGCAAGCTGAACCCGGTAGCGCCGGAAGCAGCGGTGATCCGGACGCACCTCGACTGGCTGGTGTCCTTGCCGTGGCACCAGCGAACCGAGGACAACCTGAATGTCTCCCATGCATCGGCCGTCCTCGACGCTGAGCACTTCGGTCTGGGGGAGGTGAAAGAGAGGATCCTCGAGCACGTCGCCGTCCTATCCCTCGTGAAGGAGATGCGGGGGCCGATCCTGTGCCTGGTCGGACCACCCGGCGTGGGTAAGACATCTCTGGGTAGCAGCATCGCGAGAGCCCTCGACCGTGAATTCGTCCGGGTAAGCCTCGGTGGCGTTCGGGATGAGGCTGAGATCCGGGGTCATCGGCGAACCTATGTGGGTGCGCTCCCGGGGCGGATCATCCAGGGGATGCGGCGCAGCGGCTCGGCGAATCCCGTGTTCCTCCTGGATGAGATCGACAAGATGGCTCGCGACTTCCATGGGGATCCGGGGGCAGCCCTCCTCGAAGTGCTGGACCCGGCCCAGAACAAGTTCTTCACGGATCACTACCTCGAGCTCGAGTATGATCTGTCCGACGTGCTCTTCATCGCGACCGCAAACACCCTCCAGGACGTCCCGGAGCCCCTGCGGGATCGAATGGAAGTCATTCGGCTACCGGGCTATCTCGACACGGAGAAACGCGAGATTGCGCAGCGGTTCCTCTGGCCCCGACAGGCAACGCAGCACGGGCTGGCCGCAGAGACCGTGTCATTGGCTCCCGATGCCCTTCACGAAATCATTGCCCGGCACACCCGGGAAGCAGGCGTCCGGGAGTTGAATCGCCGACTGTCACGTATCGCTCGAAAGCTCGCCCGCTCCGTGGCGGATGGGGACAAACCCATCGCCACCGTGGAGCCGCGTCACCTCAAGGAGCTGCTCGGCCCTCCCTCCTATCAGCCGCCGGATCGCGACGACGATACGGACCGGATCGGGATCGCGAATGGGCTGGCGTGGACATCGGCAGGTGGCGAAGTCATGGATGTAGAAGTCGCCATCGTGGCAGGGAGTGGAAACCTTCGCCTGACAGGAACACTCGGGGACGTCATGAAGGAGTCGGCCCAGGCTGCCGTCACCTATGCGCGATCTCGGGCAATGGTGCTCGGGCTGGATCCGCACTTCCATGAGAAGATCGATGTTCACGTGCACATGCCCGAGGGGGCGACGCCCAAGGATGGACCTTCAGCGGGGATCACAATCGCAGTCGCATTGATCTCAGCACTCACCGACATCCCGACCAGAGGAGACGTCGCGATGACGGGAGAGATCACCCTGCGGGGACGGGTCATCGGAGTCGGGGGCGTCAAGGAAAAGGCAGTCGCTGCTCTGCGAGGAGGAATGACCCGGGTGGTTCTCCCCTTCGCGAACGAGACCGACCTGGAGACGTTGCCTCAAGAAGTACTCGACGCCGTTGACTTCGATCTCGTCAAGACGATGGACGAGGTGATGACCGCCGTGCTGGCGAGGCTTCCAGTCGAGCGCCGTACCCTGACTTCGGACGCGGGCACCGGGGTCTCAGCCCCGCACGGATGAAGATTCGTTCGGTCTCCTATGCGGGGACGATCGCGCGGCGCGAGGGTCCTGCGCCGGGCACTCTGCCCCAGGTCGCCTTCTCCGGACGATCCAACGTGGGCAAGTCATCGCTCATCAATACACTCCTCCAGCGTACGCGCAGCAAGATCGCACACGTCTCGGCCAAACCGGGCAAGACCCAGGCGTTGAACTTCTACGAGGTCAACACGCAATTCTACCTCGTGGATCTTCCCGGTTATGGGTACGCCAAAGTCCCCGAAGCCATGCGGGATGCGTGGGGTGATCTCATCGAATGGTATCTCGGGGAGTCAGGAGAAGTCCGAGGTGTCGTACATCTGGTCGACGCTCGCCACCAGCCAACCGCTCACGACCTACGCATGGTCGAGTACCTGGCGAAGGTGGAGTTACCCACACTTCTGGTCCTGACGAAAATCGATAAACTGAAGCGCAGCGAGCGGGAACGTTCGATCGAGCGAGCGCTGACCACACTCGACATCGCCGAAGCCCAGTTACTGCCCTTCTCCTCGAAAACGGGAGAGGGACGCGAGGACCTTCTCGAGGCGCTCGAAGGACTCCTACATGACCAGGACAGACCGTGAATTCGGGTGATCGGCGCCACACCCGCTGTCCAGCAGTCCCTGGATCCTCTTCGTCAGGCTCCGGGATGGGCGCCTTGCTGATCGCGAGCGCCATGGTTTCTGCGTGCATGATCGCACCGGTGTCGGAGACGTCGATCCCCAATACGGCCACCGCCATCCTTCCGCCGAGTGGTTTCGGGTCGCTCATGCAATCCGAAGTATCCATCTCTCTGACAAGTCGCGACCTGGAAATCCTCGTGACCCCACTCGACGAAAGCGTGATCCGAGTGACGGCACCCGATACCGAGGAACGACTCCGCAGGATCACCGCAACCCACAGTCACCGACTTCCTGCCGATGCCACGTACGTTCTCGTGTCGTTTTTCACGGCGCAGGCCGATGTGGCTTTCGTACCGGAAGAACTCCAGTTCGTAGCGCAGGGGATCCGCGTCCTCCCCTCGGGAATTGCACCCATTACCCCGGGATGGCAGCAACGCCGAGTACTGCAGCGTCAGACGGAACTGGCAGTCTACGCGTTCCCCCCCAGTGTGGACCTCGAGTCCGAACTGGTCCTGGTCTATGGCTTCGACCAGACCCGGACGTGGAGCGGGATCCTTCCCCGGATTCAGGCCGAGCGAGCGCGAGCGCGAGCGCGAGCCGCGCGCGAGCCATGACAGCTCGTCAGACTGGGGTTGATCAGCTATCGAGGCCGTATTTCGAAATCTTTCGATACAGCGTGCGCTCGCCGATGCCGAGAATTTCGGCAGCTTTTCGGCGGTTTCCCTCTACCTCGTGCAGGGCGGCTTCGATCGCCGCTCGTTCCATATCGTCGATCGTCATCCCACGTCGGTAGACGATCACATCGCCATCGTCCGATTCCGTGGCCGAAGGTTCCTCGCCAGGGACGTACGCTGGGATCTCGATGCCGGCGGGAATTTCGATCTCTCCTGATGCGAGCGATCCCAGGAACGCCGGCGGCGTTCCGCCTCCCCCCATCCCACCGCGATAGGCCTCGAACTCCCGTCGCAGGTCATCCATATCCACCCGGAGTTCGACGAGCGTTCGGAACACGAATTCCAACTCCGGTCGCAAGCCCGTGCCGGCTCCCGCTACCTCTCCGGACGAGCTGGCGGCACGCGGAATCGGTGCCGGAAGAAGCGCCTCCCCACCGTCTCGCACTTCGTCGGGGATGTCTTCCGGTCGAATGACTCGTCCGGGAGCCAGCACCACCATCGACTCCACCATGTTCCTGAGCTCACGGATGTTTCCGGGCCAGCTGTAGTCGACCAGGATCTGTAAAGCGTCCGGTGAAATGCCGGGGAATGGTTTTTCATTGTGATCTGAGACATCACGCACGAACTGGCGGACCAGCAGCGGAATATCTGCCCGACGCTCACGCAGTGCCGGAAGCTCGATCCCGAGGACATTGAGACGGAAGTAGAGATCTCTTCGGAACTGGCCGAGCGCCACCAGCTGCCGCATGTCCTGATTCGTCGCAGCAACGATGCGGACATCGACCTTGATCGTGGTCTCACCGCCTACGCGGTGAAACTCTCTTTGCTCAAGCACCCTGAGAAGCTTGGTTTGGGTCGCGAGCGGCATCTCCCCCACCTCGTCGAGGAAGATGGTACCCCCATCTGCCAGCTCGAAGAGTCCCTTTCGCGCATCGATCGCTCCGGTGAACGCTCCCTTTTCATGCCCGAAGAGTTCGGACTCCAGGATGGTCTCGGACAGCGCGGCCACGTTGACCGCGATGAACGGCCGGTGACGTCGCGGAGAGAGCGCATGAATTCCCCGCGCGACCAGTTCCTTGCCCGTGCCTGATTCACCCGTTACGAGAACCGTGGAGCTGGCCGGAGCGATCTGAACGACGCGCTCGAGCACCTGCCTCATCGCGTCGGTCTGCCCGACAATGCCAGTGATGGCCCGGAGTCGCTCCCGCTCGATCGCACGGCTGCCGAGGAGCACCACATCGTCGAGGTTCACGTCCGCCGGGAATACCTCATCGAAGCCGAAGTCACCGCCCTTCAGCTCTCGTCCGTGCGAAACGACGAAAACGGGCAACCGAAGCTCTGACTTCGCCTGGAGTCCCAGTCTACTGGAGCCATCTCGGTCCACGCCGGTCACGATCAGGACACTCGGAGCGCTTGAATCCACCAGCTGCTCGGTCGGGGTAACGAGCTCGGTCTCGTATCCGGCCGCTTCAAAACGCGCGCGCAGGTCACCCGCCGACGGCAGATCGTGCGTCGAGATCAACGCCCGTCCATCAACCATGACGGTCCCTCTTCGGGCCATGGGGAGCATCCCCTCCTCGCAGCAGCGCCACAGCGTGATCGATGATCGGAGCGAGGACTGAAAGACCGTCCGACACTCCCCCGGGGCTGCCGGGAAGATTTACGATCAAGGTTCTACCCCGGGTACCGGCTACACCTCGCGAGAGAATGGAGTGGGGCGTCGCGCTCAGGCCCTGCCGACGAATTTCTTCCGATATGCCCGGGGCCTCACGGTCGATCACCGCCCGTGTCGCCTCCGGGGTGACGTCACGAAGGGTGAGTCCTGTTCCTCCCGTCGTGACGATGGCGTCCACCCCGGCATCCGCCCACCGTGTCAGCACTGCGACAATCTGTGAGGTCTCATCGGGAACAATCGCACGCTCCACCACCCGATACCCTCTTTCTTCGCACCACTGCACGATCCTGGTACCACTGGTGTCATCACGCTCCCCGGCAGCCGATCGATCACTGACTGTCAGAACGCCCAGAGACAGCCGAGGCTGGCGGGTTGGTCCGGTCATCGCGACGTACTCAACGCCGGATCGAACCCTCTGTGTAGAACGGCGGGCGCTGAACAACCGCGTCGACCAGACGGCCACGAGCGTCTACCTGTACCTCCGTCCCGCCCTTGGAAAGCTCTACCGGAACGTACGCCAGAGCGATCCCCATACCGAGCGACGGGCTGACGGTCCCACTGGTCACGCGACCGACGACCTTCCCATCCGAGACGACGTCGTATCCCGGACGGGGAAAGCCCTTGCCGGTGAGGCGCAGACCAACAAGACGCCGAGCGACACCAGACTCTTTCTGGGAGGCGAGGGCATCACGACCGACGAAGTCCCCTTTGTCGACCTTCGTCACCCAACCGAGCCCGGACTCCAGCGCGGTGTGCGTCTCATCCAGATCATTTCCGTACAGAGCGTACCCGACCTCCAGCCGAAGAGAGTCTCGAGAACCGAGGCCTGCCGGTATCAAGCCTGACTCACGTCCCTCATCCATGAGGGCACCCCACAGTTCTGACGCATGAGCTGCAGGTACATAAAGCTCGAATCCGTCCTCTCCTGTGTATCCGGTGCCGCTGATCACCGCAGGGATACCGGCCACCTCACCCTCCCTGAAGCGGTAATACTGAACCGTGTCGACGTCGATGCTGGCCAACGGACGCAGGATGTCTCGGGCCTTCGGCCCCTGCAGCGCAAGCAGAGCCGTTTCATCTGACACGTCCTCCAGTTCGACATCGAAGTCCGCAGCATGCTCCGAGATCCACGCCCAGTCCTTCGCGAGATTGGCCGCGTTCACCACGAGCATGTAACGATCTGCGAACCGATAGATGATCAGATCGTCGATGACACAACCGCTCTCCAGACACATGGCCGAGTACTGAGCCTGTCCAACCTCGATGGTCGAAGCGTCATTGACAGAGACTCTCTGAACCAGATCGAGCGCCTGACGACCTCGAACGATGAACTCCCCCATGTGAGATACGTCGAAGAGTCCCGCGGCCTGACGAACGGCCAGGTGCTCCGCCGTGATACCCGTGGGGTACTGCACGGGCATCGAATAGCCGGCGAACGGCACCATCTTGCCACCGAGCGCGATGTGCTCGTCGTTCAGTGGAGTGAGCTTCAGCGAATCGGACACAGTGTGAGCCTCGTGTGGGTGGAGCGCTCGAGAAGCAGCGCGTCGAGTCTAGAGTATGTAGCGACTGAGATCCTCGTCCTGTGCGACGTCATTGAGACGGGTCTGCACGAGAGCACGATCGACAAGGACGGGATCCCCGGCCCCCTCGGGAAGGTCGAACATCACGTCCTCAAGCAGCGTCGTGAGCACCGTACGCAAACGGCGGGCCCCGATGTTCTCCATCCTTTCATTGAGTTCCATGGCGATTCGGGCGATCTCGTCGACTCCGTCATCCGAGAACTCGATGGACCCGCCCTCCGTCTCCACGAGAGCACGGTACTGGTCCAGAAGCGCATTCTTCGGCTCCTTGAGAATCCTGACGAACTCCTCCTGACCGAGCGTCTGAAGCTCTACTCGGATCGGGAAACGACCCTGAAGCTCCGGGATGAGATCCGACGGCTTTGCGACATGGAACGCCCCGGCTGCGATGAATAGGATGTGGTCGGTGCGGACGAGGCCGTACTTCGTTGCGACGGTCGAGCCCTCGACGATGGGCAGAAGATCGCGCTGGACCCCCTCTCTGCTCACATCCGGCCCCCGCCCTCCGCGCTCCCCGGCGACCTTGTCGATCTCGTCGAGGAAGACGATCCCCATCTCTTCCGCCCGGTACAGCGCCTCATGGACGACCTCATCCATGTCGATGAGCTTGTCGAGTTCATCCTGCAGCAGAACCCGACGAGCTTCCGCGACCGAGACGGTTCGACGCTTGGTTTTCTTCGGAAGCATGTCCTGCAGCATTTCAGTGAAGTTGTGGTCCATCCCTTCACCGCCTCCCATCGGGATCATCATGCCATCGATGGACGGAGACTGCGTGACCTCAATCTCGACCTCGCGCTCCTCGAGCTTTCCGTCCATCAGCAGCGCGCCGAGCTTCTCGCGCGTCCGAGCCCGGCGTTCCTGCCCGTCGCCGTTTTGAGCCTCGACCCCGGATGGGCCCGCCACGAAGACGTTGGCAGACTCGGATGGGGCCTGAGGCTCAGGGTTGGTCACCGGCAGGAGCAGGTCGAGAATACGCTCGAAGACCCGCTGCTCAGCCGTGGCTTGGACTTCGTACTCACGGTCGGCTCGGACGAGGTTGATCGATATGTCGACAAGATCGCGGATCATGGATTCGACATCGCGTCCCACGTAACCCACTTCCGTGAATTTCGACGCCTCGACCTTCAGAAATGGAGCACCGGCCAGCCGTGCGAGCCTGCGAGCGATCTCGGTCTTTCCAACCCCGGTCGGCCCGATCAAGATCAGGTTGTTGGGCGCAATCTCATGCCGCATCTCCTCCTCGACCCGCTGCCGGCGCCAACGGTTCCGAAGGACGATCGCCACCGCCTTCTTGGCGTCTTGCTGACCGATGATGTACTTGTCCAGCTCGGCTACGATTTGTCGAGGGGTCAGCTCGTCAAGCCAGACAAGTTCTTCACCCTCTTCTGCCGGTGCCGCCTGCGTGACCTCACCTTCCGTGGGAAGCACTTCGGTCGTCATCCCTCAACTCCTTCGTCGTCGCCCAACTCGAGGACGACGATATCCCGATTGGTGTAGATACAGATGTCACCGGCAATTTCCAGTGCCCGTCGAACCAGTGAGGGAGCATCGAGATCCGAGTGCTCCTTGAGAGCGCGCGCGGCTGCAAGCGCAAACGAGCCACCCGATCCGATGGCGACCACGTCGTCATCGGGCTCGATCACATCTCCGTTGCCGCTCACCAGGAAGAGATGCTCACGGTCCGCCACCGCGAGCAGAGCATCCAACCGGCGAAGATAGCGATCCATCCGCCAATCCTTCGCCAGTTCCACGACGGCCTTCGTCATGTTCGCGGGATACCGTTCGAGCTTTTCTTCCAGCTTTTCAAAGAGCGTGAACGCATCGGCCACGGCCCCGGCGAACCCCGCCAGAATCGCTCCCTCCCGCAGTTCCCTCACCTTGCGCGCCGATCCCTTGACGACGGTGTCACCCATGGTGACCTGGCCGTCTCCTCCCATGGCAACACGACCATCCTTCCGAACGGCGAGAACGGTGGTAGCATGCACGTCAGGAAGACTCATGGACTTGGCGCGGGGCGTAAGGGCAAAGAGGACGGCAGTACGGCATCGTCATGTGAATCGCAGCCCAAGAATGTAGCGACTCGCCTGCCTTTCTGGCAGACGTCACTCGGAGCGCGGATGCGCCTCGCGGTAAACCCGAAGGAGCCGCTCTTTGCTGGTGTGCGTGTAGATTTGCGTGGTGGAGAGAGACACGTGCCCGAGGAGCTCCTTGACCGCCAGCAGGTCGGCTCCAGCCTCGAGAAGGTGGGTAGCAAACGTATGCCTGAGAGCATGCGTCGAGAGACCTCGAGCGCCCGCAGCATGTTCGAGGCATGAGCGCACAGCAGACTGAATCGAGCGTCGCGACAGCCGTCCGCCTCCCCTGTTCACCAGAAGAGCAACTTCTTCCGGGCCGGCCACCTCGGACCTTCGCAGCTCATACCGGCTCAGAGCCCGAAGAGCCCGCCCGGTACACGGGACGATGCGCTCCTTCGCTCCCTTTCCAAGGACTCTCATCTGTCGTGTGCCGCGGTCTACGTCCGTCACATCCAGACCGAACAATTCCGACAGCCGGAGTCCACTCCCGTAAAGAATCTCCATGATGACCAGCGTCCGCGTACCCGCCAGCGAATTGTCCGCTGCCCCCCGCTCGGCGTGCGACAGAACGGTCGCCGCATCGGTGCGGCTCAGGTGTCTTGGGAGCACGCAAGGTCCTCCCCGGATTCGAGGGAATCCGTTCCTCGAGATGCAGAAACGCGAAAAAGGTTCGGGCCGAGGTGAGCTTCCGAGCGACACTCCGCTTCGACAGGCCGCGTCTCGAGCACGCGCCCATGAACGCCCGAAGCGCGAGGCGATCCACGTCACTGTCCCCCCACGCCCAGCCGGATCGGCCCAGATAGTCTGTCAGGAAGGACTCGAGTTCGTCGAGGTCACGCCGGTACGCTTTCGTCGTGTGTCCCGACAGTTGACGCTCATCGGCAAGATGTCGGAGGAAGTCGCCGACCTCCGGTCTCACGTCCGAAGCCCGACTCACGCAGACGAAGCGGGCACCAAACCGCACTCCGACATCCACTTGTCGAAATCGTCATGCGCCCGCTGCGCCAGAATTTGACGCTTTTCGTGCTTGTTCTTGACCCGTCGAGGAAGCGGATCGATCAACCCCCAATTCGAGTTCATTGGTTGAAAACGACCGGGCGCTGCGTCGCGAAGATAGCGATACAGACCACCGAGCATCGTCGTGGGTGGCGGTAGCACCGGCTCGGCTCCCGCGAGAATGCGTGAGAGATTGAGCCCGGCAAGGATCCCGGAAGCGGCCGATTCCGTGTAGCCCTCCACGCCCGTCAGCTGTCCCGCGAACAGTACATCTGGCCGCGAAGGGAGTCCTCCCCAGGGAGTCAGACACTCAGGGAAGTTGAGATAGCTGTTCCGATGGATCGAACCCCATCGCAGAAACTCGGCGTCAGCCAGACCCGGGATCATCGAGAAGACCCGACGCTGTTCCCCGATGCGCAGCCGAGTCTGGAAGCCAACCATGTTCCACATTTGTCCGGCTCGATCTTCGCGACGGAGCTGAACCACCGCCCAGGGACGCTCACCGGTTCGGGGGTCCACCAGACCGATCGGCTTCATGGGTCCGAAGCGCAGGGTATCGCGTCCCCGCGACGCCATGACTTCGACCGGCAGGCAACCCTCGAAATACGGAACATTGTCCCAGTCGTGGCCAGCGTGGGCCTCGCCACCGTTGAGCGCCTCGACGAAGCGATCGTATTCATCCCGGCTCATCGGGCAGTTCAGATAATCCGCATCTTCGTCAAAACGGCCTGCTTCGAACACGATCGCATCGTCGAGGCTATCCCGCTCGACGATGGGCGCGATCGCATCAAAGAACGCGAGGCCTCCGTCACCGAGTGCCCGTTCGACGGATTCGTACAGAGCTCCCGAGGTGAGCGGGCCGGTCGCAACGATCGTGGGTCCTTCGGGCACGGACGTGCACTCCTCTCGAACCACTTCGATCGCAGGTTCCGCATGGACCGCGTCGGTCATGGCCTCTGCGAAGAGCTCGCGGTCTACCGCCAGTGCGGAGCCAGCGGCAACTCGGGATGCGTCCGCCGATCGAAGCAGGAGCGACCCAAGCGCCCGCATCTCCCGTTTCAGCTGCCCGTGGGCGTTCTCCGGGGCCTCGCTCTTGAACGAGTTCGTGCACACGAGTTCCCCAAGACGATCGGTCTGGTGAGCCTCTGTCGACCGCACCGGCCGCATCTCGAAAAGCCGAACATCGTGTCCGGCCCGGGCAAGCTGAACCGCAGCCTCGCAACCGGCGAGACCTCCACCGACCACGTTCACCACGCGGCTCACTCCTCGGACCCGGCCGCCTTCTTTCCGGCGGCGGACTTCTTTCCTGCTCCTTTCCTGCCCGCCTTCTTCTTCGCCGCCGGTTTCTTCGCCGATGCACGTCGACGCCCACCGCCCTTGGCCGCTTTTTCCGCAAGCATGGCCAGTGCGGTTTCCAAATCCATGGTGTCCGGCTCGGTATCCTTTGGAAGGGTCGCGTTGGTGACACCGTCGGTCACATAAGGTCCGTAACGCCCGGACATGACGGAAATCTCGTGGCCTGTATCGGGGTGTTTGCCGAGTTCCTTGAGCGGAAGTCTCCTGCCCGCAGCCTTTGCGTCCACGAGGGCGACCGCGTCGTCGAGCGAGATCGTCCACATCTCGTCGTTCGATTTCAAACTTGCGAACGTCTTGCCGCGGCGCACGAACGGACCAAAACGTCCGAGGCCCGCCACGACGACCTCCTCGGTCTTAGGATCCGACCCGATCGTTCGGGGCAACTCCAGGAGCTTGACCGCATACTCATGATCCACCGACGTCGGATCGACCTCTTTGGGCACACTGACGCGCTTCGGCTTCTCGTTTTCGTCGGGAGGGGTCAACTCGACATAGGGACCGTACGGGCCGTACTTCAGTTTGATCATTCGCCCATGAAGCGGGTGCTCGCCGAGGTCGTCGCCCTCCGGGTTGAATCCGTCCAGGGAACGCGTGGTCCGGCACTCGGGATACGCAGAACAGCCGAGGAACCGACCATAGCGGTTCCACCGGACGAGCATCGGTTGACCGCATTCGTCGCAGGTCTCCCCTTCGGCCGCGAGGATCTCCTTGATGATCTCGTCGGAACTCGCCTCACCCTCGCGGATGCGGGCCATGAGTCGCGGATAAAAGTCACCAAGGAGTTGACGCCAATCGGCTGCACCATCCTCGACTTTGTCGAGTTCACCCTCCATCCGGCTCGTGAAGTCGACGTCAAAGATGTTCGGCAGAACCCGGACCAGCAGCTTCGCCACGACTTCACCCAGGTCGGTCGGATGAAACCTGCGCTGGTCCAGCTCGACATAACCGCGGTCGGTGATCACCGAGATGATCGAGGCGTATGTCGAAGGCCGCCCGATCCCCTGTTTCTCGAGTTCCTTCACGAGACTGGCTTCCGAGTACCGAGGTGGCGGCTGAGTGAAATGCTGCCTCGGCTCTATGCCCGTGACGTCGGCCTGATCCCCCTCAGCGAGGTCGGGAAGCGGCTCGAGGTCATCGAGCCGACGCTTGTCACCCTGCTCCGTCGCCTCCTGATACAGCCGCGTGAAGCCGTCGAACTTGACGATCGAGCCGGTTGCCCGAAACAGATACCGGTGCCCATCGGCTCCCTTCAGATCGAAATCTGCCGTCGTCGTATCGTAGACTGCCGGCTGCATCTGGCTCGCAACGAACCGCATCCAGACCATCTCGTAGAGCTTCGCCTGATCCACCTCCACATGGCGCGCGACCTCGGACGGTAGAAGTGTGACATCCGTGGGACGGATCGCCTCATGCGCGTCTTGCGCGGCTCTCTGATTCGAGCCGCCATAAAGGCGGGGCGACTCCGGAAGGTAGCGGTCTCCAAACTCCGGCTGATCACGGATCCACGACCGCGCCTGATCCACCGCCACAGGAGAGACGCGGGTAGAATCTGTACGCATGTAGGTGATCAGACCGATCTGGCCTCGGCCACCGATCTCCTGACCCTCGTAGAGGCGCTGTGCATTCGACATCGTCCGCCGCGCAGAAAAGCGAAGGCGCTTTGCCGCTTCCTGCTGCATGGTCGATGTGGTGAACGGCGCTGCCGGATTCTTGCGTCGCTCTCGCCGTTTGATGGTGGTGATCCCGAAAGGCAGTCCTTGGAGCGCTTCGAGAACGGCACCTGCCCTGTCCTCCGTCGGGATGGTGAACGCCTTCCCGTCGATGTGGTGCAGCTTCGCCTCGAAGCTCTGTCCGTCCTTCAATAACTGGGCAGTGATCGACCAGTATTCCTGTTGCTCGAACGCCCTGATTTCCTCTTCACGCTCACAGATGAGGCGAAGTGCCACCGTCTGCACCCGGCCGGCGGACAGGCCGGGCCGAATCGGCCGCCATAGGAGTGGGCTGACTTTGTACCCGACCAGTCGGTCGAGAATCCGCCGAGCCTGCTGTGCTTCGATCTTCTTCAGATCCAGTTGGCCCGGCGTCTCCAGCGCCCGCTGAACCGCACCTTTGGTGATTTCTCGAAATGTGACTCGCTGAAACCGCTCCGGCTTCTTTTCGTAGCCGAGCTGCTCGGCCACGTGGTATGCGATCGCCTCACCTTCACGATCCGGATCAGTCGCGAGAATCACCACGTCCTTGTCCTTGGCTCGCTTCTTCAGATCCGAGATCACCTTCCCCTTGCCGCGGATGGTCACGTACTTCGGCTCGAACCCCTGCTCAACATCGACACCGAGTTCCTTCGTCGGCAGGTCACGGACGTGACCGACAGAGGCAGCGACTTCGTAGTCGGTGCCCAGGTACTTGCCTATGGTCCGCGCCTTGGCCGGCGATTCGACGATGACGAGGTGTTTTTCACTCATTCGACTTCGTTTCTCGTTCCCACGTTTTCGAGGATCTCGAGGATCCGCGACGTGACATCTTCTACTGACTGACCGTTCGTGTCCACTCTGGCATCTGCAAGGCCGTACGACGCTCGCCGGGAGGCGAGCAATCTGCGACCTGCCTGAAGCGGATCAGAAACGGCAAGCAGCGGCCTCGATTCGGTGGCCTCACCGATGCGTCTGAGCGCCTCGGCGACATCGACATCAAGCCACACGGACAGGGTAGCGGGCGGCAACCCAGCCAGCCTTCCCTCCCTGGCCGCCCACCCTCCCCCGGTCGCCACCACAACGTCTCGCTTTGCCAGAAGCTCTCGGGCCACAGCCTCTTCTTCTGTCCGGAACGCCCCCTCTCCCGCATCGTGAAACCAATCCGAGATGGAGCGCCCGGACCGCTCGACGATGACCGCGTCGACATCTTCGAACTGCCAGGCCAGGCGGGCCGCCAGAGAGCGCCCTACCGCGGTCTTGCCCGCGCCCATGAATCCAACGAGGACAATTCGGCGAGCGCCACCGACTCTCAACGTTCCCCGAATCCTCGCTCGTTCAGATACTGGATGTAACCATCGAGGTTCCGACGAACCTCTGCCATGGAGTCGCCGCCAAACTTCTCAAGCACCGCATCGGCCATGACGAGGGCTACCATAGCCTCCCCGACGACCGCCGCCGCAGGCACTGCACAGACATCGCTTCGCTCCACAGCCGCATCGCCCACCGACCCGTCTCTCAGATCTACACTCGGGAGGGGTTTTCGCAGCGTAGAAATCGGCTTCATCGCACCGAACACTCGAAGCGGTTCACCCGTCGTCAC
Organism: Gemmatimonadales bacterium; assembly: GCA_038120095.1. Classification (GTDB taxonomy): domain Bacteria; phylum Gemmatimonadota; class Gemmatimonadetes; order Longimicrobiales; family Gaopeijiaceae; genus UBA2589. Next base: position 166,975 of record JAYOKZ010000002.1, read on the forward strand.
GCCACCCTCCAGCCCTCCAGCCCGATTGGTCGAGCGCGCGAGGCCTCCGGAGCGGTATCGCGTCTCCGCTGGAACGATCGGGTCATGGACCTCCGATCCGACCCGAGTGGCGCCCTCGAATCCGTTACCAAGCTCGACCCCCTTCACTGCCTGAATCGACATGACCGCCGCGGCGAGTCGACCGTCAAGCCGGCGATCCCAGGACACATACGAGCCCAGGCCCGTGGGTAGCCCCTCCACCACGACCTCGAAGACGCCCCCAAGCGTATCCCCATCCGCTGCAGCCACATCGATCGCTTCGCACATCCGCTCCGAGGCATCCGGATCCAGACACCGAACAGGACTGGCATCGGACCGGGCATTCAGGTCCGTCGGCAGCGCTTCCGCCTGTGCCACCACAGATCCAATCGAGCATACATGACTTCCGATCGTGATCCCCAGCTCGCCGAGCATCTTCTTGGCCACTGCGCCACAGGCTACGCGCGCGGCCGTCTCCCTCGCGCTGGCTCGCTCCAGAATGTCGCGAACGTCCCGTCGGTCGTACTTGAAGACCCCCGGGAGGTCAGCGTGCCCCGGACGTGGGAGATAGTGCGGACGCAGAGCCTTGGGATTGTGTCCGGATTCCGGAGCGCCGTAGGCCATGGCGGTGCGCCAGTTTTCCCAGTCGCGGTTCCAGATGAGCATGGAAATAGGAGAGCCCAGGGTCTCACCCAACCGGACGCCGCTCAGAAGCTCTACCCGATCCCGCTCGATCTTCATGCGACGACCGCGACCGTAACCCTGCTGTCGGCGAACGAGTTCTGGATCCACGTCTCGCTCCACCTCGAGTTCGAGGCCCGATGGGATCCCCTCGAGCAGGGCGGTCAATGCCTTGCCGTGTGACTCTCCGGCAGTTCGAAAACGAACAGACGACATGTCACCTCACACCAGCGACGTGCGTGAGCCAGACCCGCACACGGTGGTTCGGAAGGTCAGCCACGGGCATGAGCGCCATACCCACACGGAGCCAACCTGCACAACGGCTTGTGAGGGGAGCATACCGAGGGCGGAGGGCCTCCGGACTAGTTGGAGACGGTGACCCGGACCGAGTCGCGGCCGGTCTCCCCGTCCGCATCCGCGATTTCCACAACCACATACACCTCTCCCGCCACCTGCCCCGCTGCCGGGGACATCGTTGCAAAGCCGGATGTGGTGTTGGGATCGAGTGCATCCGAAACACTCTGGAATGCGTCAGTCTCCTGGCCGCTGTAGCGACCGACAACGGTGAACGACGCTGCACCCGCTGGCGCGTCGACGTCGAACGAAACGCCAAGGGAACTGTTGAGACCCACCGTCTGGCCGTCGGACGGACTCGTGATGGTGGGTACAGGGCCAGCTTCTGAACTACCCACTTGCGCCTGAAAGAGGTTTGCGCCGTCACACCCCGCGATCACGAGGATGAACACGCCCACCACCACTGTCCACCGGGTCGTTCGTCGATCCTGATTCATCGTCATTCCGGAGGTTCAGCTCTTACTGGAGGGAGCTGCGCACGAGGGTCGGTGTCACCAAAATGATCAGGTCACGCTGGATCTCCTGATTCCGGCTGATGCGGAAAAGGCGACCGATCAGAGGCAACTCCATCAAGAAGGGGATCCCTGCAACGGCTTCCGTCCGCTCGGACTGCGTGAGCCCACCGATGACGACCGTCTCCCCATCCCCCACAAGGACGCGCGTCTGCGCACGCTGAGTGCGGAAGATGAATCCCGCATCGGAGTCGGCGAGTTCCGCGGCGGAACGTTCCGCCAAGACTTCCAGAAGAATATTGGATCCGGGGACGTGGGGTGTGGCCTGCAGCTTGATACCCGGTTACTGCTGCGGGACGTCCACGACACGGATCGGGGTCAGCTCACCCACCAGCAAATCAGCGGGCTGGTTATCGAGTACCGTGAGCTGCGGGGTAGCCTCAATGTCACTCAGCTGAACAGACTCGAGCGCGTCGATGAAGCTCACGAGCGTGTGCCGACCTATGACCATCGAGCTGAGGAGCTGCAAGGTCGGGGCCGTCACCCGATTCGTCGCGTTACCCAACGCGGCGATCGAGTTGCCTCCGAGAAGAACCGTCTGAGTTCCTTGCGCCACCTCTTCGGGGGGCAGGGGTCCATCGCCATCAGGATCGATGAAACCAGAGGACAACCGATTCAACTGATTAC
>JAYOKZ010000003.1:0-1239 GCA_038120095.1 Gemmatimonadales bacterium
GCGGTGGAGCTCGACGTGCCGATCGTGGCGGAGTGGGGGGTGGGGACGAGCTGGTCCGAGTGCAAGGGTTAGCCCCGGGAGGTCTCGTAGATGGCCCACGGCACAGGCCAGCGTGTTCGGCTGAGCGCTACCCCCCGCTTCCGCTCGCGCCAACCTTCCCTCGCTGCCAGCGGCCGGAATTCCGCATCGTTCAGATAGACGATGGTCAGATGCTGTCCGCGGCCGCTGACCGCCGACGAAATGTTCTTTACGACTGTATGCAGCGTATCGCCGACGAAAGGCTTGAAGAAGAACAGCAGGTTCGTGGCCGCTGGCAGCGAGTACGACGCGGCGTTGGCCTGCAGAGCTTGAAAAGGGCCATCGCTCGAAGCCTTGAACGCCGCGAGGTTAAGCCGGGCTTGCTCTACCAGTCGTGGCTGAAGCTCAATGCCTGTTCCAGAAGCAGCACCAAGCGCCGCGGCTACCAGGAGCGCTCTGCCTGCGCCGCAGCCGTAATCGACCAGATGAGAATGTCTTCCCACGCCGGCCTCACGAAAGACGGAGATGAGCGTCACGTAGGAGGTTGGCACGTACGATATCTGGTCATCATCGACCTCCCCATCCGCTGGGTTCATCGGCCCCGGCAGGGTGTCGACGCCCATCCATCGCTCGCACAGCGACGAAATGATCGCCTGACTGTAGCCGGACAAACCGAATTCTGTGATGTAGGCTCTTGCATTTCGCAGTGAGCGCGAATCGATCATCAGTGAATTTCTGTGAGTGCCGAGCAATGCTTGGCCCGCAACATCTATCAGTTGGTCCCGGCGCGCCATGTGGTGGTCCGCGTTTTCCCTCCATCCTGTCCTGCAAGCCCGCACCGGAACGCGGGCCGTCATCAGGCAGGGAGGAGCTCATGGCTCGATCCGTGAATCGGATCACTTTGATCGGAAACGTCGGCAGGGACCCGGACATCCAGCAGACGAAGAATGGCACGAAGGTCGCCCACGTTTCGTTGGCGACGAATCGAAGGGTAGCCTCGGGCGCGGAGGGGGAGGAGCGCACGGATTGGCATCGCCTGACGCTCTGGAACAAGCAGGCGCAATTCGCAGAGGACTACGTCCGTACGGGTGATCGCGTGTACATCGACGGGCGGCTGGAATACGACACCTATGAGCGTGACGGGGTCGTGATTCCGACGGCTGAGGTGATCGTGCGCGAGGTGGTCATTCTGAGTTCGAAGGAGGTGCCCGGTGACGAGGC
>JAYOKZ010000003.1:1249-48483 GCA_038120095.1 Gemmatimonadales bacterium
GGGTGGTTGTTCGGGTTTTTTGGGTGGGGGGGGCGGGGGGCCGCGCCCCCGGCGGGGGGGGCTTCCGGGGGGTTGGGTGGGTGGGGGGGGGCGGGGGGCCCCGCCACCTCTGCACTCGAGATCGCCACTCCCCCCGCCATGGTCCCGGGAGACCACAGGGATCGGTCGATGCCCTAGAGCCAGCTGCGGAAGTGGGGTGCGACCGAAAGCATGAGTTCCCATCCGGATCCCCGCACGGCACGACCGATATCGAGGTAGGTCGAGTCCCAGCCGATCGCGAGGCCGAGGCCGACGGTGCCGCGCACGCCGTCGGACTCGGCTGCCCTCCAGTCGGTCGGCAGCGACGAAGGATCGGCGAGGCGCGTGGATCCTGCCGCGGCGAACGCGCGAAGACCGAGATACGGCGGGCGAATCGGAACGGTGCCCTCGAGTCTGCCGAGCCAGTAGCCGTTTCCGACGAATGCGCGATAGTCATGCCCGAGCAGCGTGTGTCGTCCCCCCAGGAGAAACAGGGCCTGCACCGGCGCGTCGGCGCCCATCAGGCCACCGGCGAGCGACACCCGTGCACGCCACTGCTGCTCCCGGTCGTTGATGTCCCAGGTCACGGTTCCGCCGACCGCCGCAAATGTCTGATCCTCGAGACGACCTGCTGTGGCGGACATGTCGGCAGTCCCCGATGCCGGCAGGGGGAGGCTCGTCGCTACGGTGAGAGACGTCAGAATCCCGGTGTCGATCGAGCGGATGGGCCGAACGTCCGTTCCAGGCTCGGACAGTACGTCTCGAGCGGGAACGTGCTCCTCCCATCGAGCCGTTACGGATGTGGATTTGTCGGGCTGCCGCTGGAGGGTCAGCGAAACGCCCCGGCGGAAAAAGGGGTCGAGAAAATCACCCCCTCCGGTGGCAGCAGAGATGGTATTCTCCAGCTGTGTCGCCCCGGGATGACCTCCGATGTCGCCCAACCTGTTCCAGAACAGGTCGATGGTTGGCCGAATGCCGGATGCCTCCGTCTTGATGGTCATGGCCCCGGAGGCTCGGTCACGACCGAAGGCGTATCCCCCTGTCGCTCGAACGATGACATCACCGGCCGGGCGCCAGGACAGACCGCCTCCGGCGAAGAAGCCCTCGGCACGATTGTACCGTGCGAAGTCCGATATACGGGCGATGTACGGTCGGAGAGGAGACAACCCAGTCAGAACGTGCTGCTCGGCGACTGCGCGGACATCACGCTCGACGCCCTCCAGAGACGGCGATGTACGAACGTTCCCGTCATCCAGTTCAGCAAAGAGGCCCCGCTCGAACGGAAAGGTGCTTCGCTGAAACACCGGGACCGTGCCGACGGGCGGACCCCGAAGAACGCGCTCCGGCACCCCGACATTGAAGTCGTAGTCACGCACGTCGAGAGTCGTTCGGATGGTACTGCCCGCCAGGATGTCGAAGAACGGCGTTTCCCGGCGAAGTTCGATCTCCTGCCGGTAGGGGAGCCACCATTCGCCCATCCACAACGAGTTGTCGGTGGCGATCCGGATGTAATCGAGATAAGGGTCGACGTAGGAGGCGGGTGTGAACGAAAAGTTCATCCGAACGATGGCGGCTCGATCCCGATCCATGAGGACGGTACCCACAAACCCGGGGGCTTCCATGTCACGGGGTCGCACGCGGACTTCGTAGACCTGGATGTCCTCCCCGTCGGCGGTGTAGCTGATACGAAGCGAGTCGGAGAGCTGAAAGTCGTAGAGCTCCTCGCCCAGAGGTCCGAGCGGGTGAGCGACGGCCTCCACCTCGTCTCCGTCTCCGAGGCGGATGAAGTCACCGAAGTCGTCCTGCACCACGGTGAGGTGATCGAGATGGTAGCGGATATTGGTGGGGAGCAGCAGCTCGTCTCGACGGCCGACGATGCGCTGGCGGGCGGTGTTCGGCGACTGGAAGTACAGGTCGAGCGCGACCTGGTCGACCTTCACGAGAAGACGGTCCTTCGGGTCGGCGCGATCCACGAAGAAGTACACGTAGCCTTGTGCTTTGCTCGTGTAGCTGCGGAACTCGGGATCGACGGCGGTCGAGCTTCGGAGAGTCCGGGCCCGTCGGACGAGGTCGAGCACGGCGGCCCCGTTCCACTCGGCGGTCGTGTCCTGAGCCACGGCGTGCGTGGCAGCCCCGGTGCCGAGTGCGAGGCTGAATGCGAGGAGCGGTGCGACGGCGGGATACCTGCGCAGTCTCCGACCTCCATGATGCCTGGAAGGAGGGCGATGATGTCTGGTCGGAGGGCTCATGCCGTCATGGTCGTGACGATGCGCAGTGCATGGCACCACCGATTCCGAGAGGTCCACCGCGGAACTCGCCGCCAACGACAAAGGGCCCCGTCCGTTCGGACAGGGCCCCACGTGAAACCGAGAGTCGCAGCTCGACCCTCGCATCGACTCGTGCCGTCAGAGGCTCAGTTCGCGTTCCAGAATCCGGAGAGCGATTCGCCATGCGGGCTCTCACGAAGCTTCTCGAATGCCCGGTTCCGGATCTGACGAATCCGCTCGCGGGTCACCCCGAGCAGTGAACCGATTTCTTCGAGCGTCCGCTCTTCACCATCATCCAGACCGTAGTACAGGTAGAGGATCTTTCGCTCGCGCTCCGTCAGGTAGCTCTCGAACATCGTCTCCAGGAACTCTCGACGCGCGATGGCCTCGACGTCCTCTTCGATGTCCGCCGCGGCCGCGCCCGCGAAGCGCTCACCGAAGCTGGCGCTGTCCCGATCACCTCGATCGATCGGTGCATCGAGGCTCAGCTCAGAGGCCGCAACGCGACGAAGTGCACGAATCGTGTCGACCGGCTCGTCCATCTCGCGTGCGATCTCGAGATCCGTTGGCTGACGCCCGAGCATCTGGGTCAACGCCGTGTTGGTCCGAGCCAGCTTCGCGAGATTCGAGTTCTGGTTCAGGGGGATACGAACGGAACGGGTCTGTTCGGCCAGTGCCTGAAGCACTGTCTGGCGGATCCACCAGACTGCGTAGGAGATGAACTTCACACCCTTGTCGGGATCGAACTTCTTGACCGCCTTGAGCAGTCCCTCGTTCCCGATGCAGACGAGTTCAGCGAGACCCAATCCACGACCCTGGTACTTCTTCACGTATGAGATGACGAAGCGGAGGTTGGCCGTCACCAGACGTTCGGCAGCCTCCTTGTCGCCCTCACGCGCTCGACGGGCGAGCTCACGCTCCTCCCGGGGATCTTGAATCAGGGGGTACTTCTCGACGTCCTGCAGGTACTGGTCGAACGAGTCCAGGCCACGGGAGGAAGAAAACATTCGTTTCTGCCGATCCTCGATCTGCGGGTCGAAGAGGACTGACCGAGGTCAGAAAACCCCCCTGCCACTCAGCGTCGGAGAGGCCGGAAGGGGGGTCGTCAGGCGGTCAGTTAGATCTGTAAACAAGCGAAACCGAATGTGTAAATGTGTGTTTCCGCGGTCAAGGATTTTTTTTTGGCCGATGGACGCCCCTGTGCCGCGCTAGACCGAAGTTGTCCCGCGTCGGGGCGGATGAACCGCGGAGGAGTGACCCTCCTCGTCAGTGGAGGGGGTCGAACTCGCCACGGAGGCTCTCCATGCCCGGACCCTGTGAGCCGATGAGGAGAAAGGGTGTCAGACCATCTGATGTGAGGTCGATCCGTCGAAACAGCCCATCGTCTCGCACGGCGTCTCTGCCGACCCCATCGAGTTTGATCGAGCGCGGCGAGCCGCCTCGACCCGAGAGGAAGATGGGGCAGCCCCCGCCGGCGATGATCCATCCGATCTCGAAGCGGCGAGCGCCGTGAAGGCGCCAACCCGCAGCCCGGGTCCCCCGCAGCACCCCGCCTCCGACGAGAGGGTCACCGCTGCCCAGCGTGCTCCTGACCCAATCCGGGAGTACGTCCCATGCCGTCCATCCCTTTGGCTGAAAAGGTCCCATCATGTGGCTGGCCCCGAGCCAGATCGCGAACCAGAACGCTCGGAGCAGCGACGGGGTTTCTCTGAGAACCAGCAGCCACATGATCAGAGGGATCGAGATCGCCAGCGGTGAGGCGTCGAGTGACAGCGTTACCAGCCCCACCACGAGGATGTCTTCCGCCAGCGATACCAGAAGAGTCGACGGGCCTCTCCCCACACTCATCCACCGAAGTACGGAGGCGCCGCTGCGCATCCCGTGGGCCGTCGAAGCGAGCAGTGCCGCAACGATGGCACCAGCACCGATCGCCATGGGGTCATGCCCGTCCAGGAGCAGGAGAGCCAGCAGAGCACCCGACATCGGTCGGATCACGGCGTGGATCGCGCCCCATGCCAAGGCGGGAGTCGAAAAACGCTCGGCTGCGAATTCGAGCAGATAGAGTACGCCGAGGATGATCAGAACCACGGGTGAGTCGAGATCCCCCAGCGCGCCCGGCAACGGGACCGGCCAGAAGCCCAGCGTTGGCGCGGCCCCGATGAGCAACAGCGTGAGGTAGAGATCGATCCCGGCTGCGATGGCAAGCGGTGTCAGAATCAGGATCTCGGGGGCGATCATCGGTACCGGCATGGCCTTGTTTTGACAGCGCGATGGAGTTGCGTCAGGATCACCATCGCGTGGATCCGTTGCGGGTGACCCGGGCTGCAAGCCCGACTACCGACAGGCTGTAGATACCATGTCCGACCGTCGTCAGGAAGCGCTCGACTATCACGAGGATGGGCGCCCGGGAAAGATCGCGATCGTTCCGACCAAATCGGTCGCGACGGCGAGAGATCTCACGCTCGCGTACTCACCCGGTGTTGCAGAGCCGTGTCTCGAGATCGCGAAAAACCCCGACGATGTCTTCCGGTACACCGCGCGAGGGAACCTCGTCGCGGTCGTGTCGAACGGAACGGCGGTACTCGGGCTTGGCAACATCGGGCCGATGGCGTCAAAGCCCGTCATGGAAGGCAAAGGGGTCCTCTTCAAGAGCTTTGCGGACATCGACGTCTTCGATCTCGAGGTTGGCTCGGAAAAGGCCGAGGATATGATCCGCTTCTGCGAGCTTCTCGAGCCGACGGTCGGCGGGATCAATCTCGAGGATATCTCGGCGCCGGACTGCTTCGTCATCGAGCGCACGCTTCGGGAACGCCTCGACATCCCGGTCTTCCATGACGACCAGCACGGTACGGCGATCATCGCGGGTGCAGCGCTGATCAATGCACTGGAAATCACGGGAAAGACGCTGGAAGGCGTACGGGTCGTCTTCAGTGGAGCGGGCGCATCCGCTCTTTCGACGGCCGAGCATTTCCAGCGACTGGGCGTGCCGAAGGAGCACATGCTGATCGTGGACTCGAAGGGAGTCATCCACGAGGGCCGCGAGGAGGGGATGAACGAGTACAAGGCGCCCTTCGCGGTGGCGACGGATCGGCGCACGCTCGCTGAGGCGTTCGAGGGAGCGGATGTATTCGTGGGACTCTCGGTGAAGGGGCTCGTTTCGGCGGAGATGGTGAAGTCCATGGCCCCCGACCCGATCATTTTCGCGCTCGCGAATCCGGACCCCGAGATTCTGCCGGAGGATGTCGCCGCAATCAGGGATGACGCGATCATGGCGACGGGTCGCTCGGACTACCCGAACCAGGTGAACAACGTCCTCGGGTTTCCCTTCATTTTCCGAGGGGCGCTGGATGTCCGGGCCCGGGGGATCAACCCGGCCATGATGCTCGCGGCAACCCGGGCGCTCGCGTCGCTCGCCCGTGAACAGGTGCCGGAGTCCGTGAAAGGAGCCTATGAGGGAACCGATCTGTCGTTCGGTCGCGAGTACCTCATCCCGAAACCCTTTGATCGGCGTGTCCTGTATCATGTGGCCCCCGCCGTGGCCGAGGCGGCCATGGACAGCGGTGTCGCGAGGATCGACCTGGATCTGGACGAATATCGCGACCGCCTGCGCGCGAAGCTCGGACCGGGATACCAGATCATGCGGGACATGCGGGAGCGGGCCCGCCGGCGAAAGGCTCGAGTCGTGTTCCCGGAGGGACACAACGACACCATCATCCGTGCCGCGGGCCAGCTGCTTGCCGACGGTATCTGCCATCCGGTACTCCTGGGTCGCGCACCGAGGATCGCGGAAAAGGCCGCGGCTCTCGGCGTGGACCTGGAGGGCGTCGAGATCCTGTATGCGGCGACGTGCGACGAAGATCGGCGTCGGTATGCGGATCAGCTCTTCGAGAAGCGGGCCCGCAAGGGTCTCACGCTCTCGGAGGCGCAGTGGAACCTCTTCAAGCCCATCTACTTCGCAGCCAGTATGCTCGAGAACGGCGAAGTCGATGCCCTCGTGTCGGGAATCGAGGCCAACTATGCCGAAGCGTTGCGCCCGTGCCTTCAGGTGATCGGACCGCGACCGGGTGGCACGGGACGGGTGGCGGGGCTGTACATGCTGGCGTTCCCGAACCGGGATCTGCTGTTCTTCGCCGACACGACCGTGAACATCGCGCCCGATGCCCGGGGCCTTGCCGAGATCGCAGTGCAGACGGCCGATTTCGTGCGGGATCTCGGCATCAAGCCGCGTGTGGCGATGGTGACGTTCTCGAATTTCGGCTCCGTGAATCACGACGAAGCGCATCGGGTCGCGGCCGCGGTGGACATGGTTCGCACCATGGATCCCGACCTGGAGGTCGACGGCGAGATGCAGGCGGACACAGCGGTCGATTTCGTGAAACTGGCGCGGACCTACCCGTTCGCCCGCTTGACCGGACCGGCGAACGTTCTGGTCTTCTCGCGGCTTTCGGCGGCCAATGCCGCGTACAAGCTGCTCGATGAGCTGGGCGGTGCGGACGCCATCGGCCCGGTTCTGCTGGGGATGGCCAAGCCCGTGCATGTTCTCCAGCGGGGGTCGTCACTGCGTAATGTGATGAATCTCGCGACGGTCGCCTCCGTCGACTGGCAGGCGCGAAACCGATGACTGCGGGGAGGTCCTGACGGGTCAGGCTCAGATCGGTGAGCGTCTGCGGATGCGGAGGAAGGCCAGTCCCGTCAGGAGTGCGATGACCAGTGCAGTACCCGAACTGGCCGTTCGAGAGAGCGCAGGCCCCGGCTCGTCGACCCCGATCGTACGATCGACCCAGCTCACGACCCAGTCCCCGAGCGGGACACCGAAGGATCGTTGGAAGGCCGTCCGGACGTCCTGATCCGAGGTCCAGAACGCGCGGAACGCGTCCGCACCGAACTCCTGCTCCAGGTCGTGGAACATGTATTCCTCGTCGTGGAGCACTTGGCTTCCGGCACCCCATGTACCGATCGACATGACCGGTGAGGTTCGTACGACACGCAGATCCCGGGCGAGGCTTGGGTTCACCTCGGCGGGGGTCATGACCAATGCCTCACACGCCTCGGCGTACCCTGCGAGGCATCGGTCACCCGAAAGTGTCCGGGTCGCCGTGCTGAAGCCGGAGAATCCGAGCAGCGAGCGACGGCCGGCCAGTAGCGGGAGCGGGACCTCGGATTCGCCGTATTCTCCGGCCAGTGCGATTCCTCCTTCAGCGAGCCATGCACCGATCTCGGGGCCGGGCATACCGTAACGAAGAAACGGCCTGCACATCCCTGCCACGCCCGCCATCGGGCGAACATGGCTCTGCCCCGAAAGCGTGGTGGCGAGCGTACGCGCGACTTCGTCGGGTTTGTGGACCCGCACCTGGAGACAGTAGTCGCGATTCTCGAGGGACCCGACAAAGAGCTCCGTGCGGTCCCTCGCGGAGATGCCCATGTCCGCTTCCCGGTTCTGCTCGCTCGACTGCAGGACATATCCGAAGACCATATCGGATGCCCGGACGGCTTCCACCTCGTCCCGGATCAGCCTCTCCAGCCGGGTGACCTGATCGGCGTTGAGCCCAACGTCCGGATACAGGAAGGCGACGCCGTCCCGGGCCATGGCGAGGGAAAGCGGGGCGAGCGAGTCCGACCACTGCACTCTCCGCAGAGCCTCGGCGGTGACCCGGAATTCCTCGTTCAAGGCAGCAGCCCGGATCATCTCGGCGGGCCTCGTCCGAGCCTCGGGTGCGGGGAAGGGGGCGAGCGGAAGACGCCATGCAGCGACGATGGCGGCACCCGTCAGGGTCGCGGTCAGCCAGAGCTTCATCCCATGCGCCATCGGGTACTCCTCAGGGCGAAGGCGGAGAAGACGAGGAACCAGACGATGGCCAACGCGCTGTTCGGGATGAGCCTGGCGAACGCCTCCGGGCGATGTGCCAGGATCGCGTCGCGCCATCCGGTCGCCAGATCTCGGATGGGCTGCCGTGACGCATGCTCCAGCGCTTCGATGGATGTCATGGCCGGCTCCTCGAAGAGGCGCTCCCATGCTCCCGGGCCGCCCTGCGCCACCGCGTACGCGACGAAGGACTCCCGTATCGGCGCGACCATGGGAGCCAGGTCCAGATCCTCGCGAATGAGGAGATCATCGCACGTTGCCGTTTCGCCTCCGTCGACGCAGTCGCGCCAGGGATCCAGAGTTCCGCGTGTCAGTCGGTGTACCATCGTCCGGGCGACGATGGCACGCCGCTCTTCGGGCGTGTACCACTGAGCGATGAGTTGTCGCCGTGCGCGTTCGTGGCGTGTGAGCTGCGCGTCGAATGCGGCGTCGTTCCTCGACTCGTCAAGCCGCGGAGGGTTCGGCAGGGTGAGGCCAAGTCCGCTGATGCACTCCGCGATCATCCCTTCGAGACACGCTCGTGTCGAACGCGACTCGGCCGTCGCGATCATGCGGTAGACACGCTCGTGGGAGGGCGCCAGGAAGGCGTTACCCGAGACCCACGCCCCGACCGCGGCTCCACTTCCAATCAGATCGTCGTTGAGAGTCGATGCGATCGTATGGCGAATGGACTGTTTCACCCTCGAGCGCAGAATCCACCGGGAGTTGAGCTCGATCGGTCGGGCGTGGTCCGAGAGGTAGATCGGATCCCTTTGCTCGGACCACCGGAAGCTGAACCACGCACGTAGCAGTTCTTCGCTGGTCTGAATGTCCGAAAAGTGTTCTTCCCATACCTCCTCGAAGAACCCCCGCGCGAGTTCCACCTGATCGATCGGCGTCACGATCCGCATCATGCCGACGTTGATCGTATCGACGGAAGACACAGCAGCTGCCGCCGAGCGGCGGAGGGCTGCATCCCGGGCCTCACGGACCCTTGCCGCTTCGAGGGCAGCCTGTCGTCTGGGACGGAGCTCATCCAGGCGAGCCCTCAGTTCGTCGGCACCGGGCGTGGACGTCGTCTGACGGGCGGCCACGTTCTGGGCCGGGAGCAGGAGCGCAAGTGCCATGCTCAGCGCGATCATCACCCTTCCTGCCGGGCCGGTGAACTCAGACATCGATCAGGGACCAGTTGCCGGTGAAGACTTCGAACGGGCCGGGGGCATGCATGAGCCAATTGATGATTTCTTCCACGACGACCACCTGTTCGAAGTAGAGGAAGTAGGTGCTCAAGACGTCGTTTGCGATGAGTCCGAAAAACATCAAACCGAGGCAGCTCCCGACGACCCACGCGGTCGTGCGGATCGTTCCGGCGGCCAGCGCGAACCACACCGAGTACGAGATCAGGGTCGCGAGGAGAAAGCGAATCGAGAGCTCGTTGGGGTAGGCCTTCAACCCGGTCGGCAGGTCGATCGAAGCCGCGGCGAGGTGGGCGCCGACCCACATCGCTGCGGCAGGGGCTGCGCAGAGCGTGACGCCCGCGAGGAGCTTCTTCAGTGTGTACTCCCATCGCGTCATCGGAAGCGAGAGGGCGTACACGTGCTTCAGCTGGTGGTCCCAGTTCCACGCAGAGAGGGCCAGAACGACCCCGACTCCGAGTGCAAGGAGGGGAAACAGCGGGAGCCACGAGTCGAACGCCGCAATGAAACGGTAGGCATCCACGCTCGCTGTGTTGCGGCCGACCGGCCTTCCGAGGCCCTCGACGGCGATGATCGGCAACGCGAACGAAGCTACGATCGCGAGGGCCAGACCGGGGCGTGCCTGCTTCCAGTGCAGGAACAGCATGGATTTGAACATGGCTCAGGTCCGTGGTTCGGATTCGGGACGAGATGATCGAAGGAGCTCGACAAAGCCCTCCTCCAGGTCGAGGTCGATGACGTCGCGCAGGGTGGCTCCGATGCTTTGGAAGTACGCGCTCATTCCGGACTCCCAATCACGCACGATCCACGTTTCGAGGGATTCCTGGCCCTCATCACGCGATCGGGCGAGGAGCGTAAACGGGGTGTCGCCCGGTTGCTCGGGAGGCTGGCCTACCCGGAGGCGCTTGATTCCGTTCTTGAAATGCTGCATCGGGAGCTGGGCGATGAGCCGCCCGCCGTCCATGACTCCGACCCAGTCGCAGATGCGCTCGAGTTCGTGGACGAGATGACTGGAGATGAAGACGGTAGCATGCCGCTCGGAGACGTAGTCGAGAACTGCTCTGAGCACGTCTCGCCGGACAACCGGATCGAGACCGTCCGTGGGCTCGTCGAGAACGAGCAGATCGGGTCGCTGTGAGAGAGCGAGGAGAAGCAGGAGCTTTCCCGTTTCCCCCTTCGACATCCGCGAAATCTTCCGATCGACATCGATGCGGAGCCGAGTCAGAAGTTCCCTGCACCACCCCTGGTCCCAGTTGTCGTAGAACGTCGAATGGACTCTGATCTGCTCATCGACCGTGAGCGCAGGGTAGATGTGCGGCCGCTCGGGGACGTATCCCACTCGGGAAAGGATCGTCTTCATGTGGCGGGGCACCGGGAGGCCCAGAACGGAGATGCTGCCCCGGTCCGGCTTCATCATCCCCATGAACATTCTGATGGTCGTCGTTTTCCCGGAGCCGTTCGGTCCCAGAAATCCGTAGATGGACCCCTTCGGGACGCTCATCGAGATGTCGCGGAGCGCGAATGAGCTTCCGGCCCTCCAGCTCACGTCTCTCAGTTCGATCGCGTTATTCACGGATGCCAGCGCCGGTCTCGGTGTGGAAGGCCGACGCGAGTTCGTCGGTCCCGATGCCCAGTCGTGCTGCGTCCGCGAGGAGTCGTTGAACGAGCTGGCGAGCTCTGGCGGCACGTTCCTCGTCCTTCAAGTGGTCGGACAGCTCCTGAACGAAGCTGCCCTGCCCGTGTCGCAGTTCCACGAAGCCGTCTGAGGCGAGATCCCGATACGCCTGGACGACCGTCGCAGGATTCACCCTGAGTTCCCTGGCCAGCTTCCGTACGGACGGCAGGGGGTCACCCGCTTTCAGGTCGCCCGCAGCGATCGCCACTCGGACTCGGGCGGCGATCTGCTCGTATAGTGGCGTCGGGCGGCGTGGATCGATGTCATCCCACATGCACAGCTGCTCCGTCGAGACCGCCACGACCCCCATGCTCATGGGCGTCGGGCGTGATGCTGTGTCACAAGACCGATACAGTGGCCGTCCGGATGCCGTGGTGCAAGCCGCGCGCCCGAGACGGGCCGTTGCGATCGGAGGCAGGAGCGGGACTCCGGTTTCCGCAACGGAAGCCGCACCGGGCAGCGAGGGCGCGTTTCACTCGAGCAGCGATTAGCTTCGAGTTCGCTGCACAAGACTCCTTGATCTCTCGACACGCACCGACATGCCGATTTCAACGTCGCAAAGCGTATTTGCCTGCGTCCTCGCCACGCTCCTGACCACAGCTCCGCTTGTCGCTCAGGCGCCCGTCCATGTGCCCGTCGACGCACCCGCGCGCTACCACCCCCTGCCGTCGCTTCGTGAGCAGGCCGTGGAGCAGCAGGAGTGGTTGCGACTTCGTCTGACACGGGTCTTGCCCGCACTGATGGCCGAGTACGACGTCGACATGTGGATCCTTTCCATGCGGGAGTACGGCGAAGATCCGGTGTTTCGCGCCATCGCGGCCCCGACGACGTTCGCGGCTCGGCGTCGGTCCATCTACGTCTTCACCCGTCAGGATGACGGTACCATCGAGCGTCTCGCGCTGGGCGGCACGAGTCAGGGCGGGGTCTTCGAAGCGTTCCGGTCGACGCGCCCGGCGCCCACCCAGCCCACGGCCGAGCTGGTGGGGAACGAGCAGTGGAATCTGCTGCGTGAAATGGTCGAGGACCGGGATCCGGGAAATATCGTGTTGAACATCGATCCGGTCTGGGCTTTTTCGGACGGCCTCGGGGCCGGAGAGGCCGAAGCGCTTCTCGAAGCGCTGGGTGAGGAATACGCGGGTCGGGTGAAGCGAGAGCCGCGACTCGCGATGAACTACATCTCGCTCCGGCTCCCGGAGATGATGCCGAGATACCGGAAGATCGAAGAAAGCGTGCACGCACTGATCTCGGAGGCGTTCTCGAATTCCGTGATCACTCCCGGTGTAACCACCACCGAAGATGTCGTCTGGTGGATGCGTCAGAAGCTCAGGGACCTCGGTTACACCACCTGGTTCCAGACGTCCGTGGATGTTCAGCGCGCGGGGGAGATTCCCTCGTCAGGGCCGGTGGTGATCCAGCCCGGAGATCTTCTCTGGACCGATTTCGGCGTGGTCGCCATGAATCTGCATACCGACACGCAGCACCTGGGGTATGTCCTGCGCGAGGGCGAGACGGATGCCCCTGACGGGCTCAAGCAGTGCCTTGCCAACTCCAACCGACTGCAGGACATCCTGCTCGAGCACATGGAGCCCGGGCTGTCGGGCAACGAGGTTCTCGCGAATACGCTGGACCAGATGCGATCCGAGGGAATCAACGGAACGGTGTACACGCACCCCATCGGAGATCACGGTCACGGCGCGGGGCCGCTCATCGGCCGGTGGGATGCGCAGGAAGGTGTTCCGGTGCGTGGAGATGCGACCATGCTCCCCAACGTCTGGCACTCGATCGAGCTGCAGGCCACGACGCCCATACCGGAGTGGGGCGGCAAGCCGGCGTCGTGCCGACAGGAAGAGGAGGCATATCTGGACGAAGACGGAGATCGTCACTGGGTCTACCGGCGCCAGAGCCGCCTTCACCTAGTCTGGTAAGCGGGCGGCGCGGCACCCCATCCTGACGAGGAACTCGACATGAGCCGGGAGGGAGACGGGGCCGGGAAGAACGGAGGGGCACCCCGGAAGTCGAAGGCGTTCGATCGCTCGATCGTCGAGGGCCCGATTCGCGGTGCGGTATGGAAGCTCGCGTGGCCCACCATGCTTCAAAACATCATCGGTGGGCTCCAGGGCATCATCGATCATGCGATGGTGGGGAATTACGTCGGGTACGTCGGCAATGCCGCGATCGGCGTTTCGTGGCAGATCTTCCTCGTGGTCATCGTCTTCATATCGTCGCTGTTCACCGGCATGGGTGTTCTCGTCGCCCGCTTCACCGGTGCCGACGAGCCCGATAAGGTGAACCGCACCGTCTATCAGGCGTTCCTCACCGCTCTGATGATGGTCGGCTTCATCCTGGCGCCGCTCGGCTGGCTTCTCTCGCCCATGCTGCTCGACCTCGTGAACGCGACAGCGGAGGTTCAGGCGGAGGCCCTCCCGTACCTGCGCACCATGTTCGTCTTCTCGTTCGGGATGCTCCTCTTCTTCATGTTTTCGGGTGCGCTGCGGTCGGCGGGTGACGCTCAGACCCCCATGCGGCTCGGGATCGCGATGACGCTGCTCAACATCGCGCTGAACGTGGTACTGATCCGGGGCCTGGGCCCCATCCCGGCACTCGGAACCCTCGGAGCCGCTCTCGGCACCGTCATCGCCGGCGCGGTCGTCTCCGTGTATGCGCTGGCAAATCTCTTCGCCGGACGTTGGGTCGTGGCATTCCACCGCGGAATGCAATGGGGCCCGGACTGGGCCATCATTCGGGAGCTCTTTCGTTTCGGGCTTCCGACCGGGATCCAGGGCGTGGCGATGAACGTGGGTGGTGTTCTACTCCTCGCCTTCATCGGATCGCTTGCGGCGAGTGCTCAGGCTCAGGCCGCGTACGTGGTCAGCTATACCCAGCTCTTCTCCTTCATCACGTGGACGTCCGTCGGCATCATGGGTGCGACGGCAGCGGTTGCGGGGCAGAACCTGGGTGCAGGTCGGCCTGACAGGACCGCAAAGTCGGTGAATGTCGCTGCCGGCTTCGGGCTGTCCCTGGCGGCCGCCATCGGCGTGGCCTTCCTCCTGCTGCCCAGTCAGCTGCTCAGCATCTTCGGCATGGATGATCCGATCGTCCTCGAGTTGGCGGTCGAGCTGCTCCGTTATCTGGCCGTATCAGGCCTCTTCATCACGGTCGCCCTTGCGTATACCGGGGGGCTGCAGGGGACGGGTGACACGAAGAGTCCCATGTACATCTCGATCGTCTCTCAGCTCATGATCCCACTCGGGATGTGCTGGGCCATCAGCACCGTCTCGACCCTCGATCCTCACGAGATCTGGCTGGCGATCGTGGTCGGTCACTTTTCGCGGGCGTCATTGAGCATCCTCGCGTTTCGACGCGGACGCTGGCGGGACATCCGTGTCGAGATCGACGGAGCCGCTTCGGCCTGATCCGAGGCCGTATCACACCTCGCGGCGGCACCGTTCGCCCCCCATTATGCCCGTCCCAGATCACCCTCAACGGGAATCGGGCGCACCGATGGCGAAGCAATACTGGCTGATGAAGTCCGAGCCGTACGTCTATTCGATCGATGACCTCGAAAACGATGGATCGACGTGCTGGGAAGGCGTTCGGAACTATCAGGCGCGCAATAACATGCGGGCCATGAATGTGGGGGACGAAGTCCTCTACTACCACTCGAATGCGAAGCCGCCCGGCGTGGTCGGAGTCGCTCGTGTGAGCCGGGAGGCCTACCCGGATCACTTCGCATTCGACAAGAACCACAAGTACTTCGATCCGAAGTCGGACCCGGAGAACCCGCGATGGTTCATGGTCGACATCGAATTCGTCTCGAAAGTGAAGGATGTCGATGAGCCTCTCTCGCTGAACGAGATCAAGGCGGACGAGAAGCTCGCCGACATGGAGCTCGTGCGGTACGGACGCCTGTCCGTGCAATCCGTGAAGAAGGTGGAGTTCACCCGCGTGAAGAAGCTGGCCGGGCTTTGATGCTCTCCCCCCGCCGGCGGAAGGACACGGGCCTTGCCCGGGTTCGGGCACGCCTCATCCGCGAGGGAACGGTACGGTGGGTGCTTGTGGCCTTCGCTCTGGGGGTGATGCTCCTTCTGTTCGTTGGGCTTGCTGCCGGGCAGAACGTTCCGGACGCACGCGCGCTGGGTGTTCGCCTCACCGGCCAGCCGGGGCCGAACAACGCGATCACCGATGTCGCCGGAGTGGAAGTAGGACACGCGACCATCATCGAGGGCGACGGGCCTCTCGTCGTGGGTGAGGGTCCGGTGCGTACGGGTGTGACGGCGATCCTGCCGCGTGGACGTGAGGCCGGAGATTCGGTGTTTGCGGCGTGGTTCAGTCTGAATGGCAACGGCGAGATGACGGGCACGACGTGGATCGAGCACTCCGGCATCCTCGAAGGCCCGATCATGATCACCAACACTCACAGCGTGGGGATTGTTCGTGATGCGGTGATCGCGTGGCAGCGGGACCGGGATCCCACCTTTCTCTGGGCTCTCCCCGTCGTTGCCGAGACGTATGACGGAAGTCTGAACGACATCAACGGGTTTCACGTGACGGCCGAGCACACCTTCGCTGCTCTGGACGGTGCTCGTGGCGGTGTGGTCGAGCAGGGTTCAGTCGGAGGAGGCACAGGCATGAGGTGCCACGGGTTCAAGGGTGGAATCGGTTCGGCCTCGCGACAGGTGGGCGTCTACACCGTTGGGATTCTCGTGCAATGCAACCAGGGATTGAGGCAGGATCTGCGCATCGCGGGTGCACCTGTGGGTGAGTTGATGACGGAGCCCTCGGCCTGCTATTCCGATCGCTCGATTCCGGCCGCACTGCGCAGGCAGGGTGTGCCCTGGTGCCCCGGAGTTGGCGGGAGAGGCGCAGAGGACTCCGGTGGCCTGCTCGAATCCATTCCCGAAGGCGCCGGTTCGATCATCATCGTGCTTGCGACCGATGCACCGCTCCTGCCGACCCAGATCAAGCGTCTGGTGACACGAACGACCATGGGGCTGGCTCGGATGGGTGGGATGGGCTACAACGGATCCGGCGACATTTTCATCGGCTTTTCGACGGCCAACCGGGTGGCGGCTGCGCAGCGCGACGACGCTGCAGCTCTGGAGATGCTCCCGAACGACGAGATCAACGGGCTGATTGCTGCCTCGGTTCATGCTACGGAAGAAGCGATCCTCAACGCGATGCTTGCCGCCGAAACGCTGACGGGCATCAACGGCTACACGGTCCCTGCACTCCCGCAGGACCGTCTTCGCGGGATCATGGCACGGATGAATGGAGCGGTTGAAGGAAACGGACCCCGTCACTGACCTGCCACACACCGGGTGGGTCGCAGAGGACAGAACCAGGACGAAGAAGAGATGATCAATCGAACGACTGTGCTGATCGTGACCGTGCTCGGGCTCGTGGCTGTACCGCGAGCCGAAGCGCAGCGCCTCGCCGACAGCGACCCGATCCTGCAGAGGATCTGGGACGAAGGGATGAACAACTCCCAGTTCGCGCAGCTCACTCAGGTACTCCTGGACGAAATCGGACCACGCCTGACGGGGTCACCCCAGATGGAGCGGGCGCAAGCGTGGGCCGTCGAGACGCTGCGCTCGTGGGGCGTGGAGGCGGATCTCGAGCAATACGGGACCTGGGAGGGCTGGGATCGGGGGGTGAGTCACGTCGATCTGATCTCGCCGCGCGTGCGATCCCTCGAGGGGAGGATCCTCGCGTGGAGCCCGGGGACCGGCGGACGTCCCGTCGAGGGGGGCGTTACGTACCTGCCGGAGATCAATGCCCCTGCGGACTGGGATCGTTTTCTCGGCACCGTGGAGGGGAAGTGGGTCATGATGTCGTTCCCGGAGCCGACGTGCCGGGCCAGCGAACAATGGGATGAGTTCGCCATGGAAGGCTCGATGGAGCGCATGGTCGAGGCACGGACCATCGGTCAGCGCCGCTGGAATGCCAGTCTGGCCAACACGGGCTCTCAGGATCCGCGTCGCAGGGATCTGCACCGGCAGCTCGAGGAGTCCGGCGCAGCAGGCATCATCACCTCGCAGTGGCCGGGCTCCTATGGTACGACCCGGGTCTTCAACGCGTACAACCGGGACACCCCGACCTTCGAGCTCGGCTGCGAGGACTACGGGCTCGTGCATCGGCTTGCGGCCAATGGTCAGGAACCCTTGCTGCGGCTCACCGCCGAGGCCGAAAACCGCGGTGAGGTCCCGGTCTTCAACGTGATCGGTGAGATCCCGGGAACTCAGTGGCCGGATCAGTACGTCATGCTGTCCGCTCACTTCGACTCGTGGGAGGGCGGGTCCGGAGCGACGGACAATGGATCAGGGTCTGTTCTGATGATGGAAACGATGCGCATCCTTAGGGAAGCGTATCCGAATCCGAAACGTACGATCCTGATCGGGCTCTGGAATGGCGAGGAGCAGGGGTTGAACGGTTCACGCGCCTACACCGAGGATCACCCCGAGGTGGTGGAGGGCCTTCAGGCGCTCTGGAACCAGGACAACGGAACCGGTCGGATCGTACGCCTGTCCACTCAGGGTCTGGTCGGTGCGGTTCCCTCCGTCGCGCGGTGGATGTCCCGGGTGCCCTTCGAGGTCGGGCAGCATGTCGAACTCGACCTGCCGGGAACCCCGGGGGGAGGTGGCTCGGACTACGCATCATTCGTCTGCCACGGCGCGCCGGGCTTCAGCCTTGGAGCCCTCTCCTGGGATTACGGGTCGCACACATGGCATACCCACCGAGACACGTACGACAAGCTGATCTTCGACGACCTGAAGAACAACGCGGTGCTGACCGCGTCGCTCACCTATCTGGCGGCGGAGGATCCAGAGTTCGTGGATCGAGCACGCCGCTCGGTCATCCCCGGCCGGAACGGTCAGCCGGGTCAGTGGCCGACGTGTACGCCTGCCACACGGCGGTCCTCGGATAGCCCCAGAATGCAGTAGACCGCACACTTCGGGTGATTCGATCCCGGCCTCCGGGATCAGTTCACCTCCGTTTTGAATTCAACCGCAGCAAACATGAGCTCAATCGTTCAGAACTACGTCGGAGGAGGTTGGCGAACGGCCTCTTCCTCCGAGACGCTGTCGATCAGGAATCCCGCCTCCGGGAGCGAGATCGGACAGGTTCCCCTCTCGAATGCCGCAGACGTCGATGCGGCCGTACAGGCGGCGAAGGCCGCATTCCCCTCCTGGCGGGCGACGCCGTCGCCGGTGCGTGCCCGCATCCTCTTTCGGCTCAAGGCGCTTCTCGAAGAGCACAAGGAAGACCTCGCCGTCCAGCTCACGAAGGAGCACGGCAAGATCCTCGCGGAGACCCGTGGGGAAGTTCAGAGGGGCATCGAAAACGTCGAGCATGCGTGTGGAATTCCGACCCTCATGATGGGTGACACCGTCGAGGAGATTTCGGCCGGTATCGACTCCGCGTCGTGGCGGCAGCCGCTCGGGGTCTTCGGGATCATCACGCCGTACAATTTTCCGGTCATGATCCCGCTCTGGTTCTGGCCCTATGCGGTCGCGACCGGGAACACGGTCGTGCTCAAGCCAAGTGAGCAGGATCCACTGACACACCAGAAGATCGTCGAATTGGCGCGGGAAGCCGGGCTGCCGGACGGGGTGCTCAACGTCGTTCACGGCGGGAGAGAGGTCGTGGAGACGATGTGTGATCACCCGGATATCGTGGGTGTCTCCTTCGTGGGCTCCAGCGATGTCGCGAAAATCGTGTACACACGCGCAGCTGCGGCCGGAAAGCGTGTTCAGACGCTTGGCGGCGCCAAGAACTTCCTGATCGTGCTGCCGGACGCGGATATGGACGCCACTCTGGATGCCTGCGCCGGGTCGATCTTCGGGTCGAGTGGCCAGCGCTGTCTCGCGGGCAGTGTCGTGGTCGGCATCGGCGATGCCCATGCCCAGATCCGTGATCGGATTCTGGACTATGCGTCGTCGATCCGGATCGGGGACGGTCTCGATGCCGCGACCCAGATGGGTCCTGTCATCTCCGGCCCTCATCGCGATCGGGTGAACGCCTTCATCGATCAGGGCGTGGCCGACGGCGCGAAACTGTCGCTCGACGGGCGGGGAGCGTCGGTCGAGGGTCTGGAAGGCGGTTACTGGGTCGGACCCACGGTCTTCGAAGACGTCACACCCGACATGTCGATCGGGAGTGAGGAGATCTTCGGCCCCGTGGCGAGCATCAATCGCGCCGACAGCGTGGAGGACGCGATCGCGATGATGCACCAGAATCGCTATGGCAACGCGTGCTCGCTGTTTACGACCAGTGGGCATGCGGCACGAGAGTTCCGCTATCAGGCGGGGATCAGCATGATCGGGATCAACATCGGGGTGGCAGCACCCATGGCGTTCTTCCCGTTCGGCGGCTCGAGGCAGTCGTTCTTCGGGGATCTCAAGGCGGCCGGGAAGGACGGAATCTCGTTCTTCACCGACCAGCGGGTGGTGATCTCCCGCTGGTCCGCGGTGAAGGCCGATCCGCACAATCTGCCGAAGTCCGGCTGACAGCTGACCCTGTACGAAGACGACGACGTCAAAGGATCTGCACGATGACTGCACCAGCACTCGCACACGGCGTGACCAGCGCCGAGACCATCCATGGGCGAGAGGAGTTTCTGCTGCCCGGGATGCTCCATCTCTACGAGGAGCCGCTCGTCCTCGTCGACGGTGAGGGCGTTCGGGTCAAGGATCCGGAAGGAAATGAGTACCTGGACCTCTTCGCCGGAATTCTGACGACTTCGGTCGGCCACCGGAATCCGCGGGTCGTGGACGCCACGATCGCACAGATGCAGAAGATCGGGCACATCTCCACACTCTACGAAAACGAGATTCACATCGAGGCGGCACGAAAGATCGCCGACATTGCACCGGGGGCGCTCAAGCGGACGTTCTTCAGCAATTCGGGGACCGAGGCGATCGAGACCGCGCTCATGATGGCGTGCCTGGCGACGGGCCGCAGCGAGATCATCGCGTTGCGCGTCGGTTATCACGGTCGCTCGTTCATGGCGACGAGCGTGACGGCCCATTCCGGCTGGCGGCCACTGGCGACCCCTGTCGCCGGGATCAAGCACGCAAAGTCGCCCAACCTCTATCGCTGCCCCTTCAAGACGCCGTGCGACGATACATGCGTCGACAGGTTTGTCGACGACCTCGAAGAGGTGATCGTCACGACGACGAATGGCCGACCTGCGGCATTCATCGCCGAGACGATCATGGGGGTCGCTGGATACGTCGTACCACCGATGGGGTACTTCGAAAAGGCGGCCGAGGTCATCCGGCACTACGGTGGCCTGCTCATCATCGACGAGGTGCAGGCCGGCTTCGGACGATGCGGGGAGCACTGGTTCGGGATCCAGCACCACGGTGTCGAGCCGGACATCATGGTCATGGCGAAGGGGATCGCGAACGGCGCCCCCGTCGGGGCGACGATCACC
This sequence comes from Gemmatimonadales bacterium, assembly GCA_038120095.1. Classification (GTDB taxonomy): domain Bacteria; phylum Gemmatimonadota; class Gemmatimonadetes; order Longimicrobiales; family Gaopeijiaceae; genus UBA2589. Next base: position 21,684 of record JAYOKZ010000003.1, read on the forward strand.
ACCGACGACATCGCGCATCGCTGGCAGGGCAAGCACATCTCGACGTTCGGTGGGAATCCGGTGTCGATGGCGGCTCTCTGCGCCACGCAGGACGAACTGCGCGATCATGACGCGCCCGGCAACGCCAGCGCGCGGGGAGCTCAGCTTCGCGCGGCGCTCGAGGAGATGCAGGGGCGTCACCCCTGGATGGGCGACATCCGGGGAATGGGTCTCATGCAGGCAATCGAGATCGTGAAGGACCCGGTCTCCAAGGAGCCCGACCTTGCCCGTACGAAGAAATTGATGGAAGCATCGCGCGAAGAAGGCGTGCTGATTGGTCTCGGCGGACTGCATGGCACCGTCGTACGAATCGGACCGTCGCTCCTGATCTCGGAGGCGGAGATGGCGGAGGGCATCGAGAAGCTGGGGAGGGCCATCGACAGGGTGGGTGACTGATGCCGCTCGACGCCTGGATCCTTCTCTTCGCCTCCGTGGGCCTCGGTCTGGGGGTGGAAGTGGCGTTTCGGCGGGCTCGAAGGCGTGACTCGGGAACACCCCGAGGGAAGGGAGGGGAACGTTGACCTCTGCGACCATCCTCGGGGTCGTCATCGGCTACCTCCTGATCCTGCTCGCGATCGGATTCTGGGGCGGTCGGGACTCCGGCGATCTCAAGGGCTACTACGTCGCCGGAAAGAAGCTTCCATCGTGGGTGATCGCGTTCAGTTCGAACGCGACCGGCGAGAGTGCGTGGCTCCTGCTGGGCCTCACCGGCATGGGGTACGCCATCGGCGTTCACGCCTTCTGGATCATCATGGGCGAGGTGCTGGGCGTTGCCTGCGCGTGGGTCTGGGTGGCGCGCCCGTTCAAGGAGTACACGGATCGATACGACGCGATCACGGTTCCTGACTACCTGACCGAGCGATTCCGGGATACTTCGAACGCCTTCCGGTGGCTCTCGGCGGTCATCATCCTCAGCATGGTCATGGCCTACACGGCTGCGCAGCTTACGGCATCGGGCAAGGCCTTCGACTCCTTTCTTGGCACGGGCTACACGCAGGGGGTCTGGATCGGACTCGCCATCGTCCTGTTCTACACGACGGTCGGCGGCTTCAAGGCGGTGGCGTACTCGGACTTCGTGCAGGGCGTCCTGATGCTCGGCTGTCTTCTGATGCTTCCAGTGGTCGGGATCGCCAACGCCGGCGGTTGGGGTGAGATGATCACCAACCTGAGGGCGCAGGATCCGGCCCTTCTCGACCCGATGGGCTCCTACGGCCTCTCACTGGCCGGTGTGATCAGTGCTGCCGGTTCGGTGGCGATCGGGCTCGCCTTCCTCGGGTCCCCGCAGCTTCTGACACGATTCATGGCAGCGCGTGACCAGAAGCAGATCGTCGACGGGGGCTTCTGGGCTGTCCTCTGCGTCATTGGCTTCGACGTGGGTGCGGTCTTCGGCGGCATGGCCGGGAGGACCCTCTTTCCGGGTCTTGCCGACCCCGAGACCATCCTCCCACAGATGAGCGCCGAGTTTTTTCCAGCGTTCTTCACCGGAATTTTCCTGGTCGTCGTGCTCGCAGCGATCATGTCGACCGTCGATTCCCTGCTGATTCTGGCCTCGTCGGTCGTGGTGCGGGACATCGTTCAGAAGTCGCTCGGTTCGGCAGCATCGGAGCGCAGCCTGTCACTTCTCGGCAAGGGCGTGACGGTCGTGATCGGAGCGGTCGGCCTCGTCGTCGCTCTGCTCGAGGTGCGAGTCATTTTCGACTTCGTGCTCTTCGCGTGGTCGGGGATCGCGTGCGCGTTCACACCGATCGTGCTGTGTTCGCTCTTCTGGAAGGGGACCACACGGGAGGGCGCGATCGCCGGCATGGTCGGGGGGTTCGCAACCACCGTGATCTGGGTCCGGATGTTCAAGGCGGACTTTTACGATCTGTACGAAATGATCCCGGGTTTCTTCGCCGGTCTGACCATCTGCATTGTGGTCAGTCTCGTCACGAAACCTGACGGTGAAGCGGTCGCGGAGTTCGAGTCGGTTCGGGATTCCGTTGGACCCGTGTTCTAGCGAAGGAGGCACGATGTCGGAGGTAGATCGAAGGCAATTTCTCGGGCTCGGCGCGGCTGCTGCCGCGGCCGGCCTCGCAACGGGTTGTGCATCCGGGAGTGGAGACGGTAGCGCGCCGGATCTGATCGTGGTGAACGGCAATGTGCTCACTCAGGACGATGCGCAGCCGAACGCGGAAGCGTTTGCGATTCGAAACGAGCGCTTCGTGGCGGTGGGGTCCACGTCGGACGTACGCAACCTGGCAGGCCCGAATACCACCGTGCTCGACGCCTCGGGCATGACGGTCGTGCCGGGCTTCATCGACGCGCATTCCCACCCGTCGGGTGCGGGGCTGAACGAGCTGCGGAACGTCAACACGAACCTGGGGTCGGTCGCGCGAATTCAGGAGGCGCTGCGGGAGCGAGCGGCGTCCACACCGCCCGGCGAGTGGATCGTCGGGTTCATGTACGACGACACGAAGCAGGAGGAAGGCCGTCCGCTCAATCGCATGGATCTGGACGCCGTGAGCACGGAGCATCCGATCGTCGTCGGGCACCGTGGAGGCCACACGGGCGTCTACAACTCGAAGGCCTTCGAACTCGCGGGGGTGACGGCGGAGACCCGGGATCCCTTCGGGGGTCACTTCTACCGGGAAGACGGTGAACTGACCGGAAAGGTCGCAGAGCGTGCGCGGGCGGTATTCGATGTGCCGAGTGGCTCGACGCCGGAGGAGCGGGCAAGGGGCGTCGGCGTGATCTGCCAGAAGATGAATGCCTCTGGACTCACCTCCGTGCATCAGGCGGGGACGTCACGAAGTGACTTCATTGCCTATCAGGATGCTCGAGCCAATGGTGATCTTTCACTCCGCATGAACCTGATGGCTCGGGGCGCGACCTTCCCCGCCTTGATGCAGGCGGGTGTTCGAACCGGCATGGGTGACGAATGGCTTCGGATCGGGCCTGTGAAGTTTGCAGCCGATGGCTCGGCTTCAGAGCGAACGATGGCGATGAGCACGCCGTACGCAGGCCGTCCCGACGATTTCGGGATCCTGACGATGACCCAGGACGAGATCCACGAGGTAGTGGAACAGGCGCACCGGGCGGGGTGGCAGGTCGCCATCCACGCGAATGGCGACGTGACGATCGACATGGTGCTCAATGCCTATGAGCGGATGGCGAGCGAGTACCCACGCGCGGATGCGCGCCACCGCCTCGAGCACTGCTCGCTCGTGAATCCGGAACTCCTTCGCCGGATTGCGGACGGCGGATACATCCCTGCGCCGTTCTACACCTACGCCCACTACCATGGGGAGAAGTGGATCGAGTACGGCGAGGAGAAGATGGAGTGGATGTTCGCGCACAAGTCGTTCATGGACTACGGCATCATGGTCGCCCCGGCGTCCGATCACAGTCCCGGCCCCTACGAGCCTCTCATGGCACTCCAGTCCATGGTGACGCGCAAGGACTTCTCCGGCCGCATCTGGGGGGGGAGTCAGCGAGTAACCCTCGATCAGGCGATGAAGATCTGTACCATGCACGGCGCGTATGCATCGCATGAGGAAGGGGTGAAGGGATCGATCACGTCAGGAAAGCTGGGCGACTTCGTGTTCCTGGCTGAAAGTCCGTACGACGTCGATCCGGACAGAATCAAGGACATCCAGATCGTCCGTACGGCGATCGGCGGCAGGGCCGTCTACGAGGCGTAGATCGATGGCAGCCCGCTTCAGGGTCGCCGTGAGGGGGAGGTGTGGGAGGTTTTCGACGAGAAGCTCGAGGAACAGACGATGCGTGACATGTTGATCTACAGTCGCCTGAGGCGCCTGGTCGTGGCCGTGGCCTTTGTGGCACCCGTACTCGCCGCACCGGTCGGTGCGCAGGAATCCACTACGCTGGACCTGCCAGGCCTGGAGCAGCCGGTCGAGATCCTCGTGGATCGGTGGGGTATCAGCCACATCTACGCGGAGACGGAGCACGATCTCTTCTTCGCGCAGGGGTGGAATGCGGCACGGGACCGCCTTTTTCAGCTTGAGCTGTGGCGCCGGCAGGCGACGGGCACCGTGGCGGAGATTCTCGGGGAGCGCGAACTCGAACGCGACATCGGCACGCGTCTGTTCAAGTTCCGTCGGGATCTCGAACAGGAGCTGAATCACTACCACGATCGCGGCTCGCTCATCATCAATGCGTACACCGACGGGATCAACGCGTATATCGCCCAGACCGAGCTAGACCCGAGCCTGCTCACGATCGAGTTCGATCTGTTGGGGATCACGCCGGGCTACTGGACGCCGGACGTCGTGATTTCGCGACATCAGGGGCTTCTGGGGAACATCGGGGCCGAGCTGTCGACCGGTCGTCGGGTTGCGGCCATGGGTGCGGACGTCGTGAAGGAACTCTCCACGTACGGTCCCGGCGATCCGCTTCTCGAGATGGATCCGGCGATCGACGGAGCTGCGCTCTCCGAAGACATCCTCGGGATCTACAACGCCTTTCGGCAGGGCGTCCGCTTTCAGCCCGGGGACATAGTGGACTCCTCACGGCGGGGTGATTCTGACGCATTTGCCATGCTCGAGGCCGCCGCAGCCGATGCGTCGAGCGTGATCGCCTATGACGTCGAGCAGGACATCGGGTCGAACAACTGGGTCATCGATGGATCCCGGTCGGAAAGTGGCTTCCCGATGATGGCCAATGATCCACATCGGGCTCAGGGCTCGCCTTCATTGAGGTACTGGGTCCACCTGGTCGGCCCGGGGTGGAACGTGATCGGTGGTGGGGAGCCATCGCTCCCGGGTGTGTCGATCGGGCACAACGAGTACGGTGCGTGGGGACTGACGGTCTTTTCGACGGATGCCGAGGACCTCTACGTCTACGAGACCCACCCCTCGAACCCGAACCAGTACCGGTATCGCGGTCAGTGGGAGACCATGACGGTCATCACCGAGGAGATTCCGGTGAAGGGTCGCTCTGCTCACACTGCGGAGCTCAAGTACACGCGTCACGGGCCCGTTGTCTTCGAGGATCGGGACCGGAATCTCGCGTATGCGGTCAGGGCCGGGTGGATGGAGATCGGCGGAGCTCCCTACCTGTCATCGCTCCGGATGGATCAGGCGACCACCTGGGAGGAATTCCGCGCGGCCAATGCCTACTCGAACATTCCCGGAGAGAACATGGTGTGGGCGGGTCGTGACGGGACGATCGGCTGGCAGTCCGTGGGGATCGCTCCGGTGCGTCGTAACTGGAGTGGACTGGTGCCGGTGCCCGGTGACGGCAGGTACGAGTGGGACGGGTACCTGCCGATCATTGCGAAGCCACACGTCGTAAATCCACCGGAGGGATATTTCGCCACCGCCAACAACGACCTCATCCCTCGCGACTACGAGTACATGGATGCCGTCGGGTTCTCGTGGTCAGACCCGTACCGCTGGCTTCGGATCGTGGAGGTGCTGGGCAGCGGCACCCGACTCTCGGTCGCGGATAACATGCGACTGCAGACCGACGAGCTGTCGTTGCCGGCCCGACAGCTCGTGCCAATGCTCGAGTACCTCGATGCCTCGGGTCGTGTGGAGCAGGCTCGCCGGCATCTGCTCGACTGGGACTTCGTCATGGACAGGAATTCGATCGCTGCGGGCATCTACGCGGCGTGGGAAGCTCAATTGCGACGCACGTTCCGCGACGCGGTCGTACCGAGGGGCGCTGACATGAACCTGTCGCTGACCAAGGTGATCGAGACGATCATGGTGCCTCCCGGGACGCTCGGGGCTGACCCGATGCGTGCTCGCGATGGTCTTCTCCTGGCGGCGCTCGAGGGCGCCGTCGAGGCTCTGGAAGAGAAACTGGGTTCTGACATGTCGGGTTGGCAGTACGGACAGGCTGACTATCACCATGCGTATCTGCGCCACCCGATGGGGACGGCGGTCGACGCGGCGACGCGCTCGCTTCTGGAGGCGGGTCCGCTCCCTCGAGGTGGTTACGGCTCGACGGTGAACCAGACGGGGAATGGTGACAACCAGACCTCTGGAGCTTCGTTCCGGATCATCGTCGATACGGGCGACTGGGATCGTGCGGTCGGGATGAACACGCCCGGGCAGAGCGGGGATACCCGCTCCCCCTTCTACGACAACCTTTTCGAGTTCTGGGCAAACGATCAGTTCCACCCTGTCTTCTACTCGCGGGATCGGATCGAGGAGGTGACGGCGCAGCGGATCGAGCTGAAGCCCGCCGGATGATGTCGTCTCGCAGCCTTCTGGGCCGAGTCAGGATGGTTCGTCGATGACGCAACCGCTCGGAAAGTCGAACAGGAGGTTGATCCTCGAGGGTGGAGCGATCGTGCTTTCGATTCTGATTGCGTTCGGGATCGAGGCAGCGTGGGAGGAGCGTGGAGAGCGGGTCCGCGAGCGTGAGGCCATACAGCAGCTGGCTGCGGAGTTCGAAGTGGTTCGAGAGCGCCTCGCCGGACTCGACTCCACATACGAATTCGGGCGATTCCGGGGCATCGCACCCTTGCGCGAGTTGCTCGGCGTCATGGGAAGCGAGGCCGGTTCCTTCAGCGATGCGCGACTCGACTCACTCGTGGCGTCATCGTTGGGGGGGATCGTACCGGATTTGCCGGAAGGAGTTCTGGCAGCACTGGTCGGCTCGGGTCAGCTGGGTCTGATTCGGTCCGACAGCCTGCGGATTTCGCTGGCTGAGTGGGCGCCACAACGAGAAATCGTCGACCGCGACGCACGGAATCTCGGTGACTTTACGGCCGAACACCTGCTCCCCTTTCTATGGGAAAACGCCTCGGTGCGGGCTGTCGATGTCAACACTCGGTACCACGTCGAGCTCGGCTTTGGGCCGTTCGACCGAGACCACTGGCCTCTCCTGCAGAGCCGAACGTTCGAGAACCTGATCAATGAGCGACTCACCCTGCTCGAGGCATCCCTGCGTCGGCTGCGAACAGCCGTGACGCATGTGGAGCGAATTCAGCGGCTGCTCCAGGCGGAACTCGCAGTCACGTAGCAGCAGGAGGTCATCGGACGCCCCACTCCCCTACCGGAGCAATGGGGCTCTGCGCGGATCTTTTTCTCTGAGCCACACCTCCGGCTTCACGGTCCTTTTGCGTTCTTTCGGATTGAGCCGGAACCATCGAGCGACCATCAGGATCTCGGCTGCCTCCTGGGCGGTAAGCGCGGCCGGACCTTTCTCCGACTCTCCATAGACCTCGTCGATCGCCCGGGCGACCCGGCTTCTGGAGCGTCTCGTCTTCGGCAAGCTCATATCGCGCCGAATTCGACCCCGGCGAATCAGGTACAGTCGATCGTCCCCGCCGAAGCCAGGAACCCGGTAGAGGAAGCTCAGGTTTTCAACCTTGCCTCGAAATGCGATGAGCTGATCGCGGAAATCGGTCAGACGCTCGATACGGTCGCGAAGCGTTGCGGCGTACTCGAAGTCCATGCGGGCGGCGGCGGCGTCCATCTGCCGGCGGAGCTGCGCCAGTGGTTGTTCAGCCCGGCCCTCCAGAAAGCGACGAGCCAGCATCACCGAGTCCATGTACTCCGCGGCCGATGGACGTCCGGCGCAGGGAGCAAGGCACGTGCCCACATCGGCTCTGATGCACCGCGGTGCGCGCCCTCCGCCGAACATCTCCAGCTGGTCGTTGAAGAAGACGGGGGTCGTGGCGGGGCAGTCGCGGAGGCCGAGCACCTGGGAGAGTTCACGAGCGATCTGGGCAATCGCCTTCACCCTGGGAAACGGTCCGTAGTAGGTCGATCCATCGTCGGTCACACGCGTGACCGGCAGGACTCGGGGCGCCGCCTCTGCCGTGACCTTCACGAAGGAGTAGATCCGCTTGCGCTTGTGCCGGACGTTGAAGCGCGGCTGGAGGTCCTGAATGAGCTTCATCTCCTGGATGAGCGAAAAGAACTCGTTCGGGATGTAGTCCCACTCGATGCGTGCGGTTTCGTGGATCAGCTCCCACGCCTTCTCCCCCTTGTCGGCGCGGAAGTAGGAAAGGACCCGCGTTCGGACATGCACCGACTTCCCGACGTACAGAAGCTCGTCGCCGGGCCCGAACATCCGGTACACGCCGGGACGGTTCTCCGCCTCTGCGCGGACATACTCTCGAAGGTTGGGGTTCGGTGGCACGGTCTTCGACGACAGGAACGAGGGTCTGGCGCTTTCGTGATTTGTTCGGGAAGATACAGAGGTCGTTCCTGCGATGCCAAAGAGTCGCGTTCGGCCATGGGTGGGCCGGTGTGACGGCTGCACAATACGAGGCATGAGGATGACGGGCTCCGACAAACTGATCCGCGACCCACTCTGGGAGACCATCCGCCTGGATCCGACGGCGGTCCGAATCGTCGATACGGCGGAGTTCCAGCGATTGCGTTATATCCGGCAGCTGGGGCTGGCTCACCTCGTGTACCCGGGAGCAACGCACACGCGCTTCGACCATGCGCTCGGCGTCTATCACCTGACGCGGACGGCACTCGGCCATCTTCGCGATCGCGGTGGTGTGCCACCGGAGGCATGGGAGGACGAAGAGTTGATCCCGTACGCCGCGCTGCTGCACGATATCGGGCATTACGCCTATTCACACGCCCTCGAAGAACTCGAGACAGAGCACCTGCCGGCACATCATGAAGAGGTCAGTAAGCGATTCTTTGCGTCACCCTCCCTTCGCGATGCACTGGCGCCTCTCGGGCTGACCGCGCCGGAACGACTCGCCGAGCTGATCCGTGGTGAAGGGGACATTCCACTTCGTGGCCTCATCAGCGGAAGCCTCGATCTCGACAAGATGGAGTATCTCCGCCGTGACGCCCGCTTCTGTGGCGTGCCGTATGGGGAGGTGGACGTGTCGCGGCTACTTCAGGGGCTCATGCTGCTTCCCGACCCGGAGACGGGTCGCTTCGAAGTCGGGGTTCACGAAAAGGCGATTGCTGCACTCGAGTCCCTGCTCTTCGCGAAGTATCAAATGTTCAGGAATGTCTACTGGCACCATGCCGTGCGTGCTGCGACCGGGCTGTACAAGCGGATCGTCGAAGAGGCGGTACGCGGAGGCCTGCTCGATCCCGAGGAACTCATCGGCCCCACCGATGAAGAACTGCTCTACGAGATCGGTCGGCGAGGTCAGGAGTCCGATGACGAGGTCGGAAGCCGCATTGCCACACGATGGATTCCCGCACTTCGGCATCGAAAGCTGCCGAAGCGCGCGCTCGAGTTGACGGCCGCTGATCTGTCCGGACGTCAGGTCGAAGACTGGGCTGTGGGTGATTCTCCGTGGAAGCGAGCCGTGGAAGATGACCTCGCTCGGGAGCTGGGGCTGGAGTCCGGCGAGGTGATGATCGACTTTCCGGTGAAGCCGGCGATGTTTCAGCTGGACCTGCTTGTCGAGCGCCGCGGTGGTGCCGTTCAACGGCTTGGGCTGGACGGGGTGGCCGGCATCCTGGATCTCCCGAAGGTTGCTCGAGAGCTCTACACGACGGCCAGAGTGCTGCGCGTGTTCACCCTTGAACGCCGCGAGGTGTCCCCCGAACAGGTACTGGATCGCATCACGCGGCCGAGCGGTGCGGTTTGACCGGGCGCTCGTGCCAGGCGGTCAGGCGTGTTCGAAGGCAACGAGCACGACCGTGACGTTGTCGCGCCCGCCCGCGTGATTGGCTGCGTCAACCAGCTGCCGGACCGGAATCTGCGGGTCTGATCCATTGTCCAGATCAGCATCGAGAACAATCGACAGGATGACGTCGTCCTCGACCATGCCGGTCAGGCCATCCGAGCAAAGAAGGAAGAGGTCACCAGGGGCGGCATACCCACTGAGAATCTGGGGCTGAGGTGGGCGCTCCAGTCCGAGACACTGGGTGAGGATGTGGCCGTAGGGGCTGTGACGTGCGGCCGCGCGGTTGATGCTCGCATCCCGATCGATCTGTTGCTGAAGCCATGTATCGTCTCGAGTCAGTTGATCCAGAGTCGTTCCGCGAATCCTGTAGGCCCGGGAGTCGCCTACGTGTCCGATGACCCAGGCACCCGCCGTGGGGTCCATGACCATCGCGGTCAGCGTCGTGCCCATCCCCCGCAGCTCGGGCTGCTGCTCGCCTCGCTCGAGAAGCACCGCCTGGGCGGCGAGGATGCCATCCCGCATGACAGAGCGCGCCCAGCCGATGAATCCATCCTCTTTCCGGCCCGCAGCGCCTTCGAGGGCCTCGGCCGTGGCCGCAACGGCCAGGCCGGCAGCGACATCTCCGCCGGGATGCCCACCCATTCCATCGGCTACGACCGCGATCCCGTGGGGGGCCATGAGCAGCATCGCGTCCTCGTTGCGCTCCCTCCGGCGGCCGATATCGGAGAGTCCATGAATGAATCGGAGAGATGGCAAGGCAGAGTCTCGACGAGGTGCCAATGATGAACGGTCGTCTGAACGAGGAAGGTATCCTCTGCACGCAGGCTGAGAATGGCTGGGCCATGGCACGAGGGTAATCGGAACTGCTCGTGGTGTCGGGGTTATCGAATCAGGCGTCTCTTGTGCGAGGTGTGTGCCGTGCCACGAGCCCTCTCGAATCAGGATGCGCTTGAGGGTCTCGAAACACGTCGCTGCGGTCGTTCGAGGGAGGTGTCCGCGGAGACCTTGACAAGCAGCGTTGAGTCCTGCACCATAAACGGCTGACGATTCTACGGATTTCAAAGGTCCGTGGAGGGCTCTCCACCCGCCAGGATCGCCTTGGTGTTCGGAGCGCGCAGAGGGAGACACAACACGATGGCTGCCACCACCACGACGAAGCGCCGCAAGCGTCGGGGGAAGGGGAATCTCCTCGCCGGGTTCGATGCGAGCATCGAGGAGCAGAGTGCTCTCGACCAGTATCTCCGCGACGTGAGCCGTCACGAGCTCATCACGCCCGACCGGGAGAAAGAGCTGGGAGCGCGCGCGCAGCAGGGGGATCAGGACGCGATCCAGGAACTGGCCCGCGCCAACCTGCGCTTCGTGATCAGCGTGGCGAAGAAGTACCAGAACCGGGGGGTCTCGCTCACTGACCTGATCCAGGAGGGGAATGTCGGGCTCGTCACTGCGGCTCGGAAGTTCGATCCTGAGCAGGGTGTGAAATTCATCAGCTACGCGGTGTGGTGGATTCGCCAAGCGATTCTCGCCTCGCTCGCCAATCACGGGCGTGCGGTGCGTGTTCCGCTCAACCGGGCCAGTGACCTCGCCCGGATTTTCCGGGAGAAGGAACGTCTGAAGCAGGAGAAAGGGCGTGAGCCGACCACGGATGAACTGGCAGAGGCGACGCATCTGACGCCCGAACTCGTGGAGTCACTCCAGACGTTGAATGCGGCAGAGATTCGTCTGGATGCGCCCATCGGCGACTCTGAAGACTCTCAGTTGGTCGAGCGGTTCATCTCCGAGGAGGCAGCCGAGCCGGAAGTCGAGGTGGAAGGACGTCTGCTCACGGAAACGATCACGGAGGCTCTCGAGACGCTCGAGCCTCGCGATGCCAAGGTCCTGCGACTGTACTTCGGTCTCGAGGGCGAGCGTGAGCACACCCTCGAAGAGATCGGCAACATGCTGGGAGTGACGCGCGAGCGGATCCGTCAGCTTCGTGACCGTGCCCTTCGCCGTCTGCGTGAAGGGGGCAAGGGAGACGCTCTGGAATCGTTTGCCGCTTGAGTTCAGGGGCCCCGCCCCGGCAACGGCATGACAGGCCCCCGTCGGAGCGGAATGCTCTGGCGGGGGTTTTTCGTGCGCGCCCATGACTGAGGGTCGGCAGCACCGTGGCGTAGTCCATGAGGCCGGCGGGGGCGTGTACTCTGTGGTTCTTGCTGATGGATCTCGGGTCGAAGCGTCCCTTCGCGGTCGTCTCAAGCAGGAGCAGCGCAACGGCAATCGAGTGGTGATCGGTGACGAGGTCGGGGTTCGAGTCGAATCGGATGCGGTCACGATCGAGTCGGTGCACGCGCGACGCGCAGAGCTGATTCGTCGGGGCCGGGGTCGCGCGCCAAGAATACTGGCCGCCAACCTGGATCGGGTGTTCGTCGTCATCTCTCTTCGTGAGCCGCGTGGGTCCCTGCAGTTGGTAGACCGGATGCTGGTCCTCGTCGAAGCGAGCGGCATGGACCCGGTCCTCGTCCTGAACAAGGCCGATCTGGAGGGTACCCTTTCCACGCAGGAAGCGTGGGCGACACTCTATCGGTCGATCGGGTATACGGTGCTCGTGACGAGTGCCACGGGCGGTCAGGGCGTCCCCGAACTTCACGAACGCCTTTGCAGCGGAATCTCGGCGCTCATCGGTCCGTCCGGTGCGGGCAAGTCGACATTACTGAATGCCGTCGACCCCGGTCTCGACCTTCGTACCGGGCTTCTGTCACGGAAGACCCGAACTGGGCGACATACGACGGTCGGGTCCCGCCTGATTCCGCTTGACTGCGGGGGCAGCGTCGCGGACACGCCCGGCTTCGGAGACGTCGCTCTGTGGTCGGTCGAGCCGGGGGCGATCGCCTCGTGCTTTCCCGAATTCGAGGAGCCGGCGGGCGGTTGTCGGTTCCGCGAGTGCACCCATGTCCACGAGCCGGGGTGCACCGTACGCGACGCGGTGGAGGACGGAGTCATCGCACCGTCGCGTTACGAAAACTACGTCCGCCTTCGGCAGGAAGCGGAGGCACAGCAACCGTTCTAAGAGAGGCACCGAGCGCTGATTTGCTTCGATGTCGCGTGCCCGGGGGTCACGCCCGGGTCATGCTCCGGCGCAGCTGTCCTGGAAACTTCGGATCCAACCTTCGCCTTCCTGGCTCAGGGCTGCGAACCATCGTTGCTCACTTCCGAAGACGTCCAGAAGGATTTCGTCCGCCCCGTCTCCATCCCAGTCGAGGTGATCGAAGTAGCGTGGTGCAGCCTTCCCCTGCTCAGCCACGTCCTGATACCACGTGTACGCCTCCGAGTAACCGGCATTCCCCTGGTGGGCAAGGACGAAGAGGGCATAGGCTCCGAGACCTGACGAGCCGACCTCGAGGTTGTCGCCGACAACGAACGTTGCAGCGACGGCCTGACCGGGCGTGTTGCGCAGCTGGAAGGCCTGAATGTGTTCCCGAGCGTCCAGCGTCCCGAGTTCGGGCCATCGAGCACCGTATCGAGGGATGGCGTCCCCCGCGATCGAGAGGGTTGCGACCCGCTGGTCGTACACGTGTGCGATCAACCGGTATTCCTCATAGGGCAGATCGACCTCCTGCGCAGGCATCGCGAGCAGCCGCTCGGCTTCGACCGCCGTAGCCACCAGCTCGACGACCCCGGTGATCTCGGTCCGTGCACCGCAGTATCCGATGGCGTTCGTTGCCGATTCCACGATGAGGCGGCCAACCCGAACCCCCTCGGAGAAGACTGCCCACTCGCTACCCGGGGCCGTGAGTTCGGCGATACGATCGGCATCGTCGACAAACCGTGGATCGGGAAAGGGGCGCAGTCCGTCAGGATGGACCTCGCCGACCACGACGAAGCGTCCGCGCGCGCCGTCACGCACTCCAGCCAGCAGGAGAGGTGCGTGAATGTTCACCAATCCTGTGGTACCGGTGGGTTCCTCGCGCACGACATCCGGGACGACTTGCGGGCGCGCTGGCTCAGGTGATCGGAACTCGAACTGAATGCCGCCGAACTCCACGTTGTCGCAGCCGGTACCCGCGGTTAACATCACCGCCACCGTTAGTAAGTGCTTTCGCATCAATCCCTTGGCGTCGCTGCGCGTCATCATGTTCGTACCGGGGTACGATGGCACAAGCTAGTATGGACCCCCCGGTGAGCAAGCTGCGTATGGACGAGCAGACGGACCAAAACGCCTCGCTTCGCGAGGTCATGACCACGTATCCGACCGGTGTGACGATCGTTGCGGCCGTCGGAGGGGACGGTGAGCCATTCGGTCTTACCGTGAACTCCTTCACGTCGCTCTCCCTTGAGCCGCCGCTGGTACTCGTGTGTATCGGGCACGCCGCAACGTCCCACGACAGGCTGGTCGCATCGTCCGCGTTCTCGATCAGCCTGCTGTCCGGCGGGCAGGCGGCGCTGGCCGGACGGTTCGCGGCCGACCCGTCCGAGGGTCGCTTCGAAGGAGTATCGTGGGAGCCGGGAACCCTCGGCGTGCCGCTGATCGATGGATCGATGGCCTGGTTGGAGTGCTCGCGTTACGACGTGATCAATGGAGGTGACCACTCGATCCTGATCGGAAGGGTCGAGCACGCTCGTCGAACGCAGCGAGATGCGCTGGTCTACCACAAAGGCCGCCTCAGCTCATCGGGTACATGAGTACCGGTTCCCGGGTACCTCGATTTCAGTGGGTACCTGCCGCTCTGGTCGGCGCTGCAGCGGCGATTGCCGCCGAGGTTGCGCTCTCTCTCCTGCTTTACGGAGGGCCGGGACTCGTACGCTCGCTCACCGCGGGTCTTGGCGTCGAAGGGTTCGCCTTCGCGGCTGGCTTGTGGAGTGCACCGGAGCATGGCGTGGACATGGTGGAACGCGTGCGCCGCCGCTGGGTCCTCGGCCTCGTGGCCTTTCTCGTGGCAGCGATATACGGCTCCGCCTGGACCTTCATGCCTCTCCTGGGCTCCGGCCGTGGAGGCCAGGCGGCCGGCCTCGTGATCATGGCGGCTGCGCCGCTCTATGCCGCGGGCACCGTACTCGGAGGGATGACGGCTGCGGCCGAAACCGATGCGGGGGGTCGCCTCTCTCGGCCGGGCGCCGCGGCCGCGGCTGGAGCGGCCGTGGGTTTCGTGCTCACGGGTGTCCTGCTTCCACGCGCTCCGATGCCGGGAACCATGCTCGTCGGGTGCCTCGTGCTTCTGTCCGTCGCCGGTATGGTGTATGGAGCCGTCTTGAGTTCTCGGACGGAGGTCGTTGTCCTCGCCCGGCGTCCGTCGATCCATGGAGAGGTATGTGTTCACGAGCGTCGCCTCGATGCGGACGGTGTTGCAGTCGTCGAGTTGCTCGAGGGAGGGGTGGTCCGCCGCTGGAGACATGTGGACCCCGGTGAGTCGATGACCCCGTGGGATGTAGCTGCGCTACGTGCGTTGATGCCCTCTCCGGAGTCACCGTGGCGAGTCCTGCATCTCGGGGGAGGAGCCTCTGCGGCTCATCGAACTCTGGTTCGTGAACATCCCTTGGCGGAGGTCGATATCGCGGAGCGGAGCGCAGCGGTCATCGAATTGGGACGGGAGTACTTCGGCTCGGAACTGTCTCTCGAGTCGATGGAGCGAGGGGCGGTTGCCGTGGGCAACCTGGATGACCTGATGCAGTCCGTGGAGACGACCTACGATCTCCTGCTCGTGGACCTCGATTCGCTTCTTCCGGTTGGGGGTCTTCGCGGATTGTCCCGGGTCTCCCTCTGGCGCGCCGTCGACGCGCTTGCTCTGACGGGAGTCGCGGTCTTCGGACCTGGCCCGCTCGAGGTGGTTCCGGACCGTCTGGAAGGCTGGAGGCGTGAGGTCTTCGTTGCCGGTCGCTCCTCCATGACCGTCTTCTCTCAAGCGCCTCTTCCTGAGGGGGTCACGGCCCACCTGACGAGATCAGCCGCGTCGTGATTGTCGCGCACCTCGCAGACCTGCATCTGGGGTTCCGGGCGTACGGCCGCCTGGAGCGGGGTCGGGATATGCGAGAGCGGGACGTGGCGGCAGCCTTCGAGCGGGCCGTCGACAAGATCATCGAAGTGCAGCCGGATCTGGTCGTGGTGGCCGGCGATGTCTTCGACCGCCCGGATCCGCCCGCGAGTGCGGTCGTCGCCCTGGCTCGAGGGCTGGAGGCCATGAACACGGCATTGCCTGAGACGCGCGTGTTGATGGTTGCCGGACCTCGCGACACGCCTCGACACTCAGGCGATCCCGGGGCTCTGGCCGTCCTGGACACCTTTGCCAATGTCGATGCCGTCACATCGCGGACGCACACGATCGAGATCGACCGACTCGGCCTGCATGCGTGTCTGGTTCCGTATCGGGCGGTTGTCCGCAGTGCGCCTGCTCTTCCCGACCCGGACCCACGGCACAAGTGGAATCTCCTGATCATGCACGCGGAAGCTGCTCGCGGGGAGGATGCGGGAATCATGGTCGATCCCGCGGAGTGGGACTATGTAGCGCTCGGGGGAGAGCATCGGCGACGCGCGTTGTCCGACCGTGTGCGGTATCCCGGTTCTCTGGAGCGAGTGGCACTCGATCCGTGGGGAGAGGCGGTGGATGAGAAGGGTTTCCTGACCGTCGACCTCGAGTCGGGTCAGGCGACCTTTCATCCCATCCGTGGACGACCGGTCGTGGCTCTGGCCCCGGTCAAGGTGGGACAGGGCGACCCCGGACGGATCCGTCGGCGGGTGAGTGAGGTCCTGAAGGAAGTTCCGGGTGGGATCACCGACAAGATTGTTCGCCTGCGGTTGCAGGGTGCCCGTCCACACGACCTGCTGGCTCTGCAGGGTGACCCGCTCAGGGAGCTGCGGGAGGAGGCGCTCCATCTTGCCATTGAAGCAGGCAGGGACATCGACCCACCAGCCGAGGCGTGGCTTCCCGTCGATGCAGCGCGACAGATACGTGAAGCGGCGTGGGCCGAACTCGCGCACGATGGACAGGACCGTGCGGCAGCGAGAGACCTCGTGCACGAGCTCGTTTCGGACGATGCACCGACCGCACTCGATTCGCCCATTGGTGCGATCGATGCGCTGGATGGCTCAGTGCCGGGACACGGCCGTGTCAGTACCTCGATTCCGGCGGGCCTGACTGCGATCCTGGGCGGTGGCGGGCGCACCCGTCGGGCGGTGGCGGAGCTCTTCATCGGCGCGGGCGGGACCCCTGCAACACCAGCGATCGCACGCTGGTGGACGGGCGTAGAGGCCGAAACACTGGACGGAGCCTTTCGGCGCGCCGTCGATGCCGTGGCCGAAAGTCGTGGCCGCGGGCTGATAGACGCGGCCCTCGAGGCATTGGGGGCCCGCATGCCGTCGGTGGTGGAGGCCTCGGTGCGAGATCAGCCGATGAGCGGCGCGGTCCGGATCGATATGGAGGAGGTGTCACAGGAGTTCAGGTCAGCGCAGCGCCAACTGCTCGCCAGTCGAGCGGATGTCACGGAAGTCGACGGAGATCTCGAGGCGGCCATGATGGACTGGCTGCGAGAGCGGCAGGATGCCGAGACCACACTGTTCGCCTACCGGGACCGCGCGCGGGAGCTTCGAGGCAGAATTCGGAACATGGAGTCAACCGGGCCGGATGCGCCGTGCCCGACCTGTGGGCGGGTTCTCCGGAATCACTACGATGAGGTGCTGGCTGAACTGCGGGACGAGTGGGAGTCCGTCGTCCAGGATGGCAGTTGGTGGAAGAGTCGGTGGGAGCAGTTGGAACTCAAGCCCGATCATCTTCAGGAGCTCGAGCGGATGTCCCTCACGCTGCATGCTGCAGTGGAGGCGGGCTCCGAGCGTGTCGAGGTGCTGAGGGCGCGCCTCGAGGACCTGGAAGGTGGATCCGCCCGGCATGCTGCGGCGTTGAGTGATGACGAGGCCGCCGTCGTGGCATCGCTCAGTCGCGTGCGGACTGCCCGGGTTGCACGGGCGACCGACCTCCTCCTGGACCGCGCATCGCGATTCGTCTCCAGGATATCGGGAGGTAGAGTCCTCGCCCTGACACTGGATGATGGCGCGGTCTTTCTTCAGGGCGGCGACGGCCCCCTGGCCCCTCTGTCCGAAGAGGACAGTGCCGTCGGTCGAATTGCGATTCGACTTGCCGCGGCTTCGCTGATCGCGGCTCGCGGCAGGATCATCGCGAGCCTCCCGATCGAACAGCCGTTCGACCAGCTCGACGCCGAGGCCCGGATTCGCACCCTCGTTCTGACCAAACGGCTCCTGCGCGAGGTTCCGAGGATCGTGCTGTTCAGCCGAGGCGATGTCGTGGATGTTCGCCCGGAACTGTTCGACTATATCCTCGAAGTCCGGGAGGAAGGGGCTGCGACCGGCCCAGTGCTTCGGCCCGCCGTCGCCGGTCCGGGTCGTCTCGCGATCCGGACCATGGCCCATCCATCGATCGAGCGGGGGGGGGCTTCATTGTAAGCCGCAGCGTCACCGAAAGTGTGGACGACCGTTCTGGATGATGGCCCGGGGAGTCATCGCCCGAGTGCTGCGGTTGCGACGATCTCCACGACGTAGGGCTCGACGAAATTCTTGACCGGAACGATCGCTCGAGCCGGTTTGTGATCACCCATGACTTCGGCGTACGCTTCGTTCACGGCAGTCCAGTGCTCGATGCCCGAGACGTAGATCATCATTCGCACCACGCACTCGAGATTGGACCCGGCTGCCTCGAGCACGGCGGAAAGGTTCGCCAGCGCCTGACGGGTCTGCTGGGCGGCGTCGCCTGGGTCGCCATCGGGGTTCTGCGGATCCTTCCCCAGCATCCCGGCGGCGTATACGACACCCCCGTAGACGACTGCCTGGCTGTAGTGACCGGCTGGCTCCACTCCGTTTGCCGCCTGTATGAATTTCACGTGGGTCCTCTCTTGCTGGAGATCAATGCTGAAGCCGGGCGGCTTCACGTCGTGCCGCGCCAAGCGGGCGCCAGGCGAAGCGCTGCTGCCATCGGTTGTCCTTCCCTTCGACTGTGTCTGCGACAAGCCTGCCGATCATTGGCGTGAACTTGAAGCCGTGACCGCTGCCACCGGCCGCAACGATCAACCCTTCTCGCGCGGGATCTTCTCCGATCCAGAGATCCCCGTCGAAGCTATCGCAGTAGAGACAGACGCGCGTCCCGAGCACGGGTGCCTCGGCGAGGCGGGGAATCGACTCCTCGAGGAACGATCGGGCGAGCTCGAGATGTTCGGCTGAGACGTCCCCGCGCGCATCGGGCTCTACGGCTCGGCCATCCGCGTGGTGGCCGAGCTTGAGGCGCCCGTGGTCGAGTGCCGGGAAGCCATACCAACCGGAACCGGCGGTATCTGCCGCGAAAGGCGGAAAGACGGGGTACTGCCACTGGCCCGGATTATCGACCCCGTAGTGGATGATAGGCTGGGCGACCGGGGTAAGAACACTGTCGAGCCACGGCAGCAGAACGGGAGTCCATGCTCCGGTCGCGACGATGACACGGTCGGCGCCGAGTGTCTCCGCCCGTTCGTCCGGGGCCCGATAACGGACTCCGGAAACGCACGAGCCGGCCTCTCGGAGGCCCGTGAAGGATCCTTGCACGAAACGCACACCCGCCGATCGTCCAAGTGTCAGGAGCCGTTCGACGACAGCTCCACTCTCGGCCCACCCTCCACGTGGACTGACGTACCCTTCCGGGTAGTGGTCTGCATTCCACGCTGGCCACGTTCGTCGCAGGTGGGCGGCATCGAAGCGCAGTGGTTTGTAACCCCGCTCCCGCAGGACACGCTCGCTTTCGTATTCGAATCCTCCGGGGGCCAGCGGAGATTTCGAGAGTACGAGGAAGCCCTCGGGATGGTAGAGCCTTCGGGGCCACGAGTCGTTCCAGTCATCCCAGATATCGAGAGCCGCCTCGGCCAGTTCGTGGTAGTACACGTCTGATCCGTAGTCCATGCGAATCATCTTGCTGATGTCCGTGGACGAGGCCTGCGGGTGCGGGTCACGGCTTCGATCCAGGAGCGCGACGTGATGACCGCGCAGTGCCAGTTCCAGGGCCGAGATTGCGCCGAATGCACCTCCGCCCACGACGACGATCCTGAACGGCTCACGCTGCATCGGTGTCTCTCCGGCCTCGGCTTGCTAGAATGACAGCGCACTCTGCACCCGATATGACAGCCACGCAAATGCGAATCCTCTCAGAATCGGACGTTCGAGCCGCGGTCGACATGCCGGCCGCCATCGAGGCGATGCGCGATGCGTTCGCCACGCTTTCATCGGGTGGGGCGACCGTCCCCGTCCGCCTGGGACTGGAGACCGAGTACGGCACGTCGCTTTTCATGCCTGCGTACATGCAGCCGTCTGGTCAGGGTGGCGCAAAAGTCGTTTCCGTGAACCCGGGCAATGCCGACGCCGGCCTGCCTGTGATCCATGCGGTCGTGCTGATTCTCGACCCCGTCACGGGTCGAGCAAAGGCACTCATGGACGGAACGTGGCTCACTGCCTTGCGGACCGGAGCGGTGGGGGGGCTTGCGGCTGACCTTCTTGCCCGCAGGGATGCGGACGTCGTCGCGCTCTTCGGCGCGAGTGTTCAGGCCCGGACCCAGCTCGAGGCGGTACGCTGTGTTCGCGATATCCGTGAGGTTCGGATCGTGTCGCAGACGGGAGCGAGTGCGACCGCCCTTGCCGAAGAACTGGAGGGCGTCGAGGCGCGACGTGTGGACGACCCCTCCGAGGCCATCGCGGGTGCCGATATCGTCATCACCGCGACGAGCAGCAGTTCCCCGGTCTTCCCGGGTCGCCTGATCGAGCCGGGCACGCACGTGACCGGGGTCGGTTCCTTTACCACTTCGATGCGGGAGGTAGACACGGATCTGATCCGGCGAGCCCGAGTCATCGTCGATCAGAGGGATGCGATCATGGAGGAGGCCGGGGATATCGTCGGTCCCATCCTCGATGGAGAGGTCGATGAATCCATCATGGCGGCCGAGATCGGAGAAATCGTTCTTGGCGAGGCGGAGGGCCGGCGCCATGAAGCCGAGATCACCTTCTTCAAGTCCGTCGGAAATGCGGTTCAGGACGTCGCCGTCGCTGCTCTGGTGATGGATGCAGCAGAGCGCGAAGGCCTTGGTATCCTGGTCGACTTGGGACGCTGAGACCTGAAGCGCTCCCACCGGGATCGATGCCGACTCTTCCGGTACGGCCGAGCCTGGGAACTCCTGTCAGAGCTTTGGGAGTCTGATCAGAGCCCCGCTTGCTCGGGTGTTCCCAGGATCTGCCATTGCTGAGCCATGAGCTCGTATCGATCTCGGGCTTCCGTGTCACCGGAGCTCACGGCCGCCTCGACCAGCGCCAGATAGACCCACGAGTAGTAGTTCGGAATACCGATTGTGGCGATGTCCGGCCAATGGTCCCATTCCGGAATGCCACCTCGGTGGATGAACACGTCGTCGACGAGAAGAGCAGTGCGCTCACGGTCGACGAATTCACCGGTGACCGGCAGGTATGGTGATTGACGAAGAGAGGTGTACCGGGGATTGTCCGCCGGAGCTCCGTTGCTCAGACGAAATGCAAGCCCCTGACGCACAAGGTATTGCTGAACGCCGAGGGAGGCGGCCGCATTGCCGCTCGAGGCGAAGTAGATCGGCCGATCGTCGATTGATTCGACCAGGAGAGTGAGTGCGAAGCGTTGCCAGGGCTGCAGAAGCATGCCTCCGGGCAGACGTGCCTCGATGTTGCCGATCTGGATCGTGACACCCTGGTCGAGCCGAGTGTACGCGACCGCGGCTTCTTCGATCTGCTCATCCGTCAGCGGCAGGATGCTTTTCGTGGGCACAGCGATGGACTCCACAACGATCGGCGTGTCGCCGGCGGTGTCGCCGGGATCGGTCACGTACGCCGCCGGTGTGTTCGTGGGGTCATAGGGGCGCTGGCACTGGATCACCGTCCAGTCGGACCCCGGGTCGATCTCCCCGCACGGAGTCGTGAGATCCTTGAGTTGTTTCGTGTACCAGTCGGTATTCAGGTAGGAGGTGACGATGACGGTGACGTCCCGACGGATGCCTTCCACCTCCTGGAGGTACCAGAGTGGAAATGTGTCGTTGTCACCGTTCGTGAAGAGAACGGAGTAGGGTTCGACACTCTGGAGGAGATTGTACGCCCAGTCTCTCGCAGCGTAGTCGTAGGATCGGGTCGCCCAACTCCAGTTCAGGACCAGCGGTAGCACGGCGAGCCCGAGAATCGGGCTGGTCTTCTTCAGCCCTGCTCCGACCTCGTTCGCAGCCTCTTTCCAGAGGGTTGCGATGCCCATGCCTGCCCACAGGCCCCAGACGGAGAAGCTCACGACGAAGAAGTAGTCACGCTCGCGGACTTCGTGCAGCGAGCGGTCGGCGACGGGTGCAAGCAGTGAGTATCCGTACTTGAAATTCAGGTAGTAGACCAACGCGATCGAGAGCGTGGCGAAGAGGGTTGCAACGTAGATGAAGCTCGCCTTGTCTCTGCGATAATGCTCGACTGCCCCCCAGATGCCGAGTCCGCTGAAAAGCATCGTGAACGGAAGTCGGACGCGCGCGAACACCCCCTGTTCGCCGCCGAGAGATCGCGCCCATTGCCAGTCGAAGTACTGCAGGTAGTTCACGAATTGATCGGCCAGCGGCGCCTGGCGCGGGACGAGTGGCGGCTTGGAGTACTGCGAGCGGTTCAGGGCCTCGGACAGTGCGATACAGCCGGACTTCCCGTAGCTCACGACGGCGGTAATCGCAGAGCCGATGTCCGGGCACGTAGGAGCAGCCTCGTTGATGATCGGGCTGAGTCCTGCCCGGATCGGAAGGAAGAGGTGGATCGACAACCCGACGATGGCGGCGATCAGGCCGGCCACGTAAAGCCGCCAGTTCAGCAGTGTCTGTGGGTGAACCCAGAGGATGAAGAGCCCGATGGCAGGCGCGGCGAGGAAGGCCATCAGATGGTTTCCGACGCTCAGAGCGAGAACGAACGCCATCAACACCAGCAGCTTCTCGTCCTTTCCGTTTCCAAGATTTTCCTGCCAACGCACCGCGAGCCACGACAACAGGGCGATGGTGAGGAGCGAGACCGTGTAGACCTTCTCGTTCACGTTCGACTGATTCCAGACCGTAAAGGCTGTCGCACTGACCAGAACGGCGGCGCCGGCACCCGCCAGTCGGAAGACGCGATCGGTCGAAAAGTGCCTCAGGATGTGGTGTACCACGAGGAACCACAGAGCGTGAGCTGTCGCGCTCATCAGGGTGCTGAAGAGGTTGATCTTTACCGCAACCGACAGACCGAGTGGAGCGAGCAGGATCGACCATGCCCGGGCGAGCACGACGAAAAGCGGGTTCCCCGGGGGGTGGGGAATCCCCATGATCTCGCCGGTCGCGATGTATTCGCTGGTGTCCCAGAACGCCGTCGTCGGCGCGAGCGTGATCGCATAAAGTGCGAATACGGCGAGTCCTGCGATGAGGGCTGCACCGTACGGAGGCGTCAGGTCATCGATCCCGACTGCAGGCAACGCCGGCTCGTCGTCGACGGTGCTTGCTGTCGGGGCGTCGTCGTTTGTCCGGGAGAACTTCTTGGCGTCTCGGCTCATTCTGGTCTTCAGGCGATCGGATGCTCGTGCCCGTGCACGAGTCGGCAAAGATAGGGTCTGCCGGGGCTTCAGTCTTCCGTCAGGTGCAACGTTCCCCAGACGTCGACCGTCATCGTCCACCCTGGCGGAACCCATGCCGTACCGCTGTACTCCTGCACGACGAGTGGCCCTGCGAACGTGTCACCTGGCCTGAGATCCTGACGCCACACGCTCAGGGCGGCATGCGCCGTCCCGCCGTGGACGACGGACACGGGCTTCGGCTCCACGTTCGAGGGTTCTGAATCGAGGTGTGTTGCTCCGAGTTCGTTTGCTGGCGCAGACGCCACGACACGCACGGTCACGGCCTCCACGGGAGTCTCTTGCCGTCGGTACCCGTAGCGCTCGTCATGGGCGTCATGGAACGCTTCGACCCATCCCTGCGCCGGAACGCCGAGTTCGAAGCTCTGGCCCTGGTATCGCGCGTCGATCCACCGCTCGGTCGTGACGGATCCGTCCGGCACGCCCTCATCGATGAGCGAGTTTCGGGCGCTCTCCTCGAGGACGTCGAGCTCGGTCGCCAGCCGGGTCTCGATTTCGGGCATCAAGCTGTTGAGGAAGACAGTCCTGGAACTCTCTCGGGTGACGGGAGACGCGAGCATTCCATAGGCGGATAGAAGGCCTGGATCCGGGGGAATCAGGGCCGAGCGGGCCCCGAGCCGATGTGTGAGCTCGGCCACGTGAAGCGCGCCGGCCCCGCCGAACGCCACGACCGCGAAGTCGACCGGGTCGTAGCCGCGTTCGACCGAGATGACGCGAAGTGCACGCTCCATGGCGGCATCCGCCACAGCGAGTATTCCTTCGGCTGCCTCGTTCAGACTCATGCCGAGAGACTCGGCAATTCGCCGGAGCGGCTCCTCGATCGCATGGCGATCGAGGGTTCTCGTTCCCCCCAGGAACGCATCTGCTGGGAGCCGCCCCAGCCAGACGTGGGCGTCCGTCACCGTGACATCCGTGCCCCCGTTGCCGTAACAGATGGGGCCCGGCTGAGCGCCTGCACTTCGGGGTCCGACACGCAGTGCCCCGCCTGCATCCACCCGGGCGATCGATCCCCCGCCGGCGCCCACGGTGTGGATATCGATGACCGGAATCGCCGCGGGCTGGTCTCCGATCGAGAACTCTCTGGTTCTCAGAGGGCGGCCTGGACAGAGGGAAACGTCGGTGGAGGTGCCACCCATGTCGAAGGAGAGGACGGAATCGAAACCCGATCGTTGGGCCCACGTCAGTGCGCCCACGACCCCTCCGGCGGGACCGGACAACACCGTATGAACCGGTTCTCGGCGGGCGCGTTCGATCGAGAGGGCTCCTCCGTTCGAACCCATGATCGAGATGTGTGTCGCGTCCGCTTCCCGCGCGAGGCGGCCAAGGTAGCGGTCCATGATCGGCGCCACGTAGGCGTTGAGCACGGTCGTGGAGGTTCGCTCGTATTCGCGGAATTCGGGGACGATATCGCTGGATACCGAAATGGGGAGTTCGTCGCCGAGGCTGGACCTCAGCGCCTCCGCGACCGCGCGTTCATGCGCAGGATTCGCGTAGGCGTGCAGGAGCGAAATTGCCACGGATTCGGCGTTGCGCGTGCGGATTTCGTCCGCCAGCCCGTCGAGGGCCCGAGCGTCCAGGGGTGTCAGTTCTTCACCCTGAGGACCCAGGCGGCCGGATACGCCGATCCGATCCTGCCGATCCACCAGCGGGGGCAACCGATGCCCGACGAGCGCATAGAGTTGAGGTCGGTCCTGCCGACCGATCTCGATGACGTCCTCGAAGCCCTCATTGGTCACGAGAACGACCCGGGCTCCCCGTCGCTCGAGCAGCGCATTCGTCGCGACCGTTGATCCGTGCAGAAGAGCAAACGAGGTGGCGTTGCCGAGGATTTCCCGGATCCCGTCGAGGACGGCCTGTGACGGATCGTGGGGGGTCGACGGGACCTTGAGTGTGCGGATCTCACCGTCCGTCAGAAGCACGAGGTCCGTGAACGTGCCGCCGGTGTCGACGGCCAGCAGCGGCGTTGACGCCCTCTCCGGGCCCGTGGACATTGGGGCGCTCATCACCCCGCCATGCGTCGGTTGCTCATGCAGCTCTTCCCTTCTTTCGACCAGTTTCGTGTTCTTGCCTCGAAAGCCGATGTCGTTCCCGTGTGGTGTGAGATCCTGCTCGACGTCGACACCGCAATTACGGCCTATGCGAAGCTAGCGGAACCGCCCTTTGGATTCCTCCTCGAGTCCGTGATCGGGGGTGAGCAGTGGGCGCGCTACACCTTTCTGGGCACTCGGCCGAGGAGTGCGTGGCGGTTGCAGGGGGGGGGCGTTTCGAGGTGGACGCCGGAGGGGGGATGGGTCGATGTGGAGACCGATGATCCCCTGAGTGATCTGGACGCTCGTCTTCGGGCTGAGCAGCCCGCACAGGTCGAAGGGCTGCCGCGTTTCTGGGGCGGAGCTGTCGGGTATTTCTCGTACGACGTCGTACGTGAGATCGAAGACCTCCCCAATGCACCGCCGGACGACCTCGAGCTGCCGGATGGTCTGTTTGTCTTCACAGACATCGTGGTTGCGATCGACAACCTGACCGGTCGTGCCATGGTCATCTCCGCCGTCCCCGCCAATGACGCCGTGGATGATGACAGTCTCCGAGGGTTGTACGATGCGGCGGCGGACCGGATCGCCGACGTGGTGTTTCGTTTGGAGCACGGCTCGCCTCCATCACGGCTGCCTCTGGCCGCGGAGCCGGACGAGGATCCGGACTTTACCTCGTCCACGACGCGTGACGCGTTCGTGGCGGGGGTCCAGGTCGTCCGTGAATACATTCGGGCGGGCGACGCCTTCCAGGTCGTGCTCAGCCAGCGCCTCTCGCTTCCGCTCGCTGCGACGCCTCTCGAGTTCTACAGGGCCTTACGCAGTGTAAATCCGTCCCCCTACCTGTACTTCCTCGAGCTGGAGGGCTTCTCCTTGATCGGCAGTTCGCCGGAAGTTCTTGTGCGGGTCGATGATGGCACCGTAACGGTGCGGCCGATCGCCGGCACCCGTCCAAGGGGCTCGAGTCCCGAAGAGGAACGAGCTCTTGCGGAGGACCTCCTGTCGGATGAGAAGGAACTGGCAGAGCATCGAATGCTGGTTGATCTGGGCCGGAACGATGTCGGACGGGTGACCGAGTACGGCTCGGTCCACGTACCGGACCTGATGGTGGTCGAGCGCTATTCCCATGTCATGCACATCGTGAGTCAGGTCGAAGGACGTCTCCGCGAGGGACTCGGGGCGATGGACGTGTTCAAGGCCTGCTTCCCCGCCGGAACCGTGACAGGTGCTCCGAAGGTCCGAGCGATGGAGATCATCGACGATCTCGAACCCGTGCGACGTGGTCCGTATGCCGGGGCGGTCGGGCACTTCAATTACGGGGGAGCGTCCATGGACACAGCGATCACGATCCGCACGGTTCTCGCCAAGGACGGGATGGCTCACGTGCAGGCAGGGGCCGGGATCGTTCTCGACTCCGACCCCGAAGCAGAGTATGAGGAAACGCTCAACAAGGCTCGTGCGCTTCTACGGGCGGCCTGCATGGTAGCGAGTCCAGGCGGCTGACCCAGCCTGAAGTCCGCAGGCGGCCATGTCGGTGG
>JAYOKZ010000003.1:48583-92592 GCA_038120095.1 Gemmatimonadales bacterium
CGGGACGCTTCTACGCGGCTGCGCCCGACCGTCCCAGTTTCTGGTAAAGGCGAGCCAGTGCCCCGATTCCCCGTTCATAGTTCTCGAGGGACATCCACTCGTCTGGCGCATGCAGGTTGCAGCCGGGCAGCGAGAATCCAACCAGAAGGGCCGTTGCGTCGAGTTTCTCCTCGAATTCCACCACGATGGGGATCGATCCGCCCCCTCCCATGGGCACGGGCTTCGTCCCGAACGCCTCCTCGAGCGCGTCGGCGGCGGCCTCGAATGCGGGGCCTCCGACGCTGGCTCTCCAGGGCCGGCCACCGTGCAACTCCCGTACCTCAACCGTGACGCCCGGCAGGTCAAGGGACGCGACGTGGGCCTCGAGCAGATCCTTGATCCGATCGGGATTCTGGTCCGGCACGAGGCGGAAGCTGACTTTGGCCATCGCGTGGTTGGGCAGCACGGTCTTGGCGCCCTCACCCGTGTAGCCACTCAGGATCCCGCAGACGTCACACGTCGGGCGGATCCAGAGCCGCTCGAGCGTTCCGTAGCCGGATTCACCCGTCAGCTCCGCGAGCTCCAGGTCCTCGGCGAACGTATCGTCGGAGTGGGGCAGCGACGCGATCTGCGCGCGGGTTGCCTCGTCCCACTCCAGCACGTCGTCGTAGAAGCCGTCGATCGCGATGGAGCCGTCCGAACGGTGCAGGGAAGCGATGATCTTCGACAGCACGTTCGCCGGGTTCGCGACCGCACCCCCGAATTCACCCGAATGCAGGTCGCTGTTCGCGCCGTGGACGTGGACTTCGAAGTAGGCGAGGCCGCGGAGGGAAAACCCGACCGACGGCAGGCCCTCGGCGTACATGCCGGTGTCGGAAATGAGCACGACGTCGCACGCGAGACGCTCCACATGCTCCACGACGAAGGGCACGAGATTCGGGGAGCCGACCTCCTCCTCGCCCTCCGCGATCACGACGACGTTGATCGGCAGAGGGGTACCGCTGGCGTGATACGCTTCGAGCGCCTTCACGTGCATGTACAGCTGCCCTTTGTCGTCCGCTGAGCCTCGAGCGTACACGCGGCCGTCCCGTTCCGTCGGCTCGAACGGCGGCGACGACCACAGGTCGAGTGGCTCGGGAGGCTGAACGTCGTAGTGTCCGTAGATCAGGACGGTCGGGGCGTCCGGTCCCGCGGCATGGGATTCACCGACGACGACCGGATGGCCAGGCGTGTCGACGATCTCGGACGGGAGCCCTGCATCCACCAACTTCTGGGCGAACCACTCCGCGGCCGCGCGCGTGTCACCGTCATGCTCGGATTTCGCGCTGACCGACGGGATGCGAAGGAAGTCGTACAGCTCGGAGCGGAAGCGTCCGAGGTTCTCATCGATGAAGCTCTGTACATCCGACATGGGGAGTGTCCTTCCGCCGGATCCCGGAGCTCTAGATGAGCGTGCGCAGGCCCCAGCGATAGATGAACGTCATGAGCGCCGCAAACACGGCGGCAGAAGCCATTCCACCCAGACTGAGGGCCAACGGCTCCCAGAGATGGAAGATTCCGACCCCGAGCATGCCTCCGATCACGGACGCGAACGCACCGAGGGCCATGATGACCTGCATGTGCCCGGGCTGTTCCTCCGGACGGCTGATGGCGGCCCGCATCATGAGGCCGATCGCGGCACCCATGATGATCCAGATGGCGATACCGATCCAGTTCTGCATGGCTGATTTGGAGGTCGGAGGTCGTTCGAATAGCGAGGTTCAACGCCCGAAAAGGTACCGGAACGGCATGCTCGTAACCACCCCGGCGTGGTCACCGGATGCGATGTCACGCGGCGCGCTCCACCGAGGAAGGCGCTCGTGATCGCCGGACTGCATATGACAGCGGACCTAGAGCTGACCCATCCGTCTCTTGAGTTCCGCAAGAGCTGCGTCCACATCGCCCTCGGCATGAGGTGCCGGCGCCTCGAGATCGACTCGACCCCTGGAGTCCGGTACCTCGGTGTCGAGATCGGTGATGGCTTCGACCGCCTGAGCCTGAGCATCCAGATCGTCGATCTTTTCGGCCATCCGATCGAGTTCCTCGAAGAGAGGATTGGCTGACTCGATCGACTCCCGGGCCGCCGATCGGCCGGTCGACGCCGTCATCTCATGACGTTGACGCTCCGCCTCTCGAAAGCGCTCGAACATCTCGTCGACGGTACGGGAGCGAAAATCGATTTCCTCTCTCAGAGCTTCGGCTTTCCTCGCAAGGATGGCCCGTTGGCCTTCTGCCCGTGACGTCCATTCGGATGCGAGTCGCGCAGTTTCCATATCGCCGATTTCACTCGCCATCGTCTCCCGGCGCCGGGCGGTTTCAATGTCGGTCGTCAGCCGCTCGATCTCGCTGGATGTCCGCGAGAGCTGGTCGTGCAGCCCGGCGACATGAGCCTTCTCCTCGGCGATCTCCCGCTTCATCCCGATGAGGAGTTTGTCGACCGACTCCGAGATCTGATCGCGGCCTAACTCCTTGTTGAAGTTGTCGATTGCCTCCTTGAAGGCGGCACGGAGCTCGTCGAACATGGCACGTCCTCTTCTGGCGCAGGCGGGGCGGACCGCGGGCTCGTCATCCGTCCGCGGTGCCTCGCCACTCTACAGGATGAGAGTGGCGCCGAGGAGTCAGTTCAGGAAGGGCTCGATACGCTGGGCGAACGAGTTGCGCGCCCGGTGGAGGCGGCTTTTCACCGTTCCGAGGTTGACCCCCGTGATCTCGGAGATCTCCTCATAGCTTTTTCCCTCGAGCTCACGCAGTCGGAAGACCAGCTGATGATGTTCGGGGAGGGTCTGAACGGTGTCCTCGACAAGACGCTGCAGATACCGCTTGCGATACAGATCATCCGGCTTCGTCGAAGAATCCTCGAACTGGATGGGGCGGTGATCATCGTCCCAGTTGTTCGTCAGACGCTGGAACAGGACGAGAGGACTGCGGGAGCGATTCCGTAGTTCGTTCTTCGAGAGATTGCCCGCGATGGTGTACACCCACGTCGAAAACTTCTTCGTCGTGTCGAAGCGGTGCAGGTGTCGGGTCACGCGAATGAAGGCCTCCTGAACGAGGTCCTGCGCGCGGTCGGGGTCGCCCGTCTTCCGTGTGATGAAGTGAATCAGCCGGTCACGGTAGCGGTTGTAGAGACGCTGAAAGGCTCCGGGACGACCCTCGAGGTGGGCTGTGACAAGGTCTTCGTCGGTCAGTTCGTCGAGAGGACGGTCAAACAGGGTCTGGCTCGCAACCGGAAGATTCATGTTGATCATTTGTTAAACTCCAAGTTGGAACCAAGCGAACAGATCCATGCCACACGGTAAGATATCGGGAACATGCATTCCCTCAAGGGGCGCAAGAACCTGATTTACCACCTCAGATGGGGCGGTTCTCCAGACCGACGAGCGTCCCACCCTCGGAGACTCCGTCGTACAGCGCCTGCTCGGGCGGCGGAATCCTGTCCCGGGACGCGAGCGCTTCGTCAGCAGCCTCGTCCATCTGTGCGGTAACCTCGGCCTCGATTGCCTCGAGGACCCCGGTCGTGATCCCTTGACCGCCCAACCACGCCTCGAACAATCCGATGGGATCACGGCGCCCCCACTCGGAGAAAAGCTCGGGAGGAAACGTGTCCCGAGCCTCGCGTTCGTCGTGGGTCGCGTGCCCACCCATACGGAACGTATCAGCCACGATGGCTGCCGGGCCCTGTCCCGCTCGACACCGGTCGGCTGCGAGTCGGGTGGAGGCATAAACGTCCAGCACATTGTTGCCGTCGCAGCTCCACGCGTCGATGCCGTACATGGCCGGCCACGCGTGCAGATCTCCGACGCCATGCCCGCCGGCCGGCGTTCCGAGGGCCACCTGATTGTTCTGAATGACGAAGATCACCGGAAGGTTCTGGACCGCGGCAAGATTGAGTCCTTCATGGCAGGCGGCACACTTGGTCGCGCCGTCACCGACCCATGTCATGGCCACCCGATCTTCTCCACGATTCCGGAAGGACAGTGCGACCCCGGTCACGATGGTCACACTGGTTCCCATGTGACTGATCGGCTGGATGATTCCCGAGCTCATGTCGCCGATGTGCAGATCCCGACCTGCGCTCGGTGAGTCCGACGTCGCCAGGTAGCCTCGGAACATGTCGGACAGGGGCATGCCCATCATATGCAGGGCACCGGCGTTGCGGATCATCGGGGAGACGATGTCCCGTGCGGGGTCCAGAGCCCGAACATTGCCGACCGTCACGGCTTCTTCACCCGTGCCCAACCACGCCTTCGAAATGACACCTGTCCGGACCCAGCGCTTCAGGCCGATGTCGTGCAACCGGGTCCTCAGCAGATCCCGATAGAGCGAAAGGAGGTCCTCTCGGGACAGGCTGCCGATCACGGCTGCACGCTGTGCGTCCGAAGCGATCGTGTCTCCGAATGCGCCCACGAGCGCTGGATCTGGTTCCCAGTCCAGATATTCGGGTGGATCGAAGGCAGCGTATCGTTTCATGGAGAGAACCTAACGCGGTGCGCGCCTGATCCGGAGGTCCCGGTGCGGTCCGCGTGACTTCGTTGTCACGGTCGCGCAACGTTCCGACATTATTGGGGTCCCTGCGGTCCGCACATCGTGCCCGGCCCCGAGCTTCCTTGACGCCTCCCGATCCCCTGCCTGCGCCGGCCGAAGGTCCGAGACGGGTGCAGGCTGTCGTCGCACTGAGGCTGCTCGAAGTCATGAGGGACATGGACCTGCCGATCGAGATCCTCGAAGACGAGGACCCGACGCAGACCATCCCGAGGCGGTTCGGACTGAGCGACGTGGTTGAACGACAGATCCGAACCTACCGCAGTGACGTGAAGCGACGGGTTCGTCTGACGGACGAGGAAATTCGTGGCCTGTTTCGTTTCGTGATCAGACGCCCGGACTGCCCGGAGGTCTTCCGAGAGGTGGGGCGTCTGCTCGCCGTGGAACAGCGCACGCCGGGGTGGATCCGATACCTGCCGGCAGGGCTGGCGCACCGCGCCTTGAGACGGGGGGCAGCCAGGCGGCTCAGAAGGTTGTTCGGCCGTGCAATCGGTGGCTTCGGGCGAGGCCGCTTCGTGATCGAGGGGCGCTCACTGCTCTTCATCGAAGCGGACCCCGGGGGTGACGCATGTCACCTGCTGAGCGGGTTTGCCGAAGAATTCGTCGTCCGATCGCTGGGGGAGGCCGTGGTCGTCACCCACAGCATGTGTCAGGGCCGTGGTGACGATCTTTGCCGATGGGAGAGCCAGGTCGTCAGTGACGCAGCGCTAATCGAGCAAAGCGCGGTGAACTCGGAAGACGCATAGGTCCTGGATCACGGTGCGGCCCAGCGCGCGTGCACGGGCGACCGCCTCAGGGGACCGAATCCCGGTCTGGAGCCAGATCGATGGCTGGTCCGCACGCTCCGCAGCAGCTGCCACCACGCCGTCGGCTTCCGGGCCAGGGCGGAAAATCAGGACCAGATCGACCGGAGAGGGGACATCCCGCAGCTCTCCGTGACTGCGTCTCCCGAGGAGGCGCTCTGCCGAGGGATTCACGGGAATGACGTCGTATCCCTTCGCGGCGAGGTATGAGGGAATGCGGCGCGCTGGCTTCTCGAGGTCGCGCGACAACCCCACGACGGCAATGTGCTGCACGTCAGTCAGGAGCTGAGCCACGGTATCCGCAGGGGGATTGTCCGGATCCGAGGAGGCGCTCAGAAGGCGTTTGATCTGCTCGATTTTGTCCACGGAAGGCGAGCTTACGGGTAGCTCGACTACCTCGCAACACAGTTACACGGTTCGCGAACGTGCTTCGGTTGATCGCGCGCCGGCACCGGTGACTCCGAGGACCACCAGCCCGATGCCGGTCCATCCGAGGAGGGACAGTCCCTGCCCGACGAGAAGCGTCGCGAGCGCTGCCGCCACGACGGGTTCGATCGCGGTTGCGATGGAGACCCGGCCCGCATCGATCCGGGCGAGTGCGTCGAAGAACAGGAAGTGCGCGACAGCGATCGTCAGCGCTGCAAATGCGAACAGGATCAGCCAGGCATCCATGGATGACGGCCACACCAGGGGACCGGGCGCCAGCGGCACCGCCACGCCCAGGACGACGACACATCCGACAGTACTGTACACGACCGTAGGAATGGACCCGTATCTCGCAGCGGCGTAGCGGCCGAAGAGGGTGTAGGCCCCGTACGCGACACCCGCCATCAGGCCCCAGCCGAGGCCGCGAGAACCGAACGCTGCGGTCACCTCATGCGCTCCGAGAACGCTGAGCCACACGCCCGAGAGAGTGATGGCCAGAAGGATGATCCGCGAGCGATCGGGCCATTCGTTCAAGATCGGACCGGACGCGGCAGTGACGAGTGCCGGTGCCAGGTAGAGCAACGCCACCGTCGATGGTACCCCGACCGCGTCCGTGGAGAACTGATAGGCGATCTGGAAGGCGCCGACCGTGAAGCCACCGCCGGCCATGAGGATCAGAAGGCCACGTGTATCGATTCGGAGCGAGGAAGGATTCCTGAGCCCCACTGCACCCAGAAGGATCAGTGCGCCGATGAGCGGTCGCAGGAGGGCAACGCTCTCCGGCGGCACCCCCCGCCGAAACAACGCCACGGCGAAAATGCCGGACGAGCCCCACAGGGATGCCGCGCCGACAGCCTCCGCGTAGCCCCGCAGTCGGTCGCGCGTGTCAATGAGACCCGCGCCCTCCGGGGTCACGCGTAACCGTAGATCTGGTAAAGAAGCAGATAGACCACGAGCCCTGTCACCGAGACGTAGGCCCAGACTGGAAAGACGTATCGGGCCAGCTTCTTGTGGTCCGCAAACCGGTCGTTTCTGGCCAGCCAGAGAATGCGAAGGATGAAGGGCAGAACGAGGACCGCCAGCGTCATGTGGCTGAAAAGGATGCTCAGGTAGACGATGCGGGCGAGACCCTCTCCGGCAAATTCATGTGTCCCCGTCAGCAGCATCCTGATCACGTAGAAGACCAGGAACAGGGCGGACGCCCCGACCGCCGTGAGCATCGCCCGCCGGTGTCGATCGACCACCTTGCGGCGAATGAAGACGAACCCCGTGACCAGTGCAATTGCGCTCGTAGCGTTGAGAGTCGCGTTGATCAGGGCGAGGAAATCCCCCGTATTACCGATGTTCATCGTGCATCTACCAGCTCTGGGTGTTCGATGGCGACCGCAGTCCGTTGGCCGAACGTCGCAAGGCCGACGAGGAGACTGAGCAGAGCGGCCGCGACGAGGGTATGGAGTGAGACGGGCGGCACCGCCAGGATCGACAGGACCGATGCGATCCCGAGACCGACCTGGACCAGGACGAGGGCAACCGCTCCTGCGGCGGCACGCCGCACGTGAGTTGGTACTTCGGCCCGCAGCGCCCAGCGGTAGAGCATGAGCACCGCAACCGTCGCGACGACAGCCATGAACCGGTGCAGTACGTGCGACGTGATCTGAATGTTCACAAGAGGTGGAACGACCTGGCCAAGACAAAGCGGTATGTCCGGGCAGGACATCCCACCGTCCGTATGCCGAACGAGAGCACCCAGGACCGACTGAACGAACACGAGGACGGCTGAGGCCCCGGCCAGAGCCGTCAAACGTCTTCCTTCTCCCGCTCCGAAGCCGGCGATCGGTGGCGGCCCGTCCGGTCCGGTCGACCCGTGGGAGGCCGTCGCCAGTACGGTCGCCAGGGCGAGGAAGGTGAAGGCGAGACTCAAGTGCGTTGTCGAAACCAGATCCGGAAGCTGATAGATGACTGTCAGTCCGCCGAAGACGGACTGCACGAGAAGCAGGAGAACGCCCGCCAGCGAAGCTCGAAAAATCCAGGGGCGACCGGACGTTTCCTTCCGTGCGAGCCACGTGGCCAGGGAGAACATCATGACGAGTCCGCCTGCAACCAGCCTGTGAAGATGCTCCCAGAAGACGCCCCCGGTCATCTCCGGGACCATGGAGCCGAAACAGGTGGGCCAGTCGGGACACGCGAGACTGGATTCGGTCGCGTGAACGATGCTGCCCAGAAAGAGCAGCCCCAGTGTCCAGACGACCGTGACTTTGAATGCGCGGGGATGCAGAGAGGTCATGGTACGGAGACGGGCTCCAGCGGTTCAGTTTGTTTCTGCGGGGAGTCGGCAGCCGGGGAGCTTCGGAAGTCGCGATATCCGGCCAGCGGGATCACACCGTCCTCCAGCCATTCCATTTCGCCGTCCAGGTAGCGTCGCGCCACATTGTGCGTGGCGACGTCGTCATTTCGGAACAGGGATCGGAAGCTGGCCGAGATCCGTCGGCGCGCCTGACGGCAGAAGGCGTCTGCCAGGGCGTCGGCGCCACGCGAATCGCCGTCACCCTTCTCCAGTGCCTTGGCGTGAAGCACGGTCGCGGTCATGACCAGTAGCTCCGCGCCGATATCGACAACCCGGCCGAGGACGGCCTGACGCTTCTCCAGGCCCGGCCCGAAACGGACCATTGTGTGGAAGGTGGCGCGAGCCAACCGGCGCGAGGTTCGCTCGACATAGCGCATATGCCGGGCCAGGGAGCCGAATTCCGAATAGCGAGGCCAGCGACTCCATCCCAGGAATCGGGTCGGATACCACCAGGCATAGAACATCCCGGCCTTGAGCAGCGCGGCGATCTTGGCGCCGGCCGATGCCCTCGGGTTCACAAGGTCCCCCGCGATCGAAAAGTGCCGGTCGACCGCCTCGCGGGCGATGAAGAGTCTCATGATTTCCGAGGAGCCCTCGAAAATCGTGTTGATCCTCATGTCGCGAAGCCACCGCTCGACCGGGTAGGCCACCTCACCCCTCGCGCGCAAAGAATCGTGAGTCTCGTACCCACGGCCACCACGGACCTGGAGCGCATCGTTGACGAGGTCCCAGCCAGTCTCGGTGCCCCACATCTTGGCGACAGCGGCTTCCAGACGGATGTCGAACGTCCCGGAGTCCGCCATGGCTCCGATCAGCTCGACGAGCGCCTCGAGCGCGAAGGTGTCGGCGGCCATCTTGCCGATCATCTGAGCGACGGCATCGTGGTGTCCGACGGGAAGACCCCACTGAACCCGATTTCCGGCCCAGTCCCGCACCATCTCCAGGCTTCCCTTTCCCGCGGCCGCACAGAATGCCGGAAGCGCGAGGCGCCCCGTATTGAGGGTGATCAGGGCCAGTTTGAGGCCTTTCCCCTCACCCCAGAGCAGGTTTTCCCGAGGCACCTTCACGTTGGTGAAGCGGAGCGCTCCATTGGACAGGGCACGGAGACCCATGAACGAGCACTCGTCGAGGGTCTCGACACCTTCCCAGTCGGTCTCGACGATGAAGGCGGTGATCGGCTTGCGTTTGGAGCCCTCCGGAGCGGGGGTTCGAGCCATCACGACGATGATTTCGGCCCGTGGACCATTCGTCGTCCAGAGCTTTTCCCCGTTCAGAATCCAGTGCGTACCGTCGTCGGAGAGCGTCGCCGTCGTCGAGAGGTTTGCGGGGTCGGATCCGACGTCATGCTCTGTCAGGGCGAACGCGGACAAAGCGCCCCGGGCGAGGCGGGGCAGGTACCGATCCTTCTGCTCGTCGGTTCCGAACTTCAGAAGTGGTCCGGGTACCCCGATGCTCTGGTGTGCCGACAGGAAGGCGCCCGTCGCGCTGCACCGAGAGGCGATGATCGTCAGGGCACGGTTGTAGGAAACCTGAGACAGTTCCAATCCGCCGAACCGGCGAGGCGTCTTGATGCCGAATGCTCCGATCCTCGCGAGGCCGTCGAGAACCTCCTGAGGGACCCACCCATCGGAATCGTGGCGGTCCCCGTCGATGTGATCTCGAGCAAAGACTTCGAGCTCGGCGAGGAATTGGGCCGCACGCTCTCGCTCGTCCGGATCAGGCTGCGGAGGAGGATAAACGAGATCGAGGTCGAGCCTTCCCTCGAACAGCCCCTTGGCGAAGCTGCTCTTCTCCCACTGCTGCTCCCGAGCCTGTTCTGCGACCTCGCGAGATTCGAGCTCGCTTGCGAGCTGTTTTTCTTCGGCCATGGGTATCGTCCAGATGCGCCGGATGTAAAGCGAAGCGTACGTGGAGGAAAATAGCGTCAGTTGCGCCGCCGGTCTTCCGGGGATCTTCCTACCCTGATGCCGGGCAGGAGAGCCGTCACTCGCCGAGAAACTCCATGATCTCGTCGTGGCGTGACGCTGCGTCCGCCTCTCCGACCTCCATGAGCGTCCGGAGGTAGTCGGGCTGGAAGAGGATGAGGCTCAGGATGTCCGGAGATTCGGTTTCTCTCGTGCCCAGACCGCGGGTCAGGAACCGGATCGATCGAGGAAGGCGGGCCTCGAATCGGGATGACAGCCGGCCGAGGTCGACCGTCGGGCGAATGACCAGCAATTTGACCGGTTCCAGTCCCTGCCGCTGCTCGGGCGGCAGATGCTCGAGGAGTCGGTTCAGTCGCTCCAGCCGCAGCGCGTCGTGGTCGAGCAGATCGAGGAAGATTGCGTTGAGGAGAACACCCGCGACCTGGGCGGGAGGAGGGTAGGCCCGGATGCTGGTTTGCTCGGCCTCGCCCTTGTTTCGATCGTAGCGATTCGAGATTGCCATGATGCGGCGCGCGCCGAGATGCAGCGACGGTGAGAGCGGGGCCGTAAGCCGAATCCCTCCGTCGCCATACCAGTCGCGCCCGATCTGTACCGCGGGAAAGAGGAGTGGCAACGCTGCGGATGCCATGATGTGATCGACCGTGATCGTCGTCCGGCGCGTGAGACGTTGAGGCCGCTCCCACGTCTCGACGCCAGTACCCTGAAGCCAGGTCACCGACCCCCCGGTCGAGTAGCTGGTCGTGCTTACGGCGAACGCCCTCAGATCACCGTGGTCCAGGTTGTACTGGATGCCCGTCAGTTCTCGGCCGACCGCATGCAGTGTTTCCGACAGATAGTCGTCCAGTGGAGCAGTGTCGACGAGGCCTCGAACGCGCAGTCGACTGCTGCGGAGCCCGCCTCCGCCGAGTCGTCGGAGCCAGCGCATGCCATTGAGGGCGAGCGAGCCCGGGTCCACGCGGAAGACCTGGTCAATGGTCAGGTCTCCCCACAGGTGGGAAAGTTCGTCGACCGCTTGCAGGAACGTTCCGTGGTGCGATGCGAGCGCAGCGGCGTTGATCGCCCCGGCGGAGATCCCGTGAACGTAGGGGACCGAGAGCTCCGGGCAGTATCTGGCTACATGCCTGAGAACTCCGACCTGATAGGCGGCTCGGGCGCCACCTCCGCCCATGACCAGCCCGAGGTCGGAGGGGCCGGGATGTGACGCTCCGTCCGGGGCAGGTGTCAGAGCTTCCGGCCATTCGGGCTCCATCGACGCGCCCGACCGCGTCAGCCGACGATCGGTCGCCCGATTGCCATGATGCCGGCGACGATGCAGGCGAGGACGGCCAGAGTGCCGACGATGTGTGGTGTGTACGTCTGTGTTTCCGGCGGACGGCGCTTCATGACTCCGTGGACGACGTGGGCGATCGCGGTCGCGAGGATCATCATCACGATGTGGCCACCCAGCTGTGAGTAGAACGGGCGTGTGAAAAGCAGGGAGAGCCCGAGAAGGACCGTGAGGTCCGTGACACCGGTGAAGATCGCTGACAGGACACGCATCGGTTTTCCGTACTGAGCCTTGGTGATCAGGCCGAACGCGGCATAGCCGATCACGACAAGGCCCATCAGAAGGACCAGATAGCGAAAGCCGGAGTGGGCGTGGAGAAGCATGATGGTATTCGGAGAGCTATGGGGGATCTGTTCGAGAAAACATCGCGTGCACGTAGGGGCGCCTACCCCGGGAGGCCGAGATGGATACGCGTGGACCCGGTCGCGACCTCGGTCTCCGGCAGGTGACGGGTGCCGTCGCTCGAGGTCCAGAGCCGGAGCGTATACAGGCCCGGAGGGACGTCCTCGAGCACGAACGTACCGTCCGGTGCCGCAAGGGCCGTGTGGGCGGCATCGGAAGCGAAGACGAAGGCGGTCATGCCGGGATGCATGTCGCACAGCACGTCATAACCCCCGGCGATGGGGAGCTCCACGGTGAGCTGCTCCCCGGGGT
Source organism: Gemmatimonadales bacterium (assembly GCA_038120095.1). GTDB lineage: Bacteria > Gemmatimonadota > Gemmatimonadetes > Longimicrobiales > Gaopeijiaceae > UBA2589. Next base: position 60,623 of record JAYOKZ010000003.1, read on the forward strand.
TGGCGTCCGCGTTCAGCAGGTCCCTCGTTTCCCCGATCGCCCGAATTCGCACGTTGTGAGCGACGGCCGCCTCACTGTTCGTGAAGATGACGCTCGACCCCGGCCGGGTCACGATCCGGGTTGGAGAGAACACCAGGCCGAACTGGTCGATGGTGATCGAAGGGTCAGCCGCTTCGGGATCATCATCCTGGGGGTGCGGGGTCAGCATGATCACGCTCGGGAGGCCCCCGGCCGCAGCCGGTGCCTGACCGTAGACCCCCTGCGTCGGCATGAGCGGACTCCCGGCCTTTCCGGATGCAGCCCGGGAGGCCGGTTCCCCCGGTGTACACACCGTGAGCGGGACGGCGGCAAGAGCAGCAGCCCGGCGCCATGTCCGACGCATGAGGTATCCCCGTAGATCGATTACCCGAGTCCGGCGATCGCGTCCGCGAGCAGATCCCTGGCCCGCTGCAGCTGCTCACGCTGAGTCTGAGTCGGAGGGTACAGCGAGCCCGGCCGGACAGCCCCTCCGTTGAGTGAGGAATAGACCTGCTGAACGAGACGCCGTGCCGCGCGAAGTCTGTCCTCCGGAGATCGCGGCGGCCCTGCAGGCCCTCGGAATCCTCCTCCTCCTCCTCCACTCATGCCGTGCTGGCGCATGACATCGGAGATCTGCGTCGTGAGGGCGATGGCATCGAGCATGAACTGCTCTCGTGTCTCATACATGGCCTGTGTCAGCATCGGCATGTCCGGATCGCCACGAACTTCGACCCTGGTCTCGCCACGCTGACTGCCCGACTCGATGGACACGGTGTAGATACCGGGGGATACCCAGGGCCCCCATGGTTCGATGGGGCGGGCGAGCACTGGACTGTCGTGTCGCTCCCAGGTGTCCGAGACGCCGGGGCCTCCATGGCGGAGGTCCCAGTTCACGCGGTGGGTGCCCATCGTGCCCGGTACCGTGAGCTCACGAACGAGCGTGCCGTCCGCGCGACGGACGCGCATCGTCGCGCTTCCCGAAGCTTCCATGAGTCGATAGGTGATCTCCATACCATCGACCGGATTGGTGCCCGCATACTGGTCCTGACCCCGGTACGAGGTGTCCTTCTTCCAGAGCTTGATGGTTCCGACCGGGGCGGAAAACACAGTGACGGGAGCAGTGGCATCCCCCCACTCCGCGATCGCGCGAGTGTCGTCGAGAATCCAGACGCCCTGTCCGTGTGATCCGATCACGAGGTCTTTCTCGCGCGGATGGATCACCATGTCGTCGTAGTTGGTGGTGGGCAGGTTCGGGACGCGAGCCCAGTTCTGACCCGCATCGGTGCTTGCGAAGACGTGGTGCTCCGTCCCGAGGAAGAGGGTGTTCGGATTGTCGGGATGCTCCACGATGACGTTCACTGACCCCGTCTCGGGAAGGTCGGCGTGCAGGGGCTCCCACGACGAGCCGAAGTCGCGGGTTCGGTACACGAAGGGTCGGAAGTCACCGTCCCGATGCGCATCGAACGTCGCATATGCCGTACCGGTTGCCGCAGCCGACGCGACCACTCGGCTCACGTAGGTCCCGTCGGCGATCCCCGGGACATTTCCGGATACCTCGGCCCAGCTCGTGCCCCCGTTCCGGCTCACTTGAAGGTTCCCGTCATCGAAGCCCACCCACAGGACGGCGGGATCGACTGGAGACTCGTCGAGGGTCACGGCCTCACCGAACGAACTGGTACCGTCGTTTCGTGAGATCGTGATGTCAGCTCCGGCCACCCCCATGATCTGGAGGGTGTCACGATCGATCTGCCGACTCATGTCCTCCGTCGACGTCCAGGCGCCTCCGCGATCGCTGGAGATGAAGAGATTGTTCCCGGCTACGTACAGCCGATCCGAATCGTGCTGGGACAGCATCATCGGGGACGTCCAGTCGAACCGGTAATCCTGCCCGACCGGCGCAGCCGGGGAGATGTCGAGCATATCGCCGGTTTGCGTATCGTACCGAAAGTAATTTCCGCCGTTCGAGCTGCCGTAGCTGTATCGTGCGTCGTCGGGGTCGGCCTGCCAGAACATCCCATCGCCAAAGCCGTTCTGCATCCAGTCGTCGTTCAGGATGCCCGCCCAGCGCCGATTTTCGGATGGGCCGAAGAAGGAGTGGTTGTCCTGCAGACCACCGTAGACCCAGTACGGATCGCGCATGTCCACGCCGATCGCGTAGAACTGCGAAATCGGGAAATTGTTGAGCTTACGGAAGTTGATACCGCGATCGTAGCTCTCGTGAAGCCCGGCGTCCCCGGCGAGGAGGAGGTGCTCGGGGTCAGCTGGATTGATCCACAGCGAGTGATGATCGGCATGGATTCCCACGTCGTAGGTCGGGGCCAGCGCAATCTGGCTGAACGTGCGGCCTCCGTCGTCGCTGACGTACGACCGCGTCGCCAGCGTGTAGACCCGCTGGTCGTCATTCGGGTCGACGAAGATGTGTGAGTAGTACATGGGCCGGATGTTCTGGTCATTGACGCGTGTCCAGGAGCGTCCAGCATCTTCGGAGCGAAAGACGCCGGATTGATCGTCTTCGGCCTCGACCAGAGCCATGATGACGTCCGGATTCGACTCGGCGACTGCGATTCCGATGCGGCCGAGATCCCCTTCGGGCAGTCCGGCCCGGAGACGGCTCCAGTTCGCTCCGCCGTCGGTCGACTTCCAGATACCGCTGCCGGGGCCGCCTCCGTTGAAGCCCCAGGCCCTCCGCAGACGCTGGTAGGTGGCCGCATAGACGGTCTCTGGATTCCTCGGGTCGATCGCCATGTCGATCACGCCCGAGAAGGCATCGACGAAGAGGACTTTCTCCCAAGTCTGCCCGCCATCCGTGCTCTTGTAGACCCCACGTTCCTCGGAGCCCGCCCAGAGATTGCCAAGGGCCCCGAAATACACGACGTCGGGGTTCGTCGGATGGATGACGATCCGGCCCGTATGACGTGTTTCGACCAGACCGAGATGAGTCCACGTGTCACCCCCATCGTCGGAGCGGTAGATACCGTTCCCGTACGAGCTGGACTGCCGGTTCTGCTGCTCGCCCGTACCCGCATACATGATGTTCGGGTGTGATCGGGAAATTGCGATGTCTCCGAACGTGCTCACCGGCTTGTCGAAGAAGACGTTGACCCATGTCTGTCCCCGATTCGTCGACTTCCACAGTCCTCCGGAGGCCGTGCCCACGAAGACCGTCGACGGATCGTTCGGAACCGCTTCGACGTCGTGAATCCGCCCGCCGGTGACAGCCGGTCCGATCGAGCGGGGGAACATCGAAGACATCGCCTCGGTCGTGATGGCCATCTGACCGCTTGCGGGCGAGGCGGCGAGGGTCGCGAGCAGGCTCAGCCCCGACACGGCGAAAGCTCGGGTCACGCTGAAGCGCTTGATGATGAGGGATGTCGTCATGGGAGTGTCCTTCGTCTCGGAGGAGTTCTTCATTCGGGAGTCGAATCGTTCTCGACTCGAGTCAGGCCAAGCGCTGCCCGGACGACATCGACGACAACGGGGTCCATGTCGTCCGCACCGATCATCCAGCGCAGATAGTCAGGGGCTTCTGCCGCCACATCAGCCAGGAGTCGACCTTTGTGTTTTCCCCTTCGGAAGACCCGACCGGTGTCCTCGCTGCTGAACCAACGATCCACTTCCGTACGGGTCGGACGGTGCTCTTCACAATAGGCGTGCAGGCCGTCGAGGTCTCTCGGAAGGTGCGGGTAGCGCTCCAGTTGGCCACCGAGGACCGCCGCGGACGTCCGGATGTCTCCGAGCGCGGTGTGCGCCTCTTCGTGTGCCCGCCCGAGGTAGAAGAGAGCTGCAGCCGACAGGTCTCTCCGCTCTTCTCGGTGAAAGATGTCCTGCATGTCCACGACGCGGCGTCCGTCCAGGGAGAAGTCTACGTCACAGCGCTTGAACTCCTGCACGAGCATGGGGATATCGAAGCGCCGAACATTGAATCCGGCGAGGTCGCAACCGGCGAGCACGTCGTCGAGTGAGCGCGCCACACGACAGAACTCGACTTCTCCCGCGACGTCTGCGTCGGTGATCCCGTGCACCGCGGTTGCCTCGGGGGGAATCGGAATCCCCGGATTGAATCGTCGCTCGCGCTCCAGAACGTCACCGGTGGGCGTCCATTTGATGAACGCGATCTCGACGATCCGATCATTCTTCAGATCGAGACCTGTCGTCTCGAGATCGAAGAACACGAGGGGCCGGTCCAGCTGAAAGGGTAGTGTCATGGGCGGGGCAAGTTAGCCTGCGGGACCGACCCGAACTACCGGGGTCTCCGCTCGTCCCCATCCCCGACCCGGGCCGGACTTCACGGTGAGGATCTCATGCCCGCGTCACCGATCACCACAGCGTCCCGATCGGACTACGCCGACTCGGACGTCAGGCCGAGTGCTTCCAGCACGACCGCTTCCTGATGCGTGGCGTGGGAGGAGGCCTTGCCCTCTGCCGGGCTCGCCCGCTCGGGTCGAGCCGCGTAGGAGAGCGGCACGGCGCGAGGGACCACCGATCGGAGGCGTGGGCCGACGAAGGTGAGTCCTCCCATGTTCCGTGGCTCCTCCTGAGCCCAGACGACCTCGCGGACATTCGGGTACAGCTCCAGCAGTCCGGCCAGCGCCTCCGTGGGGAAGGGATAGAGAAGCTCGAGTCGCCCAACCGCGACATTCGTGGCCCCCTCTCGGCGTACGTGGCCCTGGATGTCGTAGTAGACCTTGCCGGAACAGAGCACGAGGCGCGAGACGGTCTTCGGGTCCTCGACCGTCGGGTCCTCGATCACGTGTCGGAATCCACCCTCGGTGAGCTCGGAGACCGTCGAGGTGGCCGCGGGGTGCCGAAGCAGACTCTTCGGCGTCATGACGATCATGGGTCGCTCGGGCCGACGGAGCGCCTGACGACGCAACATGTGAAAATACTGCGCCGGCGTCGTCGGGTAGGTTACCCGCATGTTGCCCTCGGCGCAGAGCTGCAGGAAACGCTCCAGACGGGCGCTGGAGTGTTCGGGTCCCTGCCCCTCGTAACCGTGGGGCAGGAGGAGGGCCAGCCTCGAGTACTGGCCCCACTTCGTCAGCCCTGACGCCAGAAACTGATCAATCATCACCTGAGCAACGTTCACGAAGTCGCCGAACTGCGCTTCCCACAGGACGACGTCGTTGTCTGACGCTACGGTATATCCATACTCGAAGCCGATGACGGCCGTCTCGGTGAGAGGCGAATTGTACGTCTCGAAGCGTGCGTCGGAGAGGTGGTCCAGGGGCATGAACTCGGCCCCCGTCTCGGCATCGTGGAGTACGACGTGCCGATGACTGAAGGTCCCCCGCTCGGCGTCCTGCCCCGTCAGACGAATGGGGATACCGTCCGTGAGAAGGCTTCCGAACGCCAGGGCCTCTGCATGCCCCCAGTCCAGCGCACGATCCAGCGTGAATTCGTCCGCACGCTTGCCCAGTTGGCGCCACAGTTTCGGATGCGGTGTGAAGCCCTCCGGGAGGTTGATGGTTGCCGCGTTGATCGTCTGGAGGACATCGAGGGCCACGCCGGTCGTTTCCGGTATGACGGGTGCAGCTTCCTCGATCGCGGGTGATTCGTCGGACGCCGTATCGTGTGCGCGCACGTCATCCTGAACGGCCCGCAGATTCTGGGTGATCTCGGCCTGGATCGCGGCAACCTCGTCCGAAGACACCACACCACCGGCAACGAGCTTGTCTGCGTAGATGGACCGAACGGTCGGATGTGCCGCGATCGCACGGTACTTCACGGGCTGCGTGTACGCCGGCTCATCGCCCTCGTTGTGGCCGTGCCGTCTGTAACCGACCAGGTCGATGACGAAATCCTCATGGAACTCTCGACGATAGGCCATCGCCAGGCGCACGGCGGCGAGGCACGCCTCGGGGTCGTCCGCATTCACGTGGACGATCGGGATTCCGTATCCCTTGGCCAGATCACTGGCGTAAAGCGTCGATCGGGCTTCATCAGGATCAGTGGTGAAGCCGACCTGGTTGTTCACGATGAGGTGGACGGTCCCTCCGACCTCGTAGCCCCTCAGACGAGCCATGTTGAGGGTTTCTGCGACCACACCCTCCGCCGCAAACGCAGCGTCACCGTGCATGAGGACGGGTACCACCGAGTCGTACGGCGCCGCCCCGCCCTTCGCCAGCGCCTCGTACTGCTTGGCGCGAGCCATCCCGATGACGACTGGATTCACGAACTCCAGATGGCTCGGATTCGGTGCAAGCGTCACCTGTACTGCACCGGCACCGTCGACGGTTCGGACGCCGCGAGCACCGTGGTGGTATTTCACGTCGCCGGTACCTGCCACGTCGAGCTGCCCGCCCTTGAAGGAGGGGCCCTCGAATTCGGCGAGCAGTTCACCGTACGTAACCCCGACCGTGTGGGTCAGGACGTTCAGGCGGCCGCGGTGAGCCATGCCGAGGACGACGTCGGTGCCGCCGCTTCGGGCCGTCTCTTCGATGATCAGGTCCAGCATGGGCACGAGAACGTCGTTGCCCTCCAGGCTGAACCGCTTCTGCCCCAGGTACGTCTTGTGAAGGAACTGCTCCAACCCCTCGGCCTCGCTGATCCGTCGGAGGAGGCTCTTCTGCTCCTCCGTGGAGAGCACCGGAACGTGTCGGCCCGCCTCCACCTGATTCCAGAGCCAATCGACCTTCACGTGATCGTCGAGGTGCTCGAATTCGTACCCGATTGTCGCCGCGTAAATCTCTCCGAGATCTGCGATTGCATCGGCCACTGAGCGCTCGCCGGATTCATCTGCGATGATGAGCGAGGCAGGAAGCTTTCCGAGCTCGTCGGCGGACGTACCGTGAAATGCCGGGGAAAGCTGCGGGTGACCGGGAGGGGGGCTCCCCAGCGGATCGATGCTCGCGAGCAGGTGACCGTGGTCCCGGAACGCCTGAGCGAGCGCGGTCGCTCGCGACACGGTGGGCAGAAGCTCCAGCAGCGCACGGGAGTCATCGTCCACCTGTGTCGGCAGGGCGGCTCGTGCGATGGCAGGTCCGTTTTCCTCGGCGGGGGACGTGGGCACGGGCTGCGAGCCCCCGGGGCGCGAGTCCACCATCTGATCGGGGACCATGAGCCCCTCTGAAACCGCGAGCGCGCCCCCGTTGTCGAACAGCTTCCGCCATTCGCCGGGGATGGCATCGGGGTTTCGGGCGTATTCCTCGAACATCGCCTGCGCGTAGGCGGCGTTCTGACTGTCGAAGAGGGTGTCGTCCTGCACAGTCCGATGACCCTGCTGAGGTGAAGAACGCAGTTGAGCGAGAATCGGAAAACCTACCGCAATTTCGGCTGAGTATGGAGGCATTTCCACCTTTTCTCTACGTTCGCTGTCATGGACAGAGCACCGGCACATCCGCGGCCATTCGTCGAGGTCATGGAGATCGCAGACTCGACGTGTGGCGCGCTCGTGCACACGGGGTGGTCAAAGGCGTTCCCCTGGCTTCTTCAAGGGACCACGACACGGGACTCCTGCGACGATCACCCCTTCGACCTCGGCCTGTTCGCCGAGCACAGCCAGCCCGCTTCGGCGAGGCGCCGATGGGCGGCATTGAGGAAGGCCCTGGGGAGCGACCAGGTGGTCCATGCACGTCAGGTCCACGGGGCAGAGGTTCGGGCTCACCGGGGCGAAGTCGCGGGTGTCGATGAGCCACGATTGGTCGAGGACTGTGACGGCCATGCGGCCGACACACCCGGTGTCTTGCTTGCCGTCACCACGGCGGATTGTGTGCCCGTGTTCCTGATCGATGCCGACCGTCGCGTGGTCGCAGCTCTTCACGCGGGTTGGCGAGGTGCCTCCGCCGGGGTGCTGGAGCGCGGGATCGAGACGCTGGCGTCCACCTTTTCATGTCTCCCCGAACATCTGCGTGTACACCTCGGCCCCGCCATCTGCGGCGGATGTTACGAGGTGGGCCCTGAGGTCTTCGAGGCGCTGGGTCAGGAGGTCCCGGACCGTCCACGCCCGATCGATCTGCGACGCGTTCTCGGGCAGCGTGCGGTTCTCGCGGGTGTGCCCCATCAGGCGATCAGTGTCTCTGTCCATTGTACGCGGTGCACCGGATCGCGTCTTTTCTCACACCGAATGGGTGATACCGGCCGTCAGGCCGGCTTCATCGGGATCCGGGCGTGACCTTTTACCTTCCCACAGTCGGCTTGTGCGCTCGTTGCGCGCACCACCGGGTGACCGGGAACCGCCGGGGCTCACAGTTCCACCTTTGTGGACTCGCGGCGACAGACGGTCGGTACCGAAAGTACCCGCGCCTTCCGGTGCTTCGGTGCGACGGATTCGAAGTTGTCGAGGGTGACATCGAACTGGACGGAGAAGGAGAACATGATGAGTGATCACATGCCGCTCTACGTGGCTCGTGCACGGGTCGACAAGGTGGGTGGTCTGCACCGACGTGGCACCCTCGAGAGTGGGACCACGCTGGAGTTCGGGGTTCACGGTCCGATCAAGGCGCACTACGGGCTTGATTCTCAACCGAACCTTCCGCTGCCGGTCGACTATCTGGTCGCGGCGGCCGCCGGCTGACTACTCGGAACACTCAACGGCGCACTGGAGGTGCGCGGGATTTCAGTTCCGGACGGTGACATCAGCTGCACGGCGGAGGGCACGAACGAGGTCGTGGATCGGATCATCGTGCTGACCCGGATTGACGTGCACTACACGATCAAGCTTCCCGAGGGGGCAGATCGCGAGAAGGTTGATCGATCCCTCGCGAGTCATGTCGACAAGTGCCCGACCGCCCGGAGCATCAGAGATTCAATCGAGATCGGATGGACGGTGGACTTCGTCTGATCCCGAAACCCTGGAAGCTGGTTCGGACGGAGACCGAGGCGGGATGACCGTCGCTTGAACGTACGTCAGAGGGGCAGGCGGAGCGCGAACAGCGGAGTAGGGGAGGGATCTTGGGTGGATCCACGCGTGATCGCCCCGAGCGCTCCCCCGGCCAATACGCCGATGCCGCCCCCGATCAGCGCCGCCGACAGACGATCGGCCGCTGATCCCTTTCCAATGCCGACTGCGACTCCCAGTCCGACCACGCCGCCGAGTGCCCCGCCGATTGCGCCTCCGTAGACGGCACGCCTCTGACGGTTTCCGTCGCCTTGAAGGGCTATGCCGGCGCCCGCGGTGAACACGAAGCCCGAGCCCCATGAGATTACGCCCTGAGAGGTCCTCGAAAATCCACCCATGGATCGGCCGATCGCGACGGCTGTCCCGGAGGCGACGAGGTAGCTGTCGAGCATCAACGTGGCCGCACAGCCGACACGGCATGGGCCCCTGAATTGTGCGTTCAGAGCGGACGGCGCGGTCAGGAATACCGCAACGGCCAGAAACGCTCCAGCCGTGACGGAGCGCGGGGTGCTCATCAGCGGCTCCCGAGCAGAGGTGCTTCTGCGCACGTCGTGATGGATTCCGGCTCTTCGGCCAACTCGCATGTGAAGACTGCGCGGAGCGGGGTGTCGGCGGCAGTCTGAGCAAAGACGGTGACACGAGACGCCATCGGGGTGAAGTCGAGTCTCATGTAGCCGTGCTGGTCGGACGCGTAACGGGTCCCCTCGATACGTCTTGCCTTGCTCGATTTCGATGCCGATCCGCTCACGAACTGCCAGGCAGGCTGCCCCTCCCCGGTCATGCCGATGACCTGCAGAGAGTGATCGTGCCCCGCGGCGAATCCGAGCGGTTGGACCCCGCTTGCGCTGATGGCTTCACGGAGTCGGGTCAGCATCGCGGAGTACCGCGGTGAGGCGAGATCCTGAATGCTCAGCCCCGCCTTGATTGCGAGGTACCGGATAAAGGGGCCCCCGTCGAGCCCCGAGACGTTGCCGGCATGGGCACCGCCGGTCGCCATCGGATGATGTGCCGCGAGGACCAGACGCTCTTTGGAGTGCGCACGGAGCAGATCGGTCAGCTTCTCGTAGAACCGTTCTTCGCCACCGCAGGTCCCTTCGGGCCCTCGTAGCAGCCACTCGGTATCGATCAGGATCAGGCTGACTCCGGGAGAGACCGGGATGAGCTCAGGGCCGGGACATCCGTCCGCAGGTACGAGACGTGCGCTGGAGTCCGGGGCCAGCTCATGGAGCCAGGCCTGCTGTCGCCGAATCGACTCGACCGCCTCCGGGTGATCCGCGCCCATGGCCCAGTCGTGGTTGCCGGGCAGGAAATACGCACGGGCGTCCGCGGCTCCGCGTGCGGCTTCGAGCTGGGGCATCAGTTTCTGCTGGTCCTCCGTTCGGAATTCCTCCCTTGCCCCCACTTCGTAAATGTTGTCACCGAGGAAGAGGACCGTTCTTGAAGCATCGGGCGTGTCCGCTTCGTGGCGCCGGAGCTCTCGCGCGAGGTGCGCCAGAACCGAGTCCCGACCCGGGCTCAGGATCCCCGCGTCACCGACCAGAAAGACGGATCCGCTGATGCCCGTCAGGACGGGTGGTTCCACCTCCAGCCCCTGATACCTGGCCTGAGAGGCACACGCCGCAGTCGAGACGAGTAGCGCCAGGATGGCACCTCGCCATGGGTTGGCCGTGATCCTGCGGCAGCAGGCTACCTCGGCAAGGAGTTCGATCAGCCCTGACCGGCCTGCGGCCCGTTCAAGATCGCGTTGCGGACGTGGTCGATGATCAGATCGACTTCCTCTGACGTCACCTGAAAATGCGGGGTGAACCGGAGTGAATTCTCACCCCCGTGAATCACGCCGATGCCTCGCATTCTCATGAATTCTTCCGCGCTGTCCGTACCGTAGGCCTTGAAACGTGGCTGGAGCTCGCACGAGAACAGGAGGCCGGTGCCTTCGACCTTGGTGATCGCTCCATCGAGTTCCACAGCGAGTGCTTCGAGCTTCTCCACGAATTCGCGTCCGCGGTCGACGATGTTCTGCCTGATCTCGGGGGTCACCATCTCGAGCACAGCAGTCCCGATGTCCATGGCCCGCGGATTCGCCGTCATCGTGTTGCCGTAGATTCCCTTGCGGTACAGCTCGGCTGTGCTCGGCGTCATGGCGAGAATCGACAGGGGGTACTGACCCGCATTGAGCGCCTTCGAGTACGTCTCCATGTCCGGTGCTTCGAGGTCCTGAAAACCGGGATAGTCGACGATCGAGAGGTATCCCGATGATCGAAGGCCGGCCTGGATCGAGTCGACCAGAAGCAGGGAGCCGTGAGCCTTCGTCAGTTCGCGCGCGGCGGCGTAGAACTCGGGCGTGATCGCCACGCCCGGATTCCCTTCCCCCATGACGGGCTCCATGAAGAACGCCTCGATGAAGTAGCCTTCGGCGTCGGCCCTCGCAAAGTGCTCACGAAGGCTGTCCACGTCGTTGGGCTCGACCGTCAGCAGGCACTCGTTCCGGAAGGTTGCGAGGTATCGGTGGTACGATCCACCCGTGGAGTCCGAGAACTGCGCGGGGCGTCCGGTCCGGCCATGGAAGCCTCCGGCCAGTGACATCTTCGCGACGTGCCGGCCTTCATGTCGGCCACCTTCGTCGGTCATGAGCTTGGCATTCACGTCGGAGATTCTGGCCGCGACGGAGACCGACTCCGAGCCGGAGTTCATGGCGAGGAAGTGGGAGAAGGGGCAGCCCTCGTCACCGCGTGTCTGACCGATCTCCCGACTCAGGGCATTCGACAGTCGGAGCTGGGAGAAGCTTGGCGTCATGACATTGGCCATCACCTGCGGCTTCGTCATCGCCTCCATGATCGGCACCGGTACGTGACCGAAGCCCAGCATCCCGTAGCCCCCGTTGTCGTGCAGGACCGCACCCTTGGTCGTGACGATCCATGGCCCCCGTGCCGCCATGGAGACGTACGGATTGACCGTGTCATCCGCGTAGAAGTTCACGAGATGTTCTTCAATGGCCGCGACCTGTTCGACTTCGCTGAGCTTCATGAGCTCGGGGAATTCCCGACTCAGGACCTCGAACTCTTCGGTCGCCGCATTGACTGCTTCAACGAGCTCGGGGTCGTGTGACACGAAGTGACAGACGGTATCGTTGTCGAGACCTGTGGTGCGGACTTCTCCAGCCTGCGCACGAATGGCTTCGAGTTGGTCGAGGACACCGGCCACGGAGCACCTCTCGGGGGTCAGGGGTTTCTTTGAAGGGTGAGTAATGTGGCAGGGAAGTGGGGGGCTTGGGGAGGGGTACCGGATCGCAGCAGGGGTGGCCTCGATCGGTTAAGCCGATTCTGGCCGGACCATTTCGTCAGCCTGCGGTTCGTTCGAGGAACGTCTCCAGCAGGTCGAATGACGCACCCGGTCGCTCTTCGGGTGGGATGTGCCCGCACCGAGGCACGATGACCAGATGGCCGTCCGGGAGCTCGGCAGCGAGCCGCTCACCGACCCATCCGGGTACCACGCGATCACCGTCGCCCCACATCAACAGGGTCGGGATCGTCACGTCGCGAATCCTCTCGCCGACGTGCGCGAGATTCGATGGCAGGAGGTGTCGCCCCGCACGCAGGGCTCCTTCGAGGCCCTCCCGGCTCCGGAGCGGCCTCGCGTAGGCGGAGACCTGGGCTTCGGAAACGACGCAGTCGTCGTGGACCACGGACCGGAGGATCGACCGGACCAGGCGACGAGGGCCCACGGTGCGCACGAGGGCATGACTCAGAAGGGGACGCTTCGAGAGTGATACGAGAGGGGGTACGCGCTGCCGGTAGACGGGAGACGCGATCATCACCAGCCGCTCTGCCGGTGAATTCGGGTGCCCGGCCAGTGCCTGACACGCGAGGAGTGCGATGCTGCCGCCCAGCGAGTGCCCGATCAGTGTCACTCGCTCCAGGCGGAGTCGGTCCATGAGTTCGAGGATGAGGTTGGCCTGATCCTCCGGTGCGTAACGGTCATCTGCCGGTTTGGGAGCCGCCCCGAAACCCTTGTAATCCACGCACAGCACTCTGCCCAGCGGGGTCAGGCGCTCGACCCACGAACGCCATGTGTACGAGGAGCCACCAAAGCCGTGGAGCATCACGAATGTCGGGCCCCCATCGTGCGCTCCACTGACCTCCGTGACATGGAGCGGCAGGTCGACCTCGAGGGGCTGGCCGTCGATGTAGGGCGACGGCCTCATGGACTGGTTCTGACGATCTGGGCGCCTCGCTGGACAAGGCGTTCTGCCATGTCGGGGTGGCAGGTGAACGCAAATACCTGCCGCTCGGCGGACACTTCCTCCAGCACGGACAGGCCCTGTTCTCGGCGCGCTGCGTCCCAGTTCACGAAGGCCTCGTCCATGAAGAGCGGCAGCCGCGCGGGTTCGTGGTCCAGATGATCGACAATCGCGAGACGAAGCGCGAGATACGCCTGCTCCAGGGTGCCCGTCGAGATCGGTGCCCTGAGCGGGACGGGCTCGGCGAGTGCCGGGCCCATCAGGTAGAAGAGGCCTTCGGTACCCCTCGGGTCGACCATCAGCCGCTCGTACCGGCCTTGGGTGAGGCGTTGGAGATACGACGAGGCCCGCCGAAGCAGGTCGGGCTGATGTTCGTCGCGGAACCTTCGGTCAGCCTCCCGGACGAGCTGGGCCAGAACCCACTTTCGGTCGCGCTCCGCGACCAGAGCGGCCTCCGTTTCTCGAAGCGCCTCGAGTTCGCCGTCGATGGCATCGATCGTGACCTGCTCCCGAAGGTGAGCGACATCCCGCTCGACCGCCCGCATCCGGCCGACCAGGTCTTCGATTTGTGCCTCAGCGTCTTCGATCCGGACGCGTCGCTCGGTGACCTCGTCCTCTGAGACGTTCCACGCAGTCTCCGGATCACGGACCTCCATGATTTTCTCCTTCAGTGCGGAGAGGTCCGGATGTGTCCGGTCCAGTTCCTCTTCGATCTGATCCGCTCGTGCGTGTGCGTTCAGACGGCGTTGGATCTCTTCGATGGCACGGTCCGTGTCACCCCTCCCCAGGCCTGCAATGCGTTGTTGCAGCGAGTCAAGTTGACGTCCCATTCGCTCGACATCCTCGGCAATCGTCTGCCTCATCCTGCTCAGTCGATCATGCTCGCCCGAGGCCTGACGGGCGGCATCACGTCGACTGCGAGCCTCTCGGAGTCGGGATTCGATGTCTGCCTCGAAGGAGGCGACGTCGTCGGGATCAGACAGCCGCAGGGTCCGGGCAAGATCGACCGCCATGGCCTGTCGGCCCTGTAGTCGGGCATTCAGCCCTTCCAGTGAGCGCTCGAGGCCTTCGAGGCGAACCCACTGCTGCTGGGTCCGCTCGATCACCGCAACGAGAGGCAGTCCGACCGGCTCGGAATATTCCGCTCGAATTCCGAGTCCAGTCACGGTTCGCCGGATTTCCGCGTCGAGTTGGTCGGCGGAGTCCGTGGACGAAGGTTGCCCTGCGGTCGTGACAGGGCGCGGGCGTGCGTAGAAGACCCCCCCTGCCAGGATTCCGACTCCGATCGCGACGGCGAGGCTCGAGGAGCTGAGGATTCCCCATGTGAGCAGCGTCCCCCCAACTGCGACAACGAGGCCCGGGACCCACGGGTGCCGGGAGCGAATCACTTCAGGGCCGTCGCCACGCTCGAGACCTGAACGCTTCGACTCTTCGAGTCGCTGTACTCGGTCGCGCAGTATATCCGCGGAGATTGCGGCTATGCGAGCGCGGATGTCCTCTCCGGGGGGGTGTTCGAACAGCTGCTGCTCCACCGCCTCGACTTCTACCTTCAGCGTGTCCCGTTGCGCTTCGATTTCGACGTGACGTGAGGCGAGAACCCGGGCGGAGTCGGGATTGCGGAGGAAGACGTCGATCTCTCCTGCAGATTCCACGAAGAGGCGGTCAGGCTCGCCGTACGCTTCGATGGTTCGGGCTGGAGCCGAGAGGTCGTGATCGATGGCGGTCATTCGCTCGCGGAGGCGCCCGACTTCTTCCTCACGCGCGTTCAGCTGGCTTGTCAGATCATCCGGTAGCCCGGCCAGATCCCCCCGCGCTCCTCCCTCGAGTCGAAGGGAAGCCACGCGGTCGAGTTGACGCTTGAGTGGCAGGAGATCCTGAATCCGTTCGACGACGATCCGGTCCCGCTTCAAGTCGCGTCGGACATCCTGAAGGCGTAGTCCCATGCTCTCCAGGTCTTCCGTTCGTGCGCGGATTTCTCGATCCCGCGCCACAGCCTCGTTGCGACGGGCACGGATGGCCCGAATGTCGTCACGCAGTTCGCGAAGTCGCTGGTTGCCCCTGCGATTCGGGCGCCAGATCTCTCCGGCTTCCTGCTCGAGCCGCTCGGCAACGTCCCGCGCGGAAGCGAGGTCAGAGGCTCCCATGGATCCGAGAACGCGATCCTGGATTCGGCTCCAAGTTTCGTCGTCGAGGCCGGCCAGTTCCGCCAACGTCAGGGCGAAAACCTGACGAAAGACGGTTCGCGGCACGTGGCGCACCGCCTCGAGGGGCTGATTTCGGAGGTCTACCTGATGCTCTCCGCGAATCACCCGACCCGCGGGCGTTGAACGGAGACGTCGCTCCAGAATGACGCGATCCTCCCCCGGAAGGCGGACATGGATACGGCCGCTCGCCTCGGTCGTCCCCCACGGAATGTGGGGGTTCGTGTCCCGCGATGCCGGTGAAAAACCGTACAATGCGGTGGTCAGGAACGAGAAGAGCGTCGATTTACCGGCTTCATTCGGGCCCAGGACGACAACAAGCTGCCCGAGCGGGTCGGGCCCGGTATCAAAGTCGGTGAGCCGACCGAAGCCATCGACGGAGATTCGCTCGATTCTCACTGGCCGGTCTTGCGGTCGAGCAGGCGCATGGCAAGCTCGCCTTCCGCCTCATGCAGCAGGGAGCGTACGTACGCCGCCACGGTGGCAGGGTCGTCGGAAGGGGCTCCGGCAAGCACGCCGGCGTCGAGACCGCTCGGCGTCGCCTCTCCGTCTCGTACCGAGCCCGTCAGGCGCAGCACCTCGCCAAGGACATCGGTGCGCTGACGGTGGTCGTCGAGATCGATGGTCGCATGGACTCCGCCGGCTGACACCGTGACTTCGAGGGCGCCGAGCATCGTGGCGAGCTCCGAGGCGAGCATGTCCAGATCCTCGATGCTTCGTAACTCGGTCCAAAGTGGGCAGGCCCCTCGAAGAACGAGCCGCACCATCCACTCGGTGCCGTGACCGGCCGGGTCGTCCGTTCGGCGTCGACTCCACGCTGCGAGACACGCACGTTCCAGATCGTCGAGAGACTGAACGTCATCGAGCCGATCGACTTCGACGGTGTCCCAGCGAACAGGCGCCAACGGCCGAAAGGCCACAATGGGCGACTCGCGGTCCGAGAGATCCACCAGAAGTGCCCCGCGAGCTCCCGTGTCGGTGTGACGCTTCCCCTGAAGGCTGCCCGGATACCAGATCGGGGGGTCGGCAGAGAGTTCCTGACGAATGTGGACGTGCCCCAGCGCCCAGTAATCGTACCCGGATGCGCAGAGCCACGTCAGCTCGGATGGAGCGTACACGTGGTGGTCGGACGCACCGATCGATGAATGCACCTGAGTGTGCAGCAGGGCGACTTCCGGCAGCTCTCCAGCGGGCACGGGCAGTCGTCGGGAAAGGTCGTCCGCGACCCGGTCATGCTCGTGGCCGGCTGCCGTCACGTATCCGACCGGGTTGCCGGCGTGGTCGTTGATGGTGAAACGGCGAGGTGTTCCGTCCGCGGCGACCCGGACAGTGGTGGGCCATGACAGAGCTCGAGGTCCGGTCGTCGGAGCTCCGGGATCGTGATTTCCGGTCGCGTAGACGACGGTAATCCCGTGGTCTCCCAGCCTGCCGGTTTCCTCGAGGAGGAAGCGCTCGGTCTGAAACGACAGGCGCTCGCCGTCGAAAAGATCGCCAGCGATCAGAAAGGCGTGCACGTCCTCCCGGATCGCCAGATCCACCGCACGTCGAAACGCTTCTCGGGAGGCGTCGCGCAGGCGCCGTCGGACCGCCTCGGATCGGCCGGAAAACGAGGTATCGAGGTGGACGTCGGCAACGTGCAGGAATCGCATGAGCCAACTTAGACGATTGTGAGGGAAGGGGGAATTTGGCCATCGCGAGGTCGCCCGCCGTCGGGGGCGATCCGTTAGGTTTCCGGGTTCACGGTTCTTCCGTACCATTGAGAATCCGTCTCCCGCACCCCCTGTCGTGCGCGCCGGGACCTGCCGGCCGCCGGACGAATCAAATGAGCGACCCTACGGCGGCGGCACCGAGCCGGCTCCGCGAGATCTCTCCGACGATCGAGGACGTATGCACGGACCTGCGGTCCGGTCCCGAAGGCGCGTCGGACATTCTACTCGACTTCGCCCAGCTATTTCTCTTCCGCGCACCAGACGAGTTACTGACCAGTCGTAGCTCTCAGGATCTGGCTTCGATGGTCCGCGGGGCCTTTCGCTTCCTCGAGACTTCGCGCCCCTATCGCGTGGATGTATCCGTCGTCAATGCGGATGAAGACGACGAGGAGTGGGAGGCTCCCGTCACGTTGATCCGGACCAACGTGAGCGAACGGCCCTTCATCATCGATTCGATTCGTGAATACCTCTCGCTGGAGGGCCTCGCCATCGAGCGGATGGTCTATTCCATCCTTGACGTCGAGCGCGACGATGGTGGGCGAATCGTCGCGCTGAACGCTCCGACCGACGGTGGGAGCAAGGAATCGATCGTCCATTGTGAGATCGAACGGGTCGGCGATCGGGAGCGCTTGATCCGGCTGCAGACGGAGTTGAGCGGTCGACTGCAGGATGTGGTCCGGTCGACGGACGATTTCAAGCCCATGTTGGGCGCGCTCGATCGGGTCGTGGAAGACGTCCGTCGCGGCGCAGAGATCCTGCCCGATCGTGCCGACGAGCTGGCTGAAATCGAGGCCTTCCTTCATTGGCTCAAGGAGGGCGGATTCATCTTTCTGGGTTACCGAGCGTACGACCTGATCGGGTCACAGAGTGATGGCGAGTGCTCCATCCTCGTTCAGCCGGGCTCGGGCCTCGGACTTCTGCGCAATGAAGGCGAATCCCGGTTTGCCCAGCCCGTTCCGGTGTCGGAGCTCGATCCGGCGATCCGCGAGGTCGCGCTGAAGGGTCCCGTTCTCATCGTCAACAAGACGAACGCGGAATCGACCGTGCATCGCCGTGCCCGCATGGACTACGTCGGTGTGAAGAAGCTCGACTCGAGCGGGAGCGTGGTTGGAGAGCACCGGTTCATCGGTCTGTTCACATCGAAGGCCTACTCGGAACCTGCTGCCAACATCCCTCTTTTACGCGAGAAGTTGAGCCGGATTCTCGATGCTGAGGGGGTCCGGGAGGGGTCGCACGACTACAAGGAGATCATCACGATCTTCGACTCGCTGCCGAAGGAGGAGTTGTTCCTTTCCTCGGCAGAAGAGCTGAGGGATGACGTTCGCGCGGTCTTGACGGCGTACAGCCGACGGAACGTGAAAGTCGTTCTGCGTCAGGACACGCTCCGACGCGGCGTCTCGGTCATGGTGATTCTGCCCCGTGATCGCTTTTCCGGTGGCGTGCGCAGGCAGATCGAGCGGGCACTCGTGGAACGCTACGGGTGCGAAGTCCTCAACTACCATCTGGCGTTGGGCGGGGGCGATCAGGCTCGACTCCACTTCTATCTCGGGGCCACCGAGGAGATGGTCGCCACCATCCATGCGGATGATCTCGAGCAGCTGGTCGCCTCGATCATTCGTACCTGGGCGGATCGGGTTCGAGAAGGTCTGGAGAAGGTGCTTCCGGCGGAGGAAGCGCGAGAACTCGCGGACCGCTACGACGAAGCGATGAGTCGGGAGTATCAGGCGGCCGCGGACCCCGAAGTCGCCGTGGCCGACATCTGTCAACTGGAGCAGATGACCCGCGAGGGTTTGATGGTTTCCGTCGGCCTGGTCAACCGTGCCGAAGGCTCTCCCGTCGCAGGTGTCGTGGGCGCGACCGAGCTGAAACTCTTCCTGAAGGGTGAGCGCCTCGTTCTCTCCGACTTCATGCCCATCCTTGAAGATGCCGGGCTGCGGGTCATCGCCATGAAGCCGTACGAGGTCGGGTCCAATGGGTCCAGCGAGGCGACGATCTATGTCTTCGCGGTTCAGGACCACGAGGGTGATTTGCTCGATGTCGAGACCCATGCAGCGCTTCTCTCGGAGGCACTGCTCGCGGCTCGTGTCGGGGATGTCGTCTCGGACCCTCTCAATGCTCTCGTCGTCGGGGCCGGACTTCACTGGCGGGAGGTGGACGCACTTCGTGGGCTGGCCGGATATGCGTTCCAGTCGGGATCGGTCCCCAGCCGCACGGCCCTGCCCAATGCGCTGGTCGCGTATCCGGGAATCGCACGGGAACTCTTCGCGATGTTCCGGACGAAATTCGACCCTGCGGTGGATTTGTCCTGCGACGACCGTCTCTCGGCCATCGACGATATCCGGACGGCCTTTCACGCATCCCTCCGGCAGGTTTCCCTGCTCGCCGACGATCGAGCCCTCCGTCGCCTCGAGGAAACCATCTCGGCGACGGTTCGGACCAACTACTACCGCTGCGGCGGTAGCGAGCCCTCCCGGCGTTCGGGCGGTGTCCCGTACATCTCGTACAAGCTTCTAGTCGGGGACCTTCTCGATGGACGTCCCACCGAACTGCTCTTCGAGGTATGGGCTCACTCGGCCCGGATGGAGGGTGTCCATCTCCGTGGTTCGACCGTCGCTCGCGGAGGGATACGATGGAGTGATCGCCCGGACGACTTCAGAACCGAGATCCTCGGTCTGGTCAACACGCAGATGGTGAAGAATGCGGTGATCGTACCGGGGGGGTCGAAGGGTGGATTCGTCACACGTGTGACGCCGATCGATCCTGAGGCTCGATGGGAGGAGGGCCGGCAGCAATACCAGACGCTGATCCGGGGGCTTCTGGACCTGACTGACAACATCGTAGAGGGCCGGAACGAAGCACCCGAGAACGTCGTGGCGTTCGACCCCCCTGATCCCTACCTCGTGGTCGCTGCCGACAAGGGGACGGCGACCTTCTCCGATCTCGCGAATGCCGTGTCGGCCGAGTACGGCTTCTGGCTCGACGATGCGTTCGCCTCGGGTGGATCCAACGGGTATGACCACAAGGCCGTTGGCATCACGGCCCGCGGCGGGTGGGAGTGCGTGAAGCGACACTTCCGCGAGAAGGGTAAGGACATTCAGGCCGAGCCCTTCACGGTGGTCGGCATCGGAGACATGAGTGGGGACGTGTTCGGTAACGGGATGCTCCTGTCCGAACAGATCAGACTGGTCGCTGCGTTCGATCACCGGCATGTCTTCATCGATCCCGATCCCGATCCGGCGACGACCTTCGTCGAGCGGAAGAGAATATTCGAGATGGGCCGGTCCAGCTGGGAGGACTATGATCGAAGCCTCCTCAGCGAGGGAGGAATGATCGTCCCCCGCGGTGCGAAAGAGGTCGAGCTCACCCCGGAGGCGCTGCGGGCACTCGGCGTTCGAGACGACGAAGACCCCCCGGGGGACGGCGAGGCGCTGATCAGAGCAGTCCTGCGGGCCCCAGTTGAACTCCTCTGGAACGGCGGCATCGGTACCTACGTGAAGTCTGCTGCGGAATCGCACACCGACGCCGGGGATCCATCGAACGACGCGGTTCGGATCGACGTGGGAGAGCTACGTTGTGACGTGATCGGTGAGGGTGGGAACCTCGGGCTGACGCAGCGTGCGCGAATCGAATACTCGGCCCTCGGTGGTCGTATCAACACCGACGCGCTCGACAATTCCGGCGGCGTCGACATGTCCGATCACGAGGTGAACCTCAAGATTCTCCTCACCCCGGCTGTCGCGTCGGGAGACCTCGCACAGAGCGATCGTAACGCCTTGCTGGAGGAGCTCACGGAGGCTGTCGCCGAACTCGTCCTGGAGAACAACCGATCCCAGAGTCTCGCGGTCTCACTGGACGAACGCCGGTCGAAGGAGTCGATCGACGAATTTCGTGACCTGATGCTTTCGCTCGAGAAAGCTGGAGAGCTGGACCGCCAGGCCGATCACCTGCCCACCACCGACGTTCTGATGGAGCGCCGCGAGCGCGGTCAGGGGATGGCTCGACCCGAGCTGTGCGTTCTGCTCGCGTACGCGAAACTGGCGCTGAAGACCCGCCTGCTTGCGACTGCCTTGCCCGATGACCATGAGGCGGAGGACTACCTGCTCGGATATTTCCCGACCGATGCCGTACGGGCGGCGGGTCACGAGAATCTGAGCCAACATCGGCTGCGGCGCGAAATCATCACGGCCGAGCTCACGAACGACCTCGTGGATCTCATGGGCTCCACGTTCGTCTTCCGCATGATGCGTGACTCGGGACGGTCCGCAGAAGACGTCGTACGGGCGTGGCTCGTGGCCTCTCAGCTCGCGGATCATCGTGATCTCATGCGGCAGATGGCCCAGCAGGCGACGTCGGGCAATGCGCGGGTGTCGTACCGGTGGCTCCTGGGGTTGGCTCGGGTCCTCGAGCGCACCACTCGCTGGGTGCTCCACAACGTCGAGCCGGGAGAACCCGCCACGACGGTGGTGGAGCAGCATCTGACGGGGCTGGCTGTCTTGCGTGACGCGTTCGGGGATGTGGTTCGGGGAGAGGAGCGCACCCTTTTCGAGGCACGTGTTCAGGAGATCCGGGAGTTGGGTGCCGACGAGACCTTTTCGCGCCGGCTCATCACGCTCCGCTTCCTCGACCAGCTGCTGGAGATTCTCGAGATCGGACGAGAGATGGGGTCCGATCCGATCTCGACGGCTCATGCCTTCTACCAGACGTCCGAGTCCTTCGAGGTCCCCTGGCTTCGGCGTCGTGGCTTCGCGTCGGCGGGTGTCGATCAGTGGGAGATGCGGGCCGCGCAGGTGCTGTCGGACGACCTGACGCTCGCTCATCGTGGAATCTCGATGGGCCTTCTCGCACAGAGAGCGGCGTCCGGGGATGAGGGCGTCGACTACATGTCGTACCTCCGGCCCTCCGACCTGGATCGATTCCGAGATATCGTCGAGGAGTTGCGGGCGGAGGAGAGTATCGGGCTCGCGGGCGCGTCCGTCGCAGTTCGTGAACTCGGCGGCCTCGCTGGCCGTGTCGCCCGGACGACGGAATGGGGTGACCGCCGATAGTGCGTCGTCGGGACGGATTCACCCTGATCGAACTCACTGTAGTCGTGTCGATAGCCGGCATCATGGTCGCTCTTGGAGCCCTGACCTTTTCCGGATATTTCCAGAAGAGCGCAGCCCGACGGGCGGCTCAACTCTTCGCTCGCGATCTCCTTGTCGCCCGAAGCTTCGCCGTCCGATCGCAGGAACCCGTGGTCGTCCGGGTCTTCGAGGACATGCTGTGGTATCAGATCGTCTCGGGAAGTACAGCCACGGAGGTGGTTCGGCGACGGTTTGCAGGGTCGTCTCCGGATGTCGGCCTGAGCGGAATCGCCCTGGAGGTTTCCGGAGACACGCTGGTCTTCAACACTCGCGGCCAGATCGAGATGAGCGCGGTCGGGGGGTCTCTGGGTACGGCGGCCTTTTCGGCAGGCGCTACGACGTACCGGGTGCACTTCAATCGCCTTGGCACGTCCAGGGTCGAGGGCTCATGAAGACGCCTCGGGGTCGGGGTTCCTCCCCAAGGTCAGGGTTCACGCTGATCGAGGTCATGGGCGCGCTCGTCATATTCAGCGCCGGCATCCTGGGGATCATGCGTGCCGGCAGTGCGCTGACGACTCAGCTTCGCTACGCGGGCGCGTGGTCGCATCTGGTCGTGCTGACCGATGAGCGGATCGATTCCATTCAAACCATGCCCTTCGACTCGATCGTTGCCGGGACCGTGCAGGACACTGTGAATGTGCAGGGGTGGACCTACGAGCGCGTGGTCACTGTGACGGACGTGACTCCGGTGCTCGCTCGTATCGAGGTGTCGATGCGACGCACGGACTCGGGCGGCCCGTCGCATTCGGTTACCTCCTTCACCTCGTCCGCATGGTGAGCGCGGGGAAGAGGGCGGCGGCGTGTGGGGGCTTCACCCTCGTCGAGACACTGATCGCGCTGGTCCTGTCGTCGATCATTCTCGCTCTCGTCAGCCACACGTTTCTCGTCCAGAACGAGTTTCACGCGACGCAGATGCTTCGGGTCGGTGCGCAGGACAACGTGCGTGCGGCGACGGATGTCGTGGCGGCCGAGGTCCGGAATGCCGTCCGTGGTGGTGTCATGATCGCGGGCCCCCGCACGCTGAAGGTACGATCACCGATCGTGATCGGTGTGCTGTGCGACGTCCGGGGATCGAGTGGGTCGGGGGTCCTGACCTTTGATGGAGGAGCCGCTGCCCTCGATCAGGAGGAGGTGGCGGGCCTCGCTCGTTGGTCCGGCACGGCATGGGAATTCGAGAATGCAACGTGGACATCGGTAGATGGGGGTAGCGCGTCGGCGGCAGCATCCTGCTTCGACAACGGAGCGGACACGGTCGGCGTGCGCGATCACTTTCACCGCCTGGTCGGTCTTTCCACGCTTTTCCCGTCGCCGAGACCCACGGAGGGTGACGCCATCATGCTTTTTCGTGAGACCACCTTCGCGATCGGGCCGTCGCAGCTGGATTCAACAGCATTGGCGCTGTTTCGCCAGCACCTTGGCGGAACTCCGGTGGAATTCGTGACGGGAATCGATTCGACAGCCCAGTTCCGGTTCAGGACTGCGGGCGGCGGGTTTGCGGATACCGTCGCGCTGGGTCTGGCGGACATCGACGCCGTTCAGTTCATCGCACGGGTCAGAACCGCGCCGGCGACAGGTGGTGCCGAAAGTGTCGTATTCGGCTGGTCGGTGAACGTGCCTCTGCGGTGGTGAGGAGACGATCACTGGCGATCAGAGGGGTTGGAGCCCGCTCTGACGAAGGGGGCTTCGTGCTCTCTTTCGTCGTCTTCGTTCTGTTCGCGGTGTCCGTGGCGGGGATGGTCGGGTACCTCGTGGTGGCCGCCGAATCCAGCATGGCTCGCGGAAGTCGCGACGGGGCGTCCGCCCTTGCCATCGCACGCGGAGGGCTGGAACGCTTCGTGGCGGAGCATGTCGGCGCTCTGCCCGATACCGTGAGGTACGCCCTCGGTGACGGAATCGCCGTGATCACCGTGTCCAAAGTCCTCGAGCGGGACTCCTCAACTCATGTGTACCGCATTCGCTCGGAGGCCGCCGTTTCTGATCGCGTCACGCCCGATACACCGGCTCGGCGCACGGTAGTCGCCTACGCGACGTATCACCGACGTCCTGTCCCGCACCTCGCAGCCGTCATGATCGGAGCCGATGTCATTGCCGTCGGTGAAGAGGGAAGGATCGATGGCCGAAACGCGAGTCGCCCGAATGATTGCACGGGGGGGAATGCGAGGAACATCGTCGGCGCGATTGCAGCGGTGCAGGTGAGTGCGGATTCGCCGCCTGACGTCCGGGGTCGACCGGCGTCGGAGATCTGGGCTGGCGGGTGGGCCGAGATGCGCGATTCCCTCGGCCTTCGCTGGGATGTGCTGTCCGATCCGGAATTCCCGGCGGAGTTCGAGAACGTCATGCCGGATTTCGGCTCGCTTCCACCCGACTCCTTTCCATTGGTTCGCTACTCCGGCGGAATGAATTCGGGCGTTTCAGGTCGGGGCGTCTTGATTGTGGACGGCGTCTTCGACCCCGCTTCGTCGTTCCGTTGGGAGGGGATCGTCCTGGCGAGACATATAAATGATGTGGTCCACGGGCGTGTCGACGGCCTGCTCTTCGGCGGAATCGCGGAGCCGAACATGCACAGCTCGATCGATTTCGAAGCCGAGGTGACGTATTACGCCTGCAACGTCTACGCTGCGAACGAGTCGATCGCGTACCTGGAACTGATGCCGGGTACGATTCACGAAGCACGCTAGGCGCGAGCGCGGTCAGGGCGCGCTCCCGGCGCACGGCAGGGTCCGAAGAGGCCTATCGGTTGCGCCGGTTTCGTCGCGCTTCGCATTGTACCGGCACCTCGGTTGGCGAATGCAAGGAGAAGTCGATGTGAGCCCGCAGGTCGAGATGATCCCATTCGAGTACGTTCGGTCCGGCCTCGTTGTTTTTCTCGCGCTCACGTTTGCCGGGTCGGCGAGCGCCCAGCCCGGGACTCAGATCCTGACCCACGCCCTCGACTCGGCGGCTCGTGCTCACGTCGCGAACCCGCTCGTCCCGGGTGTGTCGGTTGCCGTCGTGCGAGGTGGGGAAGTCCTCCTGAAGAGGGGCTATGGCTTCGTCGACCTCGAGTGGGGCGTGCGCACGCCTGCCGAGGGGGACGCGTCGTACGAGATAGGCTCGGTCACGAAGCAGTTCACGGCCGCGGCCATTCTCCTTCTCGTGGAAGAGGGGTTGATCGATCTCGACTCGGATATCTCCGAGTACATCGATTTCGATACGCGCGGACGGTCGATTCCGGTACGCAGACTGCTCGATCACACGTCGGGCGTTCGGAGCTACACCGAAATGCCCATATTCGGGATGCTTTCGGCGCTCGATCTTCCGCGAGACACCCTTGTTCGGCTGGTCGAGAATGAACCGTTCGATTTCGAGCCGGGACAGGCACAGATCTACAACAACTCGGCTTTCTTTCTTCTCGGACTCATGGTCGAGTCGCTGAGTGGCCGCAGCTACGAGGATTTCGTGCAGGAGCGCCTTTTCGATCCCGCCGGCATGACCTCCTCCTACTATTGTGACGAGGTCGCAATTCGGAACCGTCGCGCCCATGGGTACGATGTCGCCGGTTCCGAGGGCCTGATCCGGGCCCGTTACCTGAACCATGTCTGGCCGTACGCGGCTGGCTCGCTGTGCTCCACCGTCGGGGACCTGGTGAAGTGGAACGAGGCTCTGCACGGAGGTCGCATCCTGTCGGATGGCTCGTATCGGGAAATGACCACGGCGAGGCCGCTCGACGACGGGTCTTCCATCCAGTACGCCATGGGGATCTCGGACGCATTGCGGGGGGATACGCCGGTCAACAGCCACGGTGGAGGAATCAACGGCTTCGTATCCATGCTCGCGTGGTATCCTGAGCATCGACTCACGGTCGTCGTTCTGCAGAACTCGACGGGGTCGCCGGGTGCCGGCGCTCTGGCTTCGAGCTTCGCGAACCTGATTCTCGGACCGCCGATGTCGGCTTCGGCACCTGCCTTCGACGGTCGACTCCAAGATTTGGAAGGAACATATCGGGGCCCGGCGCGGGGAGGCATGATGGAACTCCGAGTCCGTGCCGTCGGCGGCCGCCTCGAGGTGTCCGCATCGGGTTCGGACGCTCCTGTGGTGCCCCGCTTCGTCGGCGAACTGACCTGGGCTTCCGATGGGATTCGTTACGAGTTCCGCCGTGAGGGCGATGGCATCGGGCAACTCCGGTTTGTGGGAGGCTCGGCGCACTATGTTCTGGAGCGCGTCGCATCCTGACGGTCGAGGTCGGATGGTGGCTCTCCGCCATGTCCGAGCAGCCCTCGAGTCGCCCCTTTCCTCTCCGGCACCGGCCATGCGTGGTGTGACGGCCCGGAAGAGAGCGCTGTGCTGTCTGTTTGCCGGGCTGACCGGGTTGGCGTTCGGGTCGGTGACCCCTGTTCTGGGTCAGAACGGCGTCGCGGCCGAACCCGCGGAGCGCGTCGCGATTCTGACGGGGCAGGTCGTGGACAGCGTCTCCGGAACCCCGATCCCACGGGTGCTGATACGGGTGGACAGCGGGCACGAGGCCTTCACCGATCGACAGGGTCGCTTCGAGTTTTCGGGGCTCCCTGAGGGCAGCCGGCTTCTGGCCATCATGACCGCCGACTGTCGCATCGCGTGGGGTCGTGTCACCGTGGTCGAGCGCTTTCCCCGTGATGTCAGCTTCCGACTTCCTCCCGCCTTCGGTGCGAAGGCGGCGGAGGATCGACGGCAGGTCGAAGCACGACAGCGTACCACCGGTCGTCGTATGGAAGCTCACGAGATCGAGGCGATGAACGCCCGGAGCGTGCTGGAACTGATTCGCCGACTTGCTCCGAACATGGTGAGTCCCACCCCGGGCGATGTCGGCGCTACGTCGAGGTTCAGGGCGGCTCGTGGTCGGTCCACGTCGGTCCCGGATCCTCCGGTTCTCGTGATCGATGGGGTCAGGACACCCGGCGCGGAGGGTACGCTATCCCAGATGCGGCCGAACGAAGTCGAGTCGATCGAGGTTCAGCCCGGTGCTGCCGCAGGGTGGGAGTACGGGTCTGCGGGAGCCAGTGGGATCATCAAGATCACCCTCAAGAAGGGCCTGGCGTCGGGCGCCGATGAACGGCCGACAGCCGCTCCTTGTGTGGTTCCCGCATTCCCGGGAACCTGAAACACCCGTTTCCATCGCGGTGTCCCGGGTAAACACCTGGTGTCGCATTCGGCGCAAACCCCGCAGCGCCGTTGAGGAAACATCTTGACTTTGGGTAGAGAGCCCCCTAAAACCTATCCCTTGGGATGATGTTGGGAGGAGTGGGTTCATGTGTCTGGAGTCACTTGAGGAGGTCTCATGGCTCTACGGACGTTCGTTACGGGCTCCGTGAAGGCTGTGCGCAATCTCGCGATTGCGTTCGCGTTTGCGGCGTTCAGTGCGGTCGGTGTGGCCGCGCAGAACACCGGAACGGTCACCGGTCAGGTTCGCGATGCCGCGACGCTGGCACCCCTTGCGGGTGCTCAGGTCTCGGTTGAGGGGACGGGTATTGGTGGCCTGGTCAACAACGTTGGCCGCTTCCTGCTGCTGAATGTTCCTGCAGGAACGCAGACGTTGAACGTCACGATTATCGGCTACAGCGCCGGTTCTCAGACGGTCAACGTGACTGCAGGTGGTACTGCCACCGTCGAATTCAACCTGCGTGAGCAGGCCCTCTCGCTCGAAGGCGTGGTCGTGACCGGTACGGCCGGTCAGGCACGGCGTCGCGAGGTGGGTAACTCCATCGAGTCCGTTGGCGCGAGCGACATTGCCGTTGCCGCCATCACGGACGTTTCGAACGTCCTTCAGGGCCGGGCTGCCGGCGTCTCGATCACCGGGACGGACGGTCAGGTCGGATCTGGGTCCGAGATTCGGATCCGCGGCAACAGCTCGATTTCTCAGAGCAACCGCCCGCTGATCTACATCGATGGTGTTCGGATGGAGAACGGGTCCCTCATGCAGGCGGATGAGGGTGCTGCGGGTACGATGGCCATCGACGGCATCAACCCGAACGACATTGATCGGATCGAGATCGTCAAGGGCCCTGCGGCGACGACGCTGTACGGAACCGAGGCCGCTGGCGGCGTGATCCAGATCTTCACCAAGCGTGGATCCTCGGGTGCGCCGGCATGGACCGTGACGGTCGATGGCGGCTTGTCCCGCATGGGTCACCAGGGTCCGCTGACCGATGCCGACGTCAAGTCCATGGCGAACCTCTTCACCGAGACCTCGGACCTGTATCCGACCGGTGATTTCGACGTGGATTACCTGCTTCCGAGCGGGGACATCGGCAACAACAACGGTCTTCGCCTCAACGATTGCGCCTCCGGCGTGAACATGAGTGCGCTGTACCCGACGATTGCCGACTACGGTGCCGAGCCGGGCTGCCCGGAGAGCGGATCGTGGTTCCGGGACGCGTCGATGCAGAGGTACAACCTCAGCGTCCGCGGTGGTGGTGAGACGGCGACTTACTTCGTTTCCGGGCGTTATGCCGACGAGATGGGTGTGGTCGACCCTCAGGGCCAGAACAGCTACAACCTGCGCGCCAACGTGCAGTTCCAGCCGTTCGACGGCCTTGATGTCAGCGTGAACAACATGTACACGAAGCGGAACATCACCTGGATCCCGAACGGCAACAACGCGTCGGGCCTGTTCCTCAACGTGCTTCGTGGTACCCGTGGTTACACGCCGGGCAACGACGATTCGCTCGTCATGTTCAATGATATTTTGACGAATCAGTCGCAGTGGGTGACCTCTGCGTCGATTGGTTGGTCGCCGACCACGTCGTTCTCGCACCGTCTCAACTTCGGGATGGACTACACGTACGTGGACTTCGTTGACTTCAAGCCGTACGACAACTACGAGAACCCCCTGGGCGATCGTGAGGTCGACGAGCGCAGCGACCGCAACATGACCTTTGACTACAACGGGTCGTGGCGCACGGACGTGATGGACGGCATTTCGTCCTCCTTCTCCTGGGGTGGTCAGGTGTACGAGGAGTACAACTGGGCGGTGAACGGATTCGACCGTGACTTCGCCGGCCCCGGAGACCAGCTGCTCGGTGACGGAACCAGTTCGTCGGTATACGAGGGTCGTCTGACGATCCGCTCGGGTGGATTCTTCCTCCAGGAGCAGATCGGTCTGGGTGATCGCCTCTTCCTGACCGGTGGTGTCCGCTGGGACGGGTTCTCGACGTTCGGTGAGGGCTTCGGCCTCGCCGCGTATCCGAAGGTCGCCGCGGCGTACACGATCTCCGACGAAGCATTCTTCCCGCAGGATATGGGCATCGACGCGCTCAAGCTGCGCGGTGCATGGGGTATGTCCGGCCGCGCGCCGGGTGCGTTCGACGCGGTGAAGATCTATGAAGCCACGCAGGCCGACGAAGTCGTGCCCGCACTCATCATTGGAAACCTTGGTAACGCGGATCTCGGTCCGGAGGTTTCCGAAGAGATCGAGCTCGGTTTCGAGACATCGCTGTTCGATGGGCGTGCATCGATCGACTTCACGTACTTCGATCAGACGACGCGGGACGCTCTTATCGGCGTGCCTGAAGCGCCGTCCTTCGGAACCGAAGAGGCGACGCTCCGCAACCTGGGTGAAACGACGAACAAGGGCTACGAGGCCATTGTCAACGTCACGCCCATTCGGACGGACAATCTCGACTGGAACGTGAATTTCTCGTACTCGACCAACGAGTCGGAGATCACGGACCTCGGTCCGCTCGAGCAGGCCGGCTTCAACCTCCAGCTCGGATTCCCGATCGGCGTCGAGTACGATGACGTCGTGATGAACCCGGGTCAGGTGGGTGCAGCACCTGACGTCGAGACGCAGGTTCTCGGTGTCGTGTTCCCAACGCAGACGATGGCGCTGGGTACGCGCCTGACCTTCGCGCAGTCGCTCACGCTGGACCTGCTGGCGGAGAGCCAGATGGGTCACGTTCGCGGCATCGGCATCGGGTGGGCGACGGCACGTCGTGAGACGTGGCCGCACTGCTTCGGCATTCAGAACGAGTTCAATGCCAACGGAAGCGTGAACCTCACCCCGCAGCAGGTCGCGACCTGCGTACCAGGCCGCATCGACTGGGGCATGTGGACGCAGAACGCCGACTTCATCAAGCTGCGGTCTGCCTCTCTGTCCTACCGTTTGCCTGATGACCTCGTGCCCGGAACGCGTAGCGTGAGCATCGCGCTGCAGGGCAAGAACCTCTGGCAGATGACGGACTACCAGGGTCTCGACCCTGAGGCGACCGATCGTGGCCTGGACCGCGGTGAGTATGCCTTCGAGTACTACAACATGGCGCCGCCGAGGATCTTCATCCTCAACATGACGGTGAACTTCTAATGAAAAACTTCACGAGAAAGGCCGGTCTTCCGGCAGTTGCCGCGTTTGCGGTGGTCCTCTCGGGTTGTGACCTGGAAGTTCTCAACCCTGGTGCCATTCAGGATGCTGACTTGAACACCGCAGAGCTCATGCCTGTGCTCGTGGCTGGTGTCTCGGCAGAGTACAACGACGTGCAGGACAGCTACTCGTTCGACATTGCGAGACTGTCCGACGAGTTGGCAGGAACTGGCTCGTACGGTTCGACGCAGGATTATCGGACCGGCTTCTTCACCGATCAGGACTCCGAAGGCATGTGGGAGCAGATGCACGAAGCTGCCTGGGCCGCGGATCAGGCCTGGACGCGTCTGCAGGAGGTTCTCGCAGGCGGTGAAAACACGAGTGCAGATGCTGCCCGCCTCTTCGTGTACCGTGGCCATGCATTCATGCGCCTCGGTGAAGCCTTCTGCAACGTGGCATTCGACGTAGGCCCGTCCGAGCCCCGCTCGGCGGCCTTCGATCGCGCACGTGCCGCGTTCGATCAGGCCTACACGATCGCCTCGGCTGCCGGCTCTGCCGGTGATCAATGGCGTCTGGCTGCCCGACTGGGTCAGGCGCAGGCCGAGTTCGGACGGGCGGTATGGGGTCAGGGTTCGTGGGCGACTGCAGCTGCCCAGGCCCAGACGGCTCTCAACGAGTCAGGCATGACAGCAGACTTCGAGGATCGCGCGATCTATGCGCAGTTCGCCAATGAGAACATCATCTGGCAGGAGACGTGGGGACGCGCCGAGGTCGGCACGTATCGTACGCTCGCGCAGAGGATGCACGATGCGGACGGTGATCCTCGTGTTGCCTACACCGTTTGCGGTGAGTGGGAGGATCCGACTGCCCCTTATCCGACGAACCTTGGACAGGTCGTGAAGACCGGAGCGTGCAACGGGCAGGGCTCCGGCGCGCACCAGGGTGCGGATGGTGACCACGCGCACTATCGCCCAGACCGTTACGATGAGCGCGGTTCGGACATTCCGAGGGCATCCGCCGTCGAGATGTACATGATCCTGGCGGAGGCAGCTCTGCAGGGTACGCCGGACTACGCGACGTTCATCGACAACCTCAACATGGCCCGGGCGGTG
This sequence comes from Gemmatimonadales bacterium, assembly GCA_038120095.1. GTDB lineage: Bacteria > Gemmatimonadota > Gemmatimonadetes > Longimicrobiales > Gaopeijiaceae > UBA2589. The sequence goes on from JAYOKZ010000003.1 coordinate 92,170, forward strand.
TGGGGGCTTGCTCCGATGGCGGCTCCCACGCAGATGGGGTCGACCATGGCGCCCGCAGGTGGTGATTGGTCGGTGGGATATCAGGCGTCCGACTTCGACAACACGTCGGCCCTGAATATCCTGGATCGTGAGCGTTACGCGAACCTGTGGTTGCAGGGTAAGCGGCTCTTCGATCTTCAGCGCTGGGACCATGCGTTCGTCGAAACGCAGGGTTGGACCACGGGCAGCACGTCCGTTGCGAGCCGGGTGCAGTGCTACCCGATGGCGCGCAACGAATGCCAGCTCAACCCGAACCTGCAGGGTGATCCCGTCTGCAGTTAATGACGGAGTAACTCGGCAGGGGTAGTACGGACGGCCCCCATCGGTGTATGCCGATGGGGGCTCGTCTCGTTCTGCCTGCTGACGTCTCACCATCGCCTCGGG
>JAYOKZ010000003.1:92602-113370 GCA_038120095.1 Gemmatimonadales bacterium
GGAGTAGGCGGTGCAGGAACAATTGAGATTACAGCAGATAATGCGGGAGTACCCGGGCTGGGGTAGTCCGGCCGGCCCCCTGCGGGGTTGGCGTTGGGGGGCCGTCTCGTTATGCCTGCTGACGTGTCACCATCGCCTCGGGGTCAACAAGAGAGGGAAGAATCGTGATGAGGGTCGCTTGGCTGGGGGGGCGGACCATCAGCAAGACTGATCCATGTGCGGGCCGCCGGCACGCGTGCATGCTGCGGAACGTGACCGTCGCGTTGCTTCTGCTGACTCCGCATGCCCAGGGCCAGACCCTCCGGGGCCGGATCCTCGACAGTGTGACTCGAGAGCCGGTGATGCTGGCGTATGTCGGCCTCGTGACCGACGGTGAGAGCATGGCGGTGGCGGGGCTGGCCGATACGGAGGGCCGCTTCGAGGTCAGGGCTCCGGATGCGGGCGATTATTTCGTCTACATCTCCCGCACCGGTTATGAGACGCTGATGGACGGTGTCTTCGCGCTGGGCCCTGATGGTGTCCTGGATGTTCAGATTGGTCTGAGGCCGATTCCGGTTGAACTTGAGGAGATCGTCGTCGAAGCGGACAGGGGCCCCATGAGCCTGCTCGAGCGTAACGGGTTTTACGACCGCGCAATCGGGGGGCGCGGCGTCTTCATGGTGCGGGAAGAAATCGAGCGGGTTGCGATCGACAGGGTTACCGACGTCTTCCGGCGCATTCCGCTGCTGGACGTAGTCGAATCCCGGCCCCTTACGGGTGGCCCGCAGGTTTTTCAGAACCCGGAACTACGGGTGGTTCGCAACGGGCAGTATTGTTCACCGACGCTGTACATTGATCGGCACGTGGTGAACTCGGGATCGCTCGGCTCGGTTCGGCCCGATGACTACGTCACCGCCACAGAAATCGACGCGATCGAGGTGTACACCCGCCCGAGTGAAGTACCTGTCGGATTCGACGAACTCAACAACTGCGGCGTGGTCCTGATCTGGACTCGGTCGCGATGAGGCGGTGGCTTACGCTCTAGCGTGGCTGATATTCCCCGCCCCGCCCGGTGACCCAGAGGGCGACCCCCGCGATTCCGCCGACGATGACGCCTCCGATGATGGCCGAGGTGGCGCCGGCGTCCAGTGTCCTTACGAGGACTCCGCGCAGCTCGGAGATCGGAATGAGCCGCGTCTCCGTGACGATGTCTTCATCCTCGCCGGATGCCGCGATGATGGATAGAGCGGACGGCGTCCAGGTGGCCTCGAGGACCTGATCGAACTCGATCACCTCCTCGACCCGCCCGTCGGTGATGACGACGCCGCGGACGTCCAGTTGCTCACGCTCGGGTTGCGTCCGTGGCACCGGGACGGTCGCGACCGTGAAGCACCCTGCCAGGAAGGGCACGGAAAGGAGGAGAACGGTCAGTCGGCCGGGCTTGTTCATGCGGTATGGCGCCATGTCAGGCGAGGGTAACACTGTCGAAGAGGCCCAAAGTGCCGAGTACGGCGGGGGCACGCAATTCCACGCGCCGTCAGGATCCGGCGGACCGAACCCCGCTGCGTGCTCCCGGTCCCCGCGCTCCCCGCCCCGCCTCGGGCAGGCACCACCCAATCGGGACAGTCGGGTCGTCCCGTCAACCCAGAGACATCAACGGGATCCCATGAGCAGACGGATCTGGTTCAGTGCGGCGTCCACCTTGAACTGCATTCCGCGAACACCGCGCTCGACCGAAGCACGCGTCGGATCTCCGGAGACGCCACTGTCCGGCCCGCCGCCGCCGGGTGCCAGCCGATCCGTCCGAATGTGGCGTGGATCGACGGCCAGCAACTGTGAGGTATCGGAAATCCCTGCGTGACCACCAATCGTCTCCGCCGTTTCTCCCTGCTCGATGAGCCACTCCCGAAAACCGTTGTCTGCGTAATAATCCCCGACGAAGTGGACGCGCGGTGTATCTGAGGCCCACTCCTCGTTCAGCATGTCGGCAACCTGCTCCATTCCCCTCTGATTCCCACCACTGTCCCCAATCATGACGATGTCGGTGAAGCCGTGTACGGCAAGGCTGCGCGCCGCGTATTCGAGGAGCTTGATGTAGAACTCTTCGGGGAACGTGATCGTCCCGGCCTTGGACATGTGTCCCCGTGTCGGATTGTTCACATCCCCCTCCGGGACGTACGTGACGACGGGCGCGACGAGTGCGTTGCCGAGCTCCCGCGCGATCATGGCCGACGCATGGTTGACGATGAACTTGTGCTTCCCCAGAACCATGTGTGGACCGTTCTGCTCCGTGCCGGCCGTCGGAATGATGATGGTCGTAGTGCCGGAATCGATGGCGTCCCGGACCTCCGTCCATGTCAGCTCTTCGAGGAAGACGGAAGGAAGGTCCCTCCCTTGCGCGCTCACCGGCGCTTGAGCCGAGATCGCCAGGAATACGGTGGCCAGTAGGGAGGGAAGTCGCTGGATTAGACGGATCATGTGAGTGCTCGACGAGTACGGTGAAGGTCCTGCAACCATCGCGGGGGCACGCAGACTAGAACGCGTGGCGGTTGATGGGCAAGGCGCCCGGCGCCATTGCTCCGTCCGCATGGCCCCCTGCGCGTCCGTGCCGACCCCATGCAGATTCAGTGCTCTGCCACGTCAGGTCACCCATGACCATGGTCGACTGGCTGCTGACCGAGCAGCTTGTTGCGATTTTTCGCGAGGCGCTCGTGAAACGACCGGGCCTCAATGCCGAGTTGGTTGCCCGCGATCCTCACGGTGAAGAGGAAGTGCTCGCCGGTGCCGGCACCGCGGTCCGTATCGCAGCAACGGACGGAACCGGTTATCTCGTGACGCCGAGACGTGCAGCGCGGCTTCTCGAGGACCGCGCGTATGACCTCGTGACCTTCACCGATCTCGTGGGATACGACTGGATTTCACCGGAGATGTCGGAGAAAGTGGCGCTGAAGGACGCTCATTTCGACCGGCTTTTCCTGTACCCGCTCGGCGCTCCGCCCATCGTCCTCGACCGGCTCGGCCAGAGCGTTTACCCCCTGATGTCGTTTCTGGGACGAGTCGTGGAATTCCGGTCGCAAAAGGTGCTGCTTCGCAAGCTCGACACCGACACGGTGGATTTGCTCGGTCGAGTCCTCCTGGCATCCGCGCGAGGGCCTTTCTTCGGAGATCCGGAGCTGCTCGAGCGCGTTGGGCGTGGACGGGACTCTCTACGAGTCATCGCGGGCATGTGGCCGCGTATGAACCTGGCGGCGCCGGATCTCCGGGAGCTCCTCGTGCGGCTCGTTGGAATGCTTGCGGATGGGGCGATGGAACGCAGGTGGACGGACGAAGCCTGGGCCGAGTGGATCCAGGAGCCGCACGACCAGCTGGAGGCTGCAGTGGACGTCTTCAGGCGAGTATCGACGGGAGAGCTGTGATCTCGCCATCATTCCGGTCCGTCGACGAACATCCAACGACAGAGGTCGCACCAGGCATGAAGGTAAATCGAACGTCTCCAGCCTTATGGGTGCTGCTGGCACTCTCGACAGCAGGGTGCTCCGAGTCGGCTCCCCCCGGTGGACGTGAAGGCGTATCGATCGACTTCGAACGATATGAGTTGGCCAACGGCCTGGACGTCATCCTTCATGTCGACAGGTCGGACCCGATCGCGGCAGTGGCGATGACGTTCCACGTTGGTTCCGCCCGCGAGGTCGAAGGCAAGACGGGGTTCGCCCATCTGTTCGAGCACCTGTTCTTTCTCGACTCGGAGAACCTCGGGCCCGGGGGACTGGATCGCCTCATGACACGTGTGGGAAGCTCGACGAACGGGTCGACGAGCAATGACCGCACCAACTATTTCGAAGTTGTCCCGATCGACGGGCTCGAGAAGACGCTTTGGGCGGAGGCCGACAAGCTCGGCTTTTTCATCAACACCGTGTCCGAGTCCGTGGTGGCCAAAGAGAAACAGGTGGTCAAGAACGAAAAGCGGCAGGGTGTCGACAACCAGCCGTACGGCCACAACAACTATGTGATCGACCGGGCCCTCTACCCCGACGGCCATCCGTATCAATGGCAGGTCATCGGTTCGCTCTCGGACCTCGAGGGAGCAGAACTTTCGGACGTACTCGACTTCCACGGCAAGTGGTATGGACCGAACAACGCAACCCTCGTCATTGCAGGGGATCTCGATGTAGACCAGACGAAGGCATGGGTCGAACGGTACTTCGCCGAGATTCCGGCGACACCCATGCCGCAAAGCCCGCCACCTCCGGAGGTTCGGTTGAGCGAGACCGTGAACCTCTTCCACGAAGACAATTACGCACGGGTGCCGATGCTGACCATGGCATGGCCGACGGTTCCCCTGTACCACACGGATCAGTACGCGCTCGACGTGCTGGCCCAGCTCCTTACCGACGGAAAATCGACCCCGTTCTACCGGGTGCTGGTCGAGGATGCTCAGGTCACACCCGCAGTATCGGCACGGCAGCGCAACGGGGAGCTGGCTGGCCGGTTGACGTTGACGGTCCGCGCGTTTGCCGGGACGGACCTGGATGATGTCGCGGCTGCGGTCGATGATGCGTTCGACCGCTTCGAGGCGGAGGGGGTTCCGGAGCAGGAGCTCCAGCGGGTGAAGGCCGGGTTTGAGACGGACTTCTACGAAGGGCTTTCCTCGGTGTTGGGAAAAGCATTCCAGCTGGCACAGTACAGCATCTTTGCCGGCGACCCCGGCTTTGCCACGACGGACCTCGATCGACTCCTCGCCGTCAGCGAGGTCGATGTGATGAGGGTGTATGAGCAGTATGTGAAGGGGCGTCCTCGCGTCGTCACGAGCTTCGTTCCGCGGGGTGAGGGAGGCCTGGCCCTCACTGGGTCGGCTCGGGCAGAGGTCGTGGAAGAGTCCATCATCATGGGGGCGGAGGCGGAAATCGGGAGCATCGTCAGGGGTGAAGAGCGTACGCCCTCGAGGATCGACCGGTCGGTCGAGCCGCCGTACGGGAACGCTCCTTCTCTCGCGGCACCTGAGGTATGGCAGACAGCCCTCGCCAGCGGTGTGGAGGTGTTCGGCATCGAGGACTGGGAGGTCCCGCTCGTGCAGTTCGAGCTTCGCGTGAAGGGCGGACAGCTCGTCGAGAGCCCCGGCCGGTCGGGTGTCGCGAACCTTCTGGCGGAGAGCATGCTCGCAGGAACCGCGAACCGCTCTCCCGAGGAGCTGGAGCAGACGATCGACATGCTGGGGGCGTCGATCAGTGTTTCCGCCAGTGGGGAATCGTTTTCCATCCGAGGGAGCGTGCTGTCACGCAACTACGCTGAAACCATGACCCTCCTCCAGGAGATTCTTCTGGAGCCTCGCTTCGACGGGGAGGAGTTCGAGCGCTCGAAGCAACGCGTGGCCAATACGCTCCGGCAGCGGGCAGCCAGTCCCAACGGGGTCGCGGGAGACGTGTTTCAGAGCCTCCTCTACGGAGAGCATGTTCTGGCAGCGAACCGTCTCGGTTCGCTGGACACCATCGAACAGATCACGATGGAGGATCTGCGTGACTACCACGCCTCGGCTCTGCGTCCGGGTGTCGCTGCCTTTCATGTGTCGGGTGCGGTCGCTCGGGCGGATGCCGTCGAGCCACTTGCAAGACTCGGCGACGAGTGGGCAGGAGAAGCCCCGCCCATGCCGGCGCCTCCCGAGTGGAGTGACGAACGAGCTGGGCTTTACTTCGTGGACATTCCGAACGCGAGTCAGTCCGTTCTTCGGGTCGGATACCTGGCATTGGCCGAGACGGATCGAGATTTCTGGCCGGCGAGCGTGATGAACTTCCGGCTCGGTGGTGGTGGCTTCGCTTCGGATCTGACGCAGGTGTTGAGGGAGCAGAGGGGGTACACCTATGGAATTCGTTCCGGGTTCACCGGGTCCGACATGCGCGGTCCGTTTGAAATCTCATCCTCCGTGCGCTCGAACGTGACGTACGAGGCGCTCGACCTCATGAAGAGCATCGTAGAGACCCACGGTGACGGATTTGACGAAGACGACCTCGAGGCGACGAGGAGTTTCCTGCTCAGAGCGAATGCACGGGCGTTTGAGACAGGGCAGGCGAAACTCGGGTTGCTTGGAGCCATGAGTGCCTATGGATTTTCGGCCGACTATGTGCTCGAGCGAGAAAATACGGTACGCGAGATGTCGATCGAACGAGTCCAGGAACTGGCCAGTCGCTACCTGGATCCACAGCGCATGGTCTGGCTCGTCGTAGGGGACGCGGAGACGCAGTTGCCGCGTCTCCGGGCCCTGGGGCTCGGAGAGCCTGTCCTGCTGGACAGGAACGGGAACCCCGATCGGTAACAGCCCTCAGCGTCTCTGCCGGGGCGTCAGCGGTTGCGGTTCTCGTAGAGCCAGAGGCCACCCCGTACCGTCCCGAGGATCACGTCATCGTCCCCATCGGCATCGAGGTCGGCAAAGGCCGGAGCGGCGAACGACGTCTCATCGAGGTCGAGTCGTGCGGTTTCGACGAAGGACGGCGAGCGCTCGGATCCATCATTCCGGAAAAGGATGACCCCCTCTCCCTCGGAGCCGACGTAGAGGTCGAGATCCCCGTCTCCGTCGGCGTCTCGTAGTACCGGCAGACTGCGGCGTCCCACGTCGAAGTCCCCGTACTCGTCACTGACCAGCGTAAACTCGGCGCGCCGGGGTGTACCCGTGTTCTCGTAGAAGTTGATCGTACCAGAACTCTCTCCGACGAAGAGGTCGAGGTCCCCATCACCATCGACGTCTCCGAGTGTCGGGGTCGCGTTGCGGCCTCTCGAGAGCGCAATGGAGGTCGAGTCGACGAACGTCAGGGCGATCGAGCCGTCCGTGGCGTCGTTTCTGTACACGCGGAGCCGGTCGGACCATGTGCCGACGATCGCATCCAGGTCGCCGTCCCCATCGAGATCACCGAAGGCGGGAACGAGATGGTATCCGCCACCCACGTCGATGTCTCCGTCATAGCGAAAACGGGGCATACGTGGGGAGCCGTCGTTGATCAGCCTGTACAGTTTTCCGTTTTGAGTGTCGTCCTGCTCGATCTTGTTGCCCACAAGCAGGTCGAGATCCCCGTCACCATCGAGGTCGACGGGTACGGGGATCGTCTCCGCGCCAAAATCGATCGTCGACAGGAAACGCGACGTGCGGTGCTCGAAGTTCCCTGGCTCGGCCTGTTCGATGAAGTGCAGGTTGTCGGCCGTGGTCGTGTTGGGATTGTATGCGCCGCCGAGAACGCCGAGGAGGAGATCTTCGTCGCCGTCGCCGTCCACGTCACCGACGGTAGGGGCATTGTAGCCGCTCGTCCGGATCGGCTCGTCGGTCGGGAAGGGAAGGGGCTCGCCTCGGAGGTTCGGCCGGTTCCGTGAGCCGGTGTTTTCGACGAACAGGATTCCGGGCTCGAAGTAGTCGCCCCAGAAGAGATCTTCGTCGCCATCACCGTCGACGTCGCCCAGCGCCATCGTGTTCGCGCCATGGAGACTTCCCAGTTGCGCTACGATTTCGATGCCTTCGAATCGGTCGGTCACCAGGTCGAACAGCGGAACACCGTCCCCGTCCGTGCCCGTCTCTTCGTAACGGGTGACCGTCCCTTCCAGTCGGCCAATGAGGAGGTCCATTCGACCATCACCGTCGATGTCGGTGGCGTTGGGAATGTTCTGACGGTCGGAGAAGATCGCCCGATTTTCCGTGTCGCGGATCGTGTCCGAAGCCTCGACGAAGCGTGCGGCCTGGCGGGTTCCGTCGTTTCGATAATAACGGACGTAGCTGAACGGCCGCTCTGCGAGCAGATCGTGATCACCGTCTCGATCGAGATCGACGAACCGGTACCATTCACCGATTTCGAGGTCCTGGTAGCGGTCGGTGCGCCACTGGAAGGGTATCTCGGCACCGGGAACATGCTCGAAGAACATGACGCTTCCAGAACTCTCCTGGAGGAAGAGGTCCTGATCTCCGTCGGCATCAATGTCGATCAGCTGTGGTCGCGGGATGTTGAAGCCCCCGAGGAACGGCTGGAGAATGTGGCGTCCATCTTCGTCCACCACGGGGATCCCTGTGATGTGGCGCACGTACCCTTCCCCCGGGGACGCAGACCCGAAGGCGCCGGAAGCGCCCGAGGGAGTCGTCAGGACGGTAACGCCCGAATCGGTCGAGGGAGTGCCGGACGCACACCCCGCCGCGAAGAGTGCGGCGGATACCGCCACCCACACGTGACGTCTGCAGCGAGGCATCGCGATCAGGACCCGTGGCGTGGAGACCGGACCGCCATCCCCGCCGCGTACCGGCCCACTTCGATCACAGCCACGACGTCGTGCGTGTCGGCGTCGATGGCGACGACGGTGCCAGGACGACCGTCACTGCCGTCCCGAGGATGGTACGAGCCGGCGACGTTGCGTCCGGACACGTATACGGTCGATCCATCGGGTGATACCGCTGAGCCATGCGGTTCGATCAGCCCGGGGTGCGTGATGACGTCGGTGACGACCCATTGCCGCGTGTCGACGACGGTCACCGTATTGGCCGTATGGTTCGGGATCCAGAGGAAGGCACCGTCCGGTGTGAAGCTCGGATGCCACGGCTGCCCTCCGACATCGACGGAGTTCACGAGCTCAGGCTCGTCACCCGTCAGATCGAAAACCAGGAGGTCACCGGTCATCTGTCCGCCCGCAACCATCCAGTGTCCGTCAGGGGAGATCGCGAACTGCACGAGCATATGGTTCATCCCGTCGAGTCCGATCAGGTCGACCTCTTCGGCACCCAGTGGGGCGTACGCAACCGAGTTCTGACCGAGACTGGCCGAGAAGAAGCGATCGCGCTCCGTGTCGACGATCATGGCGTGCGGACGGGGGAAGAAGACGTCCACTTCGTCGATCGTCATCGTGGTGCGACTGATGACGCCGACCCGCTGAGGCGGGTTCACGGCCGCCATGGACCGCCCGACGTAGAGGAGGTCCGATTCGGGATCGAGACTGAGCATCCCCGGGGTCTCGAAGTCCGCCTCGCCGACCAGGCGGTTATTCCGATCGAACTTGAGGACCTTCCCGGCGGCGATGAGCGAGACGTACCAGTGAGACCCATCCGGCTCGACGGCCGTGTGGTGGGCTTTCGCCGTTTCGGAGTATCCGAACTCCTTGAGGTCCACCGTCGCCACGAGCTCGTTCGTGCCCATGTCGATGATCGCCACGGTTACGTCTTCCTGGCTGGCGACGTACAGGAGTTCCTGCGCCTCCGCCGCACTGACGGAGGCGAGTGCCCCCGCCAGTGCGATCAGGGCGATGAGTCGATGCGGCAGGAGCCGCCGGACGTGCCGCGAGATGTCCATCTGCCCCCTACTGCGAGATGGTCCGAGGACGATAGCGAACAATGAACAGCCCTTCCGAGCCGCTTGTCACGGCCACGATACCGCTCTGGAAGTATGGGTAGTTGGACCACGACCCATCCATCTGAGCGTCGTCACCGCCGTACGGGACCGTGTCGAAGGAGCCGACAGGGACCGGATTCTCCGGGTCGGAGACATCGAGCACCCGGAGACCGCTCTTGTAGTTCGACTGGTACATCGTGTTGCCCACGATGTAGAGGTTGTGGTCAGTGGCTTTCGTCTCGGCCATGAATTCCCGGGCGAGAATCGGATCGTCGAGATCCTCCAGATCCCAGATCAGAGTTCGCGTCGTTGCTACGTTCCCTCCGGTTTCATCGAGTTCATCACCCATGTAGAAGTACCGATGGTCCGACGAGAGCCATCCCTGATGCGAATAGGCAACATTCGGATAGGTGGCCATGGAGACTGCAACGGGCGCGTCCTTGTCGGTCACATCTGCGATCGAGAGCGCAGTCTCGTTCGCGCCGAGGCAGATTTCACGCCCTGCATAGTCTTCATCGGGCCCATGGTACAGCACGCACTGCGCATCGTGGGAGTAGCCGGTCCGGTCACGACCGGTCGTCATATCCTGGAAGCAGCCCGCGAACGTCGGGTTCAGCGGATCCTGAATGTTGATCATGTGCAGACCACCGCCGCAGGTTTCACCGCCGCCGCTGCTGCCCACCGAGTACGCGAAGCCCGTGTCCTCGTTGATCACGATGTTGTGCGCGCTGTGAATCCGATCGTAATTGGCGTCCTCCGTGAAGGTCACCGGCTCCGTCCCGTCGAGCCCGCGGAGACGCGTCAGGTCGAAGACCTGCATGCCGTGCTGACCCGCGTTGTCCGCCACGACGAACATGTGGTTCCGATAGACCTTCATGTCGCGCCAGATCGTCACGTTCGAACCTTCTGACATCGGGAGACGGCCCAGATAGACCGGTGCTCCCGGGTTGGTCACGTCGACGAAGGCCGTCTGGTTCGTCATTCCGACGAGGACGATCTCGCGCCCCGTCTCGGAGTCGGTCCATCCCCAGACGTCATTGGTGTTGATCCCCCGCTCAGCCTCCATGTCCCCCAGAGGGATGAAGGAGAGGAGGTCGACCTGCTCGCAGTCGAACATGTCGGCTCGGCCGTCCTCGGAGCACCGTACCTCCTCGCCTGCGATCGGGTCGATGCCGAGCATCGTCCCCCTGAGCGTGCCGGCCGTCTCCCAACCATCGTCAGTCCGGTTGAGCACATAGGCCGCACCCGTGCCGTTGTCCGCTCTGGCCGCCGCGCCGACCGCAAAGCCGAACCCCACTGCGACCTCGGACGAGAAGAACTCGCGGGCATCGACCCCATTTCCTGCCTGGGTGCTCTGGGTCCACTCGGCTCCCTCGCCATGATACGTATAGGTGAAGAGTCGGCCCTGCCCGTTGCCGGCCGAGGCGGCCCCGATCAAGGCCGTTTCGCCGTCGAACGAGATGCTCCCGCCGAAGCCGGTTTGAGCAGAGGCCTCGAACGGGATCAGCATGGTGCTCAGCTCCCATCCGTTCCCGTCGAATTGATAGGCGACGACGGATCCGATTCCGACGATGTTGCCCGGTGAGCCAACGAGCGCCACGTCATCGGAAATTGCGATGTCGGCCCCGAAGTTGGCCTGGGCGTTCACGAGTGGTGCCTGAAGTGTGCCGCCGTCGACCCAGGAATCGGTATCGGCGTCATACCGGAACTGATAGACGGCACCCTGCCCGTCATCTGCTGCCGGGGCGGAGACGAGGAGGTGTTCGCCCGAGAGGGCGAGTTTCGCACCGAAGCGGGATTCCGGCATGAGCTGTCCGGGCGCCAGCTTCGAATGCTGGACCCAGTTGTCGCCGTCACGCCGGAAGGTGTAGACGGCCCCACGCCCGCTGTTCTGGGCGATCGTTCCGACTGCTACCCAGTCTCCATCGATGTCGAGGCCGCTCCCCAGACTGTCCGCGGGGCTGCGGTCATCCGTGACGATGCGTCCGGTTTCCTGCCAGGTTCCGCCATCGTTCTCGAACAGGTAGACCGCGCCCGTTCCGCCATCGACGCGGGTGGCGGATACGAGCAGGAGGTCATCCTGAGCCGCAAGGCTGATCCCGAATCGATTCGCAGCCGATGCATCGGACGGCTCGAGCATCTGACTCTGCACCCAGTCTCCATTCCCATCGCGTTCGAAGACGTAGGAGACGCCAGACCGCATCTCGTACACGGGTTCGCCGACGATGATCTGGTCACCACTGACGACCATGGCATTGCCGAAGGATTGGGCGCTTGAGGGGGTAGCCCACCCAACTGCCGCTGCAGCAGCTGCGAGCATCATGCATATCCGCTTCATACCAGCCTCTGTTCACAAGGTCGGGCAGGGGCGGCGCGCCCCTGTCCGCAAAGGATTTTCCATCATGTCCGGCCGGAAGCATGCCCGGCCTGCGCGGCAGGGACAAGTCACGAGCCGAGACGGCATGTCGGTCTTACAGGCGAAGTCCTCGACTGTTTCCCGGTGCGACGCCTCTGAGGAGCCTCTCCTTCAGCGTTCGAACACGGTCCAGAGTCCAAGCGCCAGGGCCGCCGCTGCGATGACCGAGAGCGTGATCTTGACCCAGCTCCAGGGCCTCTGTCCCTGAACCTCTCCGGACCGGGCGTTCACCAGAAAGCGGAAGACCCGTTCTCGATATCGATACGAGCAGATCCACATCGGAAGGAGGACATGCTTGAACGTGATGTCACGGTGACGCGTATTGAGAGAGAGGATACGCTGGTGATCCCCGCCGATGTCATGGCGCACGTCGCCACGAATGACGTCGTCCATCCGCTCCGTCGCCCGATTCCATCCTGCCTTCACGTCGATCTGGTAGCGCTCGGCGGTGAACCCCGAAAGGTACTCATCGGCGTACGCGACGAGGTTGGTGAGATCCCACGGCTCCAGCTCCTCTGCCAGGTCGCGCGGGAGTGAAGTCGAACCGACGACGAGCATGTCGTCGAATGCCCTCGCCACGCGGCCGGAGGCAGCAGACCAACGGATCTCGGTGTCCTGGTAGGTCTCCGTCACGGTTCGGCCGTCGCGCGTGACGGTACGCGTTCGCGTCACCGTGTAGTTGTCACCGCGCTGTCCCGTGTAGGTGCTGACCGTGTCCGCATCATACGTCCAGTAGGGCGCGTAAAGTCCCTGAAGCCGGCCATCGAGTCGCGCCATTCTCTTCAGGGCATCAGGCGCGAACCAGAGCCCCTTGATCCACTCCCGGAACAACTCCGTGGCATGATTCCGGTCGATCTTGAATGGGAGCAGTGCCGCCGGCTTGATCAACCTCGTCGATGTCGCCCGAGCCACGATGCTCGAGCCGCAATAGGGACACGGGAACGCCTCCTGAGAGGGCGAAGGCTCGACCAGCGCCGCGCATGACCCACACTGGACGGATGCTACGTCCTCGGTCGAGGCGTCTTCGCCGAGATGCTCTGCCATGGTTGCCAGCAGATCTTGCTCGTCGATGCCATCGGAGGAGGACGCGATCGGGGTCTGGGTGCCGCAGTACGGGCACTCGAGTGCGTCGGCGCCGGGTGCGAACTCAACGCGCGCTCCGCATTCCTTGCACGGAAACTGCCTTGCTTCAGCGGCCATGCCGGGTTCCACAGGTTCGGGCGACCTGGATCGACGGCGTCACGGATCAGGTCCGACTCGACGTGGCGATCACTGCCCCGGAAGGGGAGGTGGCGTCGAAGCGAACAGGCTGCGGATGGCCTCGACCCCATCGGCCGGAGCCCACTCCGCCATTCCCTCGGTCCACACCAGCGTCTCGCGGCTCACGTTTCCGCTCTCGATCTGAGCCTTGAGCGCCGCCGTATCGAAGGGTCCCGCCTGCTGACCACCGATCGCAGCGAAGAAGGCAGGCCCGCTCGGGATCGGGGGCGGTGCGGCTCCGCTACCCTGAGGAGCTCCAGCTCCCGGTGTCATGGCCTGGGCCATCTGATTGCCCATCGCAAAGCCCATCCCGGCGCCCATGCCCGCCCCGGCAGCACCACCACCCGGATTGTTCGCCATGTCGCCGATCGCTTCGGCGGTCTGGTACTTCGTGTACGTATCCAGATTGCCGAGCACGCCCATGCTCGTGCGCTTGTCGAGTGCCTCTTCCACCGCGGATGGCAGCGAAATGTTCTCGACGAGGAGTGTGCGGAGGGCAACTCCGTACCCATCCATGTCGCTCTGAACTCGGTCAGACAGGCGGGTCCCGAGCTCGTCATAGTTCGCGGCCATGTCCAGAACCGGGATGCCCGACGACGCGAGTGCATCCGAGAAGCGTGCAACGAGGACGTTGCGAATCTGATCCGTGATCCCCTCCGCCGTGAAGTGACCATCGGTGCCCACGATTTCCCTCAGGAACAGCGCGGGATCGGCGACCTGCACGGCGTACGTCCCGAACGCTCGGACACGCACGGGGCCAAACTCGGGGTCCCGCATGGTCACGGGGTTCTTGGTGCCCCACTTCTGATCGGTGAACTGACGCGTGTTCACGAAGTAGACCTCGGCCTTGAACGGGCTCTCGAATCCGTACTTCCAACCCTTGAGGGTCGATAGAATCGGAAGGTTCTCGGTTTCGAGCGTGTACATCCCCGGTCCGAACACGTCGGCGAGTTGGCCTTCATCGACGAACACGGCGGTCTGGCCTTCACGAACGGTCAATTGAGCGCCGTTCTTGATCTCGTTGTTGTGACGTTCGAAGCGGTGTACGAGAGTGTTCGGGCTGGAATCTGTCCATTCGATGACATCGATGAACTCGCCTCTGATCTTGTCGAACAGGCCCATCGCCATGGTCTCCATGAGGTCGTTGCGTGGCAGAGGCATGATAGTGCGAGGTCGGCTCTCGTGCGCTACCCGGCCCTCCTCCTACCTCAAGGACGCGGCTTTGCGTCAGGAGGCTGCGACCGCTTGCCGTCCGGGGCTCCGGCGCTCAACCTCCGCGAACTCAGTTCATCACTCCTCCAGCCATCGATCTGGATCCATGAGCGACCACACCCGAGCCTTTCGCCCCGTGCCCGTTCCTGTCGTCGTCGCGTCGCTCATGGTTGCCGTGCCCCTCGCGGGCCAGGAGCCTGTCTCGTGGGGTGAGGAACTGGTCTTTCACACGTTCTCGATCGCCGCGGTCGATCCCGAAACGGGAGAGTCGGGCGTTGCGGTCACGACGCGCAATGCCTGTGTGGGCAACGGCGTCCCATGGGTGAGGGTGGGCGTAGGTGCCGTGGCGACGCAGGCTTCTACTCGAACGGCGTACGGTGCGGAGTTGCTGGATATGCTGGAGAGTGGAATGTCCCCCCGGGATGCTCTGAACGCGGCTACGGCAGCAGATGAGGGACGTGAGAATCGGCAGGTCGGCGTGGTTTCCGTGGATGGGCGGGCCGCGCAGTTCACGGGTAGTGGTCCCGGTGACTGGGCAGGTCACCGCTCGGGTCCCAACTACGCTGCTCAGGGCAACGTCCTGGTCGGAGCAGAGGTCGTGGACGCAGTCGCGGAGACGTTCGAGGCGAGTGAAGGAAGTGGCCGCCACCTCGCGGATCGTCTGGTGGCCGCACTTGAAGCTGGTCAGGCGATGGGTGGGGACCGTCGGGTCGGGCGAATGCAGTCCGCTTCCGTCGTCGTCGTCGATCCTCGTGAGGGCATGGCACGTCGTGATGACGGTCAGACGGTCCATATCAATGTCTGCGAGCATCCGACCCCGGTCGCCGAGGTGCGACGGATTTATGACACGGTCTCGGGTACGCTGGGGTTCCGGGAGCTCTCATTGCCGACGGGCAATGACGTCTGGCAGGTGAGGGTGCTCATGCATGCGCTCGGGTACTACCGATCCACTGAGGCCGTGGTGGAGCGGAACGCAGAATCCATGCGCTACGATGAGGAAATCGCACAGTCCGTGGACGCGTTCCGGCACGACCGGGGTCTCTCCAGCCCGGGCTCGGGCGGTACCCCTTCGGGCTTCGTTGACGCTCACCTCGTAGACGTCATGTGGGCAGCCCTGGAGGACGCGGGCAAGGCACGAGATGTCCGTGAGATGATCCGTGCCACGACCAGGATTCGTCGATGAGCATGAGATCCTCCCGGGCGGTTATCCGATTCATGCGTTCGTTCCGGTGGGGATCTCGTTCCTGGGTCCGGCCTTCAGCGAGGGGCGACTTCCCGGTTTGGGTTACGCCTTCGAGCAGCGGACCCGCGCACGCCGGGATCCAGTGACGACACCCTCCCTGATCGGGCAAGGAGTCGGTCGGTAGCCCCGTTCGACCCCGCGATCTAGGTTGTTCGCCCGGAACGGCCTCGTTTTCCGTTAGATTCTTTCTCTGTTGCATACGCCCGGGACCCACGTCTGAGACGGAGTCCCCGACCCCAGGAGTCGATGGAACTACGACGCAGCTTCGACGCACGATTGTGTGCCCGAGCGAGGACACCGTGACGACTGTCGCGCAGCATGCCGCGCCGCCGGCCAACGCCGACGTGTCCCGGTCGCATCCGGGCCCGGGAGGCGTCCCGGTCAGGGCTCCTGTCGGGGTGGTCACCGGACCTGCTGGGACCCGAGCGGTCGAGATGTCAGCGGATGGAGCGCTCATCGCCGGTCCGGGGCCCGACGAGAGACTCGTCGGCGTGCTGCCTCCCGTTTACCCCGAGTGGCTGGGCGACCGGGATTTCAATCGGGCGCACGGCTGCCGCTTTCCCTACGTCGTAGGTGAAATGGCTCGCGGGATCGCCTCTGCGGACATGGTCATCGCCGGCGCTCAGGCGGGCTTGATGGCGTTTTTCGGCAGCGCCGGACTTTCGATTCCGGATATCGATGAGGCCATTCAGAAGATTCAGAGGGCGCTTGGGACCGGTATCCGGAACTGGGGTGCCAATCTGATCCACAGTCCCCAGGAACCGCACATGGAGATGGACTTCGCCGAGTTGATGCTCGCGCGGGGTGTCTCCAACATTTCGGCGTCGGCGTTCATGCGCCTGCAGCCTGCCATTGTGTATCTGTCCGCCAGGGGCCTGACCCGTGCCGCGGACGGGTCGATCCAGCGTCGCACGCACATCTTCGCGAAAATTTCTCGTGTCGAGGTGGCGCGTCCCTTCCTGTCACCGGCACCGGAGTCCATGCTGGCGCCGCTCGTCGACGCCGGGAAGCTCACGGCCGAAGAGGCGGCGCTCGCTCGACTCGTCCCAGTGGCGGAGGATATTACGGTAGAGGCCGATTCAGGTGGCCACACGGACAATCGACCCCTCCCTGTTCTCCTGCCGATGATCCTCGACCTCGCTCAGGACGTCTCCGCAGAATTCGGCTACGCGCAGCCTGCCCGTGTCGGGGTTGGAGGCGGTCTGGGCACGCCTGCGGCGATCGCGTCCGCGTTCGCGACCGGAGCCGCCTATGTCGTGACGGGCTCGGTGAACCAGGCTGCAGTGGAATCGGCTCTGTCCGATGATGGCCGTCGGATGCTCGCGACGGCATCGATGACCGATGTAGCCATGGCTCCGGCCGCCGACATGTTCGAGATGGGGGTTGAGGTCCAGGTGCTCAAGCGCGGCACGATGTTCGCCCAGCGAGGGAAGGAACTCTACCGGGTCTTCCGCACGTACGACTCGATCGAGGCGATGCCAGAAGACGAGCGCGTGTCGATGGAGCAGAAGATCCTCGGCCGGTCGGTCGACGAGATCTGGGCCGATACGGTGTCGTTCTTCGAGCGCCGAGACCCTCGGGAAATCGAGCGCGCAGGGAACGATCCGAAGCACCGCATGGCGCTCATCTTCCGCTGGTATCTCTTCATGGGCGCCCAGTGGGCCCGTTCCGGGGAAGAGGCCCGCCGTGGTGATTACCAGATCTGGTGCGGCCCTGCGATGGGCGCCTTCAACGACTGGGCAAAAGGGAGCTTCCTCGAGCCTGTCGACCAGCGCACGACAGTTCAGATCGGACTGAACCTCATGGAGGGTGCCGCGTGGCTGACGCGCGCCCACCAGCTACGCCTGGCCGGTGTGCCCGTGGGACCGGCCGACACCACGTTCGCTCCGCGGCCACTCCGCTGAGTCTCGTCCACTATTGTTGAGAGCATAGATGTCCACCTCACCTCCCATTGCCATCGTCGGAATGAGCTCCCTGTTCGCAGGGAGTCAGGATCTGCTCGGCTTCTGGCGTGACATCGTCTCGGCTACGGATCGCCTGACCGACGTTCCGCCGCACGCGTGGCTGATCGAGGACTACTACGATCCGGACCCGAGCGCTCCGGACATGACGTATGCCAAACGTGGCGGATACCTGAATCCGGTGGCGTTCAACCCGATGGAGTTCGGGATGCCGCCGACGACGATTCCGGCGACGGATACGGCTCAGCTTCTCGCGCTGATCGCGGCGAAGCGGGTTCTGGAGGATGCGGGCAAGTACTCGGACGAGGCGGATCTCAGCCGGACGAGTGTGATCCTGGGCGTCGCCTCGGCGACCGAGCTTGTCGTGGAGATGGGGTCACGGCTCCATCACCCGATCTGGCGCAACGCGCTTCGTCAGGCGGGCCTTCCGGAGAGCCGGGTTCAGGAGATCGTCCAGCTCATCAAGGACCACTACCAGCCTTGGCAGGAAAGCACGTTCCCCGGCCTCCTGGGAAACGTGGTTGCGGGTCGTATAGCGAACCGGCTCAACCTCGGGGGTTCGAACTTCGTGACGGACGCCGCATGCGCCAGCTCCATTTCGGCGCTTCAGGCCGGGCTGCACGAGCTGTATTTGGGCGACAGCGACATGGTCATCGCGGGTGGCGTGGACGCACTGAACGACATCCTGATGTACATGTGCTTCTCGAAGACGCCCGCGTTCTCTCCGACGGGAGACTGCCGCCCGTTCTCCGAAGATGCGGACGGAACGCTGATCGGGGAGGGCGTAGGGATGCTCGCGCTCCGTCGTCTGGAGGATGCGGAGCGTGACGGCGACGAGATCTATGCAGTCATTCGCGGCCTCGGAGCGTCTTCGGATGGGAAGGGATCCAGTGTGTACGCGCCCCGCCCCGAAGGTCAGGCCAAAGCGCTTCGTCGTGCGTACGAGCACGCCGACTACAGCCCGGCCACGGTCGAACTCGTCGAGGCTCATGGGACCGCGACCAAGGCCGGTGACGCCGCCGAGGCGCGCGGCCTGACGTCGGTGTTCGGTCCGGCGAATGAAGATGGGCGGGCGTGGTGCGCGCTCGGCTCCGTCAAGTCGCAGATCGGCCACACGAAAGCCGCGGCGGGCTCTGCCGGTCTCATCAAGGTCGCTCTGGCGCTACACCATCGAGTGCTGCCGCCCACACTGAAGGTGTCCAAGCCGAACGCTCAGCTCGGACTCGACGATGGGCCGTTGTACATCAATACCGAAGCGCGTCCTTGGATTCGAGGGAGCGATCATCCGCGCCGTGGCTCGGTCAGCTCGTTCGGCTTCGGCGGGTCGAATTTTCATGTGACCCTGGAGGAGTATACGGGGCCGGGCCGTCGTCCAGAGCGCCTTCGAGCTTGGTCGGATGAGCTGGTCGTGCTGTCCGCTGCTGATCGGGACGGCCTGATCGCCCGCCTGTCGGAAACGGCGTTACAAGTCGAAGCAGGTCACCCGCTCGGGCGGATCGCAGCCGAGGCGGCGGAGGCCTTTGAAGCGAAGGCCGGCGCCCGCGTAGCGATCGTGGCCAGCGACCATGACGAGTTGAGTGCGAAGCTCTCAAAGGCCTCTGACGCTGTTGCGACGGGCGGTGTCGAATCCCTGCGCGATCCGGACATCCGGTTCGGCTTCGGGGCGTCGTCCGTCGGCAAGCTCGCATTCGTGTTCCCCGGTCAGGGAAGCCAGTACGTGGGCATGGGGGGCGATACGGCCATGACGTTCGATGGGGTTCGCGCTGTCTGGGACGCCGCGGCTGACCAGGCTGAGTTTGCGGACGACCGACTCGATCGAGCGGTATTCCCACCTCCCGCCTTTTCGGATGAGGAACGGGCAGGGCAGTCCGCGAACGTCACGGCCATGGCAACGGCTCAGCCCGCGATCGCAGCGGTGAGCCTCGGTCTCCTCCGTCTGCTCCGCTCACTTGGGGTGGAGGCGGACGCGGTTGCAGGCCACAGCTTTGGTGAACTTTCGGCGCTCGCCGCTGCCGGGCGGATCGATGAGGATGCGCTCCTGTCCACGGCCCGGAGGCGCGGCGAGCTGATGGCCGAAGCCGCCGCGAGCACCGCCGGTGCCATGATCGCCGTGCCGAGCGATGCCGCGACCGTTGGCAGTCTGATCGACGCATCGGACAACGTGGTCGTTGCGAACGACAATGCTCCTACGGAGGTGGTGCTTGCTGGATCGGTCGAGGCGATCGATGCGGTCACGGAAAAGCTCAAGAGTGCGGGATTACGGACGATCCGGCTCCCGGTAGCGTCTGCGTTCCACAGCAGCATCGTGGCCAGCTCCTGTGAGCCGTTCCATGAGCATCTGGCCGGTGTGCAGTGGAGGTCCGGTTCGATGGATGTTTATGCGAACAAGACGGCCGAGGTGTATCCCAAGACCGCGAAGGCCGGTCGCCGCCTGCTGGCTGACCAGCTCGCGTCTCCCGTGCGCTTTCGCGAGATGGTCGACGCGATGTATGCCTCGGGGGTCACACACTTCGTGGAGGTCGGCCCTGGGGCTGTTCTGACCAAGCTGATCGGGCGGTGCCTCGGGGATCGGGCACACGTCGCAGTTTCTCTCGATGACAAGAAGGTCGGTGGCCTGCGGCCGCTGTGGCGAGGCCTTGGCGCGCTCGCTGCGGAAGGAATCGACATGAACCTCTCAGCGCTTTCGGAGGGGTATCGGGTGCCCGAGGCTCCCCCGGAAGCGAAGCCGTTCGAAATCATGATCACTGGCTTCAATCACGACCGACCGTATCCACCCGAGAACGGTGCGGCCGGTCGCGCTACGCCGAATCCGGAAGCGACCGAGGTACCCACTGCGCCGCGCGCAGTGGCGACGCCGCCGTCAGGTAATCTTCCGGCGGAGAAGGCTTCCGCTCCGGTGGCTCCTGCTCCAGCCCCGCGGGCACCCGTGCCGCCAACCGCTGATCCGGTTCTCAGTGCGCAGGTGCACCAGGTGACGATCGAAGCTCATCGCCGATATCAGGAGCTCATGGCGGAGAGCCACAGAAACTTCCTGAACCTGGCAGCTCGGGCTCTCGGTCAGGAAACCTCCGGGGTCGGCGCGTCAGTACCTGTCGCTCCAATCGTGGCGGCGCCGGTTCCCGCAATCGTTCCTCAGACGGCGGTTCCAGTCGAAGCGGCTCCCGCTGTTCCGGCATCGGCGCCGAGTGTCGTCGAAACTGTTTCACCTCCCCCTGTAACGCCGCCCGCACCCGAGGTGGTCAGTGCGCCACCCGCGCCGGTGCCCGTTGCCCCGGCCGTGGACGTGACGGCGATGGCTCTGGAGGTGGTCTCGGAGAAGACGGGTTATCCGGTCGACATGCTGGACCTGGACA